>DATFXK010000028.1:0-3308 GCA_035316005.1 Acidimicrobiia bacterium | reverse complement strand
CGTTCCGGCCACGACGACGGTGCCGGCCGGCCGGGCGAGCGCGATGGCCTGCGCCAGGGCTTCCGGCGCCTTGGCGGTGACGTCGACGACGACCTCGGCCAGCCCGCCGGTGGCGTCGCGCAGCGCGCGCACCGGATCGGCCTCGGTGACGTCGACGACGAGGTCGGCGCCGAAGTCGCCGGCCACCGCGAGCCGCTCGGCGTCGCGTCGACCGCGTCCGGTGACCATCACGAACGCGGCACCCGCCTCCTTCGCTGCTGCCGACGCCGACAGCCCGCGCACACCCGGCCCGAGTACGGCGACGACGTCGCCGGCTCGGGTGCCCGGCACGGTCACCGCCCACCGGACGCCCGCGCCCAGCGGGTTGAACAGCGTGGCCACGACGGGGTCGAGGACGTCCGGCACGCGATGCACGATCGCGTCGGGGCCGAGGTATTGCGTCTGCGCGTAGCCCCCCCAGAGACCGGGCGGGCGATCGACCGGGATGTAACCGTACATGTCGCCCAAGCCGTGGCGCTCGCAGCGCTGGTACGCGCCGGCCCGGCAGGCGTCGCAGACGCGGCAAGACTGGAACACCTCGACCGCGACGCGGTCGCCGCACGCAACGCCCCAACGACTGGCGGCCTCCGCACCGATGGCCTCGATCACGCCGATGGTCTCGTGCCCGGGCACGAACGCGAAGCCGCCGGGCAGGTGACCCGTGTACTGCTCGTGGTCCGTGCCGCACAACCCGCATGCCTCGACCCGCAGGAGGGCATCTTCGCCACCGAGCTCCGGGACGGCGAGCTCGCGCGCGACGAGCGTTCGCGGCTTCTCGAGCACCAACGCGCGCGCCGACCGGGTCGACACGGCGCGGAGGCTAGTGCCCCGTCAGTTGAGCGTCGTGTACACGTCCGTCCCGAAGCACGGCATTCCGGGTTGTCTGGCGTAGCCGAGCTTCGGCAAACCGAAGATCTCCTCGATGCTGCACAGGAGCGAGTAGTGGTTGTACCCCGTATCGTTCCATCCCCCCGGCCGGATGAACGGCGAGACCACGACGGCGCCGGTGCGGCCGCCACCCCTCCCCGTGATACCGGGGAGGGGTGAGTTCGGGCCCGGCCCCTCGCCGCAACACGCGCTGGCGTCGTTGGCTTCCGACTCGTCGAACGTGACGATCAGCAGCCCCGCTTGCCTGAACGCACGCGACTTGAGGATCTTCGGGATCCACGCCGCCAGCCACTGATCCGCGGCGACGAGCCCGCCCTCGCGACCGTCCACGCACTGATCGTCGTGGCCGTCGTTGCAGAGGTTGGGTGTGATGTAGCCGAGGTTCGGGGTCGCGGTCCTTCGCGCCAGGTCGGCGTCCAGCCGGTCCAACGGGACGACCCGCTCGGAGCACGCCGGTGAATCGATGATCGAGTGGAAGTAGACGAACGGGTTGTGACGCGCCGCGTACTGGTCGCCGGCGCGTGCGATCTGCGTCTCGTCCTGGGTGTTGAGCGCCGGGTGCCGGCAGGTTGCCGGCTCCGTCGGCGAATTGCCCATGTCCTCCATGTAGCCCTTCCAGTTCAGGCCGCCGGCAGTGAACTGGTCGGCAAGGGTCTGGACGCTCGCCGGGTAGACGCACCCCTGGCCGACTGCCTGCTGCGGCGCAACGGTGCCGGCACCGCGGAAGTCGGTGTAGAACTGGCAGTCGGACTGCGTCGCCGCGTTCGGGCCTTGGCCGCTGATCTGCGCGATGTAGTTCCCCAAGCTGGCGTGGGCCGTCCCGTAGTACTGCGTGAGCAGGACGCCCCTGGGCCGCAGCACCTGCGTGAGGTATGTCGCCGGCGAGGCGGGCCCGAAGGTCTCGTCGTAGCCCTTGTTCTCCAGGTTGACGACGAACACGTTGCGAATCGGCGGGGGTACGCGCCCGCCCGGCTGCGCGCCGGCGCCGGTGGTGGTCACGCCGGCGGCGACGAGGGTGAGCGCGCACGCGGCGACGATGGTTCGGCGGATGCTCATGCTTCGAGGCTCCATCCCTGCGCTCGGGCGAGGTCGCGGAGCTCCCGCCAGTGCGAGAGCTCCTGAGGCTCGATAGGCAGACAGGCGCCACCGACCGCGAGCGGCACCGGATATCGAGGCGCGCTCAGGTCGGTCGGCGAGCGGAAGTCGAGCGCCTCGGCCAGGTTGCGTGCCGCGGCGTCGCGCGGCGTGAGCGCGGGGAGCCCCCAGCGCCACTCGACGAGCTTCAGGACCGATGTGTGGTCGAGCTCGCCGTGGTGCACCGACCGGCGGCGCGCCCGGGGTGAGATGACGAGGCAGGGGACGCGAAACCCGCGCAGGCCCCAGTCGGGGTTGGCATCGGGGGCGACCGTCGGCGGCACGTGGTCGAAGAACCCGCCCCACTCGTCGTAGTTGATGACGAGCAGCGTTCGCGGCCAAGCCGGGCTCTTCGTGACCGCCTCGTAGACCTGGTTCAGGAACTGCTGTCCGACGCGAATGTCGGCGTGTGGATGGTCGTCTCCCGAGGTGCCGGACCCTTCGTCGAGGAAGCGCGGGTCCACGTACGCGACCTCAGGGAGGGCGCCGGTCGCGCAATCGGCGAGGAAGGCGGGGAAGGGGCGGCTGATGTTCAGGTACTTCGTGCCCCAGAGCGCAGTGAACGGCGCGTCGGAGAAGTAGTAACGGCCGGTCAGCCCGGCATCGGCCAGACGGTCCCAGATCGTCGGCATCGACGTGGTCGTGCTCGAGTTGTGGAGCCGGTCGGTCTGCGCTGCGTGCTGGTAGAAGCGGTTGGGATACGTCTCCGCCATGATGGCGGCGTAGTAGTTGTCGCAGACCGTCCAGTCGCGCGCCGCGCCGCGGTAGAACGCGAGGTCGGCGTCCGTGTAGTACCCGATCGAGTACTCGTCGTTCTCGCCGGACCTCAGCCACCCGTCGCAGCGGCCGTCGTCGTACTGCACGCGACCGCCTTCGAAGGAGTGGTCGGGGTCCGGGTGCGCGCAGCCCTGGAACTCGCGCCAGTGCGAGGTCGTGTGCGGCACGCCCGAGCGGTCGAAGAACGTGAGCCCCGCCTGCCGGCCGTTCGCGCCCGGCACCCACCCGAGGTAGTGGTCGAACGACCGGTTCTCCATCATCACGACGACCACGTGGTCGATGCCCGACCGCTCCGGCGCCGGCAGGCGGCCGGGAGGCAGCCGGTGGTCGCGGCCCAGGTCGAGGGCGCCCGCCACGCCGGCCAGCCCGCGTAGGAACTCACGGCGCGTGGGCGACATGCCTGAACTGTGGCATATGTGTCGCTTTGCGCGCCGAGCCCAGCGGGCCCGGTTCGACGAGGGTTCACCCTG
>DATFXK010000027.1:0-4691 GCA_035316005.1 Acidimicrobiia bacterium | reverse complement strand
CTCCCGAGTCTGGGCCTGTCAATCAGCTACGTGACGATGGGTGCAGAACGGGATCGAAGCCGTGGCGCAGCGCGGCGACAGACGTCGGCGGAGTGAGGACTCGTGCGTCGCCGAGTGTCGGACGCGCCGTCGGTGACGTCCAGCCGCAGTGTCGGAACGCCAGCGTCCGGTCGTCGACGACCAGCCGCGCCTCGCCGACGTCGTCGACGACGACGGTGCCGTCGGGGAGCTCCTCGAATGGAACGGTCCACAGCTTGCGATCCCCGGCCCGATCGAGGCCCGAACCACGACGCAGACGTTCAGCGGCCAGGCACTGGTTCATCTCGACCGCACGAAGCGGCTCGTCCCGGCCGAGCGCACGCGTGAGAGCGTCGCGAAACGTCGTGTAGGCATCTGGACGGCAGAAACCGCACGGACGATGACCGGCCGCCAACGCAACACCGTCGTCGAGGAAGAAGAGCGGCGTCCACGTACCCGGCTCGTCGAGCGGATGCCGCCAGCCACGAAAGCTGGTGCGGCACGTGATCCAGAGGTTGCCGCGGTGATGGCGTACGAGATCGGCCGACGCGTCGACGAGACAACCCCGATTGCCGGTGAAGATGCCGCGCTCGTCGACCGCGTGAAGGTCACCCCAAGGATCGACGCGGTTCCGACGTGGACTCACGTCAGGCGGCGTCTGGGAAGATGTTCCTGATCATGCCAAGCCGGTTTCCCGGACCGTGATGCTGAGCCGCCCCGGCGGCAGGTCGAGCCACGAGGGCGCGGTGCCGTCGAGCACCTTGGGCACGCCGTGGTAGATGCGCCGGTTGACGCCGCCGAACACGAGCAGGTCGCCCGACGCGAGCAGGATGTCCGTGAACGGCGCCGTTCGCCGCTCGGTGCCGGCCATGCGGAAGAAACAGGTGTCGCCGACGCTGATCGTGACAACCGGCGCCGTCGACGGCTCCTCGCCGTCCTGGTGCAGACCCAGCCGCGCTCCGGGCGCGTACAGGTTGACGATGGCGGCGTCGGGTTTGAAGCGGGCCGCGGCGCCCGCACCGAATGCTGCGACGTCGTCGACCGCGCGCCGAGCCAGATCGACGAGGGCGGCGGGCAGGGGCTTCACCGGTGCACCGTCGGTGTCGTCGGCCGTGCGCGAGTACGCATACGGCTGCCAGTGCCACCCGAGGCACACCGACTGCACGGTCATCAGATGGCCGGTCGGCACCCGCGGGTGCCGCAGTCCGGCCGGCGGGACCGCCCACTCTCGGAACTGCCCAACGAGCGCGCGTTGGTCTGCCGGGGTCAGCCAGGCGCGGATGTGGGCGACGTCGGGCAGTGGTCGTACCGGTTGCAGGTCGGCCGGGTTCGTGCGAGCGTCGGTGTCGCCGACGTCCGGGACGGCCTCGAGGCCCAGCGCCAGCTGCCCGGGGCCCCGCGTGCCGGGCGGCGGGAGCGTTGTCGGGACCCCGCCGAGGTGACTGCTCCGCATCCTGCTCCGCGCCGATGGTGACGTTGCGCTCATACCAAGTAAACGAACACCACGACGGATCTGTGAGGTGATCCAGCCGATTTTCTCGCCCAGGGGGATCAGGGAATGTGCAGCCCCGACGCGGCTCGAGCGATGACGAGGCGCTGGATCTCGGAGGTGCCCTCGAAGAGCGTGTAGATCTTCGAGTCGCGGTGCCACTGCTCCACCGGGAAGTCCCGGATGTAGCCGTAGCCACCGAGGATCTGGATCGCCTGCTCGGTGACCCAGACGGCGACCTCACCCGCCTTCAGCTTGCTCATCGAGCCCTCGCCGTTCTCAAACGGCTTCTTGGTCGCACCCATCCACGACGCCCTCCAGACGAGCAGGCGGGCGGCGTCGATCTCCATCTTCATGTCAGCGAGCTTGAACGCGATGCCCTGGTTCTCGATGATCTTCCGGCCGAACGCTTCGCGCTCCTTGGCGTAGTCGAGCGCGAATTCGTAGGCGGCGCGGGCGATCCCGATGGCCTGGGCGCCGACGATCGGGCGGGTCGTCTCGAACGTGCTCATCGCCGCCTGCACCTTCGAGCTCTTGCCCTCGCGCGCCCGGGCGAGACGCCCCTCGAGCTTCTCCTCCCCGCCGAGGAGGCACGAGCTCGGGACGCGGACGTCGTCGAACAGCACCTCGCCGGTGTGCGAGGCGCGGATGCCCATCTTCTTCTCCTTCTTTCCTCCCGTGAGGCCGGGCGTGCCCGGCGGGACGACGAAGGAGGCATGACCGCGTGACTTGAGCTCGGGGTCGACGCTGGCCACGACGACGTGCACGTTGGGCCGGTCGAGCAGGCCGCCGTTCGTGATGAAGGTCTTCTGGCCGTTGATCACCCAGTCGTCGCCGTCCTTCTTGGCGGTCGTGCGCAGGCTCGACACGTCGGAGCCGGCACCGGGCTCGGTGACACAGAACGAGGAGAGGTGGATGTCGTCGGGGGTGCCGAAGCACTGCGGCACCCACTCGGCGATCTGCTCGGGGGTGCCGTTCCCCGCGATGCCGGCGGCGCCCAGGGTGCTGCCGAAGACGGCGAGCGAGATCCCGGCGTCACCCCAGCACATCTCCTCGCTGACGACCGGGAAGAGCAGGCCGGTCGGGTCGGAGAAGCACTGGGCCATGAACTCCCAGGAGTAGAGGCCGATCTTGGCCGCCTCCTCGATGATCGGCCACGGGATCTCCTCGCGCTCGTCCCACTCGTGACCGGCGGGCCGCACGACCTGCTCGGCGAAGTCGTGCACCCACTTCTGGATCTGCTGCTGGTCTTCGTTGAGGTCGAGCGAGAACTCGGCCATGGGTCCTCCTCTGCGGCGACGGGGCCCGATCGGAAGTTACCGGCGAGTAACCACCATAGCCGCTCCCCTGAGCGGGGCCAAACGCCCGGAAGGCCCGGCGCACGGGCTCAAGGGATCGGGTCGGCCGGTCGATATCTCCATGACGGGCGGCGTCCTGCAGACCGCGGGCGGGACGAACCAAGGGCAGGAGGGGCATGGACGCACAGCGGTCCGGACGTCAGGTGCTCGTGCTCTTCGCGGCCGACCTGCTCGCCCTCGGCACCTGCTGGGTGGCGCGGCGCTCGCCGAGACCATCGGCGGGGGGTTCGGCGGCAGCCCGATCGACGGGAGGCAGTGGTGCCACGCCGGGCGGTGGCGGCACGTCCCCGGTCGAGACCCTCCCGAACGGCGGAGGCGGATCGCCCAGCGACACCGCGCCGACCGTCATGATCCCGACGGTCACCGCACCGCCGGGTACGGGCGTCATCATTCCCGATGCCGACATCGCGGTGAACAAGACCGGCCCGGCATCGGTGACGCCGGGCGGCAACATCACGTACACGCTCACGGTCAGTAACAGCGGGCCGGACGAGGGCACCGGTATCACGTTGAGCGACACGCTCCCGGCGTCGACAACCTTCGTCTCGCTCACCGAGAACAGTGGCCCGCCCTTCGGGTGCTCGACGCCGGCGGTCGGGAGCGGGGGCTCGGTGACGTGCACGCTCGAGGTGCTCGGCGTCGGCGGGTCCGCCTCCTTCACGTTCGTCGTGAACGTCCCGGCCGCGGCAGCGCCCGGCACGGTGCTCACGAACACCGCCGTCGTGAGCGCTCGACCACCATCGACTTCAACCCGGTCAACGACGCGGCCACCGCCGGCACCACGGTCGCGAGCCCCACGGCCGACCTCGCCGTGACCAAGACAGCTCCCGCGTCGACCACGATCGGGACAAACATCCCGTACGCGATTGCAGTCACAAAAACGGACCGGGGACGGCGGACAGCGTGGGACTGAGTGACGTCCTCCCGGCCGACGTCGCGTTCCAGTCCGTCACGCCGTCGTCCGGCTCGTGTTCGGGTACCGGCACCGTCCTCTGCTCCCTGGGCTCGATTCCGAGCGGCGGCACCGTCAACGTCGCCCTCGTCGAGCAGCTGAAGCCGACTGCACCGACCGGAGCGACGATCACGAACACGGCGACGGTGAACTCGCCGACAATCGATTCCAACTCCGCCAACAACTCGGGGTCTGCCGGTACGACCGCGGCCGCGGCGCTGCAGTCGATCACGGTGACGCCGGCGAACAAGACCCTCGCGCCGAACATGACGCAGCAGTACACGGCGACCGGCCACTACTCCGACAACACCGTCCGGGACCTCAGCGCTTCGGCCGCATGGAGTTCCTCGTCGGCGGCCATCGCCACGGTGAGCCCGAGCGGGGTCGTGACGGGGAAGGCCGCGGGCACGACGACGATCGGCGCATCGGTCGGCGGCGTGACCGGCGCGGCGTCCGGGCAAGTCAGCCCGCTGCGGAGCATCACGCTTCGCCCGCTCGTGAACATCGTCCGCGCCGGCGGGACGAGGACGCTGACGGCGACGGGCCGCTTCGCCAACGGCGTCAGCGCCAACATCACCAACCAGGTGACGTGGGTCTCGACGAACTCCGGCATCGCCGGCGTCTCGCCGCAAGGCTTGGTCACCGCCCAGTCGCCGGGCGGGGTCGCGGTCTTCGCCGTCTTCGGGAACGCCTTCACGCTGCCCGCCGGAGTCCTCGTCCTGTAGCCGGCCTCTCGTTTCTGGCCGCAGATCCGAGGTTTCTGCGTAGGATCTCCTGCGTGAGCGAGCTTCGGATCGGGCAGGCGGCGGACCTGCTCGGGGTGAGCGCCGACACTGTGCGCCGCTGGGCCGACGAGGGCCGCCTGGCGACCACG
>DATFXK010000026.1:0-4791 GCA_035316005.1 Acidimicrobiia bacterium | reverse complement strand
GTACGCGCTCGCTTGCAGCGCGGCGGTCGCGGTCGGCGTCAGGCCGAGCGGGGCCTGGTAGTAGGGGTCGAGCTGCAGGTTCAGCACGCGCTCGGGCTCGCCCTCCGACGTCTTCCCGTGCGCGCACACGATGGCGGTGTCCACCTCGCCGGTCTGGATCTTGAGCCACGCGTAGTAGGCCGCGAACGAGCCGTCCATCTCGAGGTGCAGGTCTTGCCGAGGAGGCCACGAGCCCATGACGTCGAGCGCCGCGACGAAGCCGAAGGGCCGGCCATCGAGGTAGTCCGCCGACGCCGACACCTGGTAGTCGATGGCGTCGCGCGTGACGCCGACACGCTCGAGCGCCTCGCGCACGACCGGGTAGAGCATCTCCGTCGACATGCGGTGCTCGTCGCGAGCGACGACGGGAAGCTGCGCGAAGCCGACGACGGCGACGTTGCGAAGGCTCATAGGCGGTGGCTGAAGGACTCGAACGGGGCGTCGGGCTCGCCCGTCGGACGGAAGTAGAGGATGTCCTCGTGATCGCCGCGACGCTCGCCGTCCGGTTTCCAGACCGCCTCGACGCGCATGCCCATGCGGACGTCCGCCGGTGGACATTCCTGGATGAGCGCGAACATCGAGACGTCGGCGCCGTCGAGCGCCACGGACGCCGCGACGTAGGGGATCTCGAGGTCGCGGCCGATCACCGGGATGTTGACGACGCAGAAGGTGGTGATCGTTCCGCGACCGGCAAGCTCCACCCAGGTGTCGCACGGCGCGAAGCTCTCGGGTGACGCGATCACCGGCATCACGAAGACCTTACCGGTCGCCGCGCACTTCGAGCCGAGGATCTTCTTGTCCTTGAGAGCCCGCAGGTAGCGCGCGCGGTAGTCGCCGGCGACGTAGTGATACGGCAGCCGCACCTCGGCGTCGATGTACTTGACCGGTTCCTTGGGCGGCTCGTCCATGACGTCTCTCAGCCGACGGGCCGGAAGGCCGCGATGTCGCGAATCGACCCGACGCGCTCGCCGTCGGGGCGCCACACCGCCTCGACGCGCGATCCCACCCGCACGCGGTCGACGCCATCAGTGACGACGTGGGGCAGCGCCGTGTCGGCGCCGTCGAGCCGCACGAGCACGAACGCGAACGGCGCGGCGGCGGGATGCAGCCCCTCGATCGCCTCGGGGACCACGGCGACCGCCGTGACGGTGCCGGTGTTGCCCACGGCGACCCACTCCCCGCCATCGGCGCCGTCGATCTCGCCGTAGCCGAGCGGCGGCACGATCACGCCCTGACCGGGCACGCGCTGGCCCCAGATGCGGCGCTGGTCGCGCAGGCCGGCGAGGAAGCGGCCGATGGTCTCCCCCGTGGAGTGCTTGTAGGGGAACTCCATCGTCCAGTCCGAGAACATCGGCGCGACGGCGGGCGCAGGCATCGGCCTGGCTGGGTAGTCTAGCGAACGAACGTTTGTCAAGGACGAGCGCACGGGAGCGTGCGTGACGTGCGACCGCGGTGTGCCTCGCGGGAGACGCCGGGCCGCCGGAAGCCGAAGGTGTCGTTGTCCCTGCGCGTCCGTCCGCCGACCGTGCCGCTGGCGAGCAGCCGGAGCGTGTTCCGGTTGATGTTCGGGTCGATCGGCAGGTCGAGCTTGCGCGAGCAACCGGGCGGGCTCAGCACGTTGCTCAGCGTCGCCTTGTTGTACTCGGCCTTGAGCAGCGTCAGGTTGGTCGCGTCGGGGCGGTAGTTGATGACGACCCGGCACGTGGTGGGCGGCTCGTCGCACTCGCTGTCGCTCGAGCACGCGTCGGCGACCTTGCCGACGATGCAGAAGCCCGCGGCGCATAGTCCGTCGGGAGCGCAGGTGATGTCCACGGAGGTGCGGACGGTGTGCTTCGCCGGAGCATTGTACGTCATCAGCTCGTTCGGCGGGAGCGCGCCGCCGCCGCGGGAGCCCTGGTAGATCGTCGGCTGCAGCGGGATCTCGGTGCCGTCGCACGGATTGCAGTGCGCCGTGAGCCTCTCCAAGCCGTCTCCATAGCCGTCGCCGTCGGTGTCCGGGTTCTTGGGATCGGTACACCCGTGGATCTCTTCACCCTCAGTGAGGCCGTCACCGTCGGTGTCCGGATTGTCGGGGTCGAGCCCCTGGCGATCTCGTCCCCGTCGGGGATCCCGTCCCCGTCGCTGTCGGTGATGATGTCGAACGGGATGACGCCGAAGGGCGGCAGGTTCTCGGGGTCGGTGATCGTGGCACCCGCTGGGTCGAAGAGGGGGATGGGGACCTGCAGTTCCTGAATGGAGTACTGAAAAATACTGACGGGCCTAGGCCGGCCTAGGCCGACTCTCCGTGGACGTGCGGCTGGCGGCGGCCGTCCACTGCCCGCAGCACCATGCGCTGCACGCGGGCGGCGCCGTCGCACCAGGACCGGTACGCGATCAGCGCGGCGTTGAGGTCGTCGGCCGAGAGCGCGCCGGCAGCGACGATCGTCGATCCCATGCCCTCCATGACGCGCCTCCAGATGGTGAGTGAGTCTTCGAAGCCGGATTCGCCCCGGACCGCGACCTCGTCCTCGACCGAGGTCGCGACCTCGACGAGACCGGCCTCCTCGAGCAGGCGCGGGAGCCCGTCGGCCAGGCGGTTGTCCCAGCCGTTGGCGGTGCGCCACGAGAGGAACCCGTCGTAGAACCGTCGCACGGGCGGAGGTGGCTCGGGCTGCCAGACCAGGTCGGCGTGGCTGTACTCGAGAAGCACGACGCGCCCACCGGGACGCGTCGCCGCCGCCATCCGAGCGACGGCGAGCCCTGGCTGCTCGGTCCACTGGAGCACCCGGGCTGCCGTGACGATGTCGAAGGTCGGATCGGGCTGGAGATCGAACACGTCGCGCTCCTCGAAGCGCAGCCCGGCCACGTCGGCGTGTTGCTCGCGCGCGAGCCGGAGCAGGCCCGGATCGCGATCGATCCCGAGCGCCAGGCCCGTCTGTCCGACGACCCGTGCGATGCCGGACGTGATCGCCCCCGTCCCGCACCCCACGTCAAGGACACGCATGCCAGGGCGCAGGAGCGTGGCGAGGCGGCGATGATCCCGCGCCAGCGTGCGGCGATCCAGGATCTGCGGGTCCGAGGTGTGCCGCTGTGCCGCCACGCGGACCCACTCAGGCGAGTCCGGACAGTCGCTTCATCCGTCGCAGCAGGCCCTCGTCCTTCCGGCGCTCGGAGAGGATCTTGGTGATGTAGGCGCGCTTGAACGCCTGGCGCTGGGGTCCCGTGCGCACGACCTCGGGCACGTACTCCCACCCCTCGTCCTGCTCGAAGGGCTCGATCTCGCGGTGCAGGCGGAAGAAGTACTCCGCGAGGTCGGGATCGACGCCGAGACGCTCGAACGCCCCGGTCAGCGGATCGCGGGAGCGGCTCGCCAGCGGCTGGATCAGGCCCTCGCCCGCGATGCCGCCCTGGCCCAGCCCGAGCGCGGCCTTGCCCATGCGCTCGCGCACGCGTGGCGGCGGACCGAGATGAAACGCCGCGATCGCCTCCTCGGGCGGGCAGTGCACGAGAAACCACGACGTGACGTGGCCACTCGCGATGGTCTCCGCCGGCGGGGTCCAGCGGAACAGCTCCTCGCGCGTGATACCGAAGGCTCGCTCGGCGAAGTCGGCCCAGATCTCCATGTGGTTGCGGGTGAGGTAGCCGCCGGACTCGGTGGCGAAGGCCTGCGCGATGGCGCGCAAGGCGCGCGGCGTCTGCTGGCGGGAGAGCTGGCCGGCGATGTTGCGGGTGGCATCCAGGTGGATGAAGTCACGCACCAGCTCCTTGGCGGCGTCCAGGCTCGCCTTGCCGGAGATCAGCAGCCCGAACGCGGTCTCCGGCGGCCGCGTGAGCCCGAGGCAGAACGCCCCCAGCTCGTCCTCCATCTCCTCGTGCGTCTGCTCCGGACCCGCCCGGAACGAGGCGTCCGGCGGCGGCCATACGACGTCGGGCAGCGGGTAGCGGCCCGCGACGATCTCGTTCCATGCTCGGCGCATGTTGGCGTGGATGAGGAGCCAATGGTGCAGGGTGGTGCGCAGCACCGCCTGCTGCGTTCCGTCGGTGGCGATCTCGCGAACGAGATCCCAGACCGGCTCGGTGACGAAGCCGCGGAAATCCTCGTAGGCGCGCCAGTAGGCGACGGCGTCGTCGTCGAGCTTCCAGGCCCGCTTCATGTACTCGGCGAGCCCCCGCTGGCAGAGCCACGGCCGCTCGTCGCGCCACACGTCGAGCAGCGACCCTTCGCCTGCCAGCGCGCTGACGACGAAGCCCTCCTCGAAGCTGGAGAACTGGAAGTGCAGTCGTGTGAACGTGGCCTGCATGGTCTCAGGGCACGCCCAGTGCGCCTCCAGCTCGTCCCGTTCGAGACCGAACGCGGCGGCGAAGCGCAGAAACAGCTCGAGCGGAGGCCGCGTCACCTGGTGAAATCCGCTCTTTCGGCTGACCAGCGGTGACAGCGCGATGAAGAGGCCCCGTCGCCGGCAGCGGGCGATCGAGGCGGCGGTGCCCTGGGCGTCGAGACGGATGAACTGCCAGTAGTCCTTGATCCACCGTCGTACCGCGTCGCGGTCTGCGCCCCCGTACTTGAGCGCCTCGGCGAGCGTGGGCTCGACGGGATTCTCGCGCACGAGGGCTTTCAGCTCCTCGACGAACGCGTCGACGGGAATCGCGGCCTCCGGGCGCTCGAACGCGTAGAGCTCGAGAAAGTCGCTGGCGTTGGGCGCGGCGTGCTGGGCGACCGGCTGGCGGAGCGGCGTGGCCATGCTGCCCGCTAGCAATACCGGGCGACCGCGC
>DATFXK010000025.1:0-6013 GCA_035316005.1 Acidimicrobiia bacterium | reverse complement strand
ACAGCGACGACGCTCTCACCCTCGCCGAGGCGGGCAACGCGCACACCGGTGGCGTCACGGCCCTGCGCCGAGATCTCCCTGGCTCCCATGCGAATGATATTGCCCGCCGACGAAAAGACCAAGATCTCGTCGGTGTCGTTGACGCAGAAGGCCCCGACGACCCCACCCCGGGCCGCCGTGATCTTCATCCCCCGGACCCCCTGACCCCCCCGGTTCTGGCGTTTGAACAGGTCGAGCTTGGTGCGCTTGCCGTGCCCGCTCGAGCTCACGAAGAGCATGACGGCCCCCCGGCGGGCCACGTCGCATCCGACCACCGCGTCATCCTTGCTCTTGAGCTTCATGCCATGCACACCGGCGGTGTCGCGTCCCATCGCTCGGACGCCGCTCTCGGCGAAACGGATCGTCATACCTTCGCGCGAGACCATGACGATGTCATTGCGCCCCGTGGTCTGGATCACCTTGACGAGCTCGTCGTTGCCGTGGAGGTTGATGGCCTTGAGGCCGCTGCGGATCGACGAGTCGAACTCGGAGATGCGCGTCTTCTTGACGATGCCGTTCTTCGTCGCGAAGAGCAGGTAGGCACCGTCCTCGTAGGTCCGGGTGTCGATGATCGCCTGGATCTGCTCCCCCTGGTTCAACGAGATGAGGTTGACGAGGGCGGTGCCGCGAGCGGTGCGCTCCTTCATCGGGATCTCATGAGCGCGCAGGCGGTATACCCGGCCTCGGTTCGAGAAAAACAGCAGATAGGAGTGGGCGGTCGTGGGCAGAAGGTGGGCGACGTAGTCGTCGTCACGCAGGTTGCCGCCCTTCACGCCTCGGCCACCCCTCCCCTGGCGGCGGAAGGCATCGGCGGCGACGGTCTTGATGTAGCCCTTCTTCGACAGGACGACGATGACCTCTTCGTCCTCGATCAGGTCGAGGGCGTCGAGCTCGCCGGTGTCGACGGTGATCCGCGTCCGGCGCTCGGAGCCGTATCGGTCGCGCACCTCGCCCAGCTCGTTCTTGATCACCGTACGCAGCTTCTTCTTGCTGCGGAGGATCGACTCGAGCTCCTTGATCTGCTCCTGCAGCTCGCCCAGCTCGTCGCGAAGCTTCTGGCCCTCGAGCTGGGTCAGGCGCCGGAGCTGCATATCGAGGATGAAGTTCGCCTGGATCTCGCTGAACTCGAACGGCTTCGCTATGAGCCCGGCGCGGGCCTCGTCGACGTCGGCGGCGGCACGGATGAGCTCGATGATCGCGTCGATCATGTCGAGCGCGCGGACGAGCCCCTCGACGATGTGCGCGCGCTCGCGTGCCTTCGCGACGCGGTACTCCGTCCGCCGGCGCACGACCTCCATCTCGTGGGCGACGTACACGAGCACGGCCTGCGGAAGGTTGAGCAGCTTCGGCACGCCGTCGACGAGGGCCAGCATGTGCACCGGGAAGGTCGACTGCATCGGCGTGTGCTTGTAGAGCTGGTTGAGCACCACCTGCGGGTTGGCCTCGCGGCGAAGATCGATCACCAGGCGCGTAGTATTGCCGGCAGACTCGTTGCGGACGTCCTTGACCCCGTCGACCTTCCGCTCGTTCACGAGCTCGGCGATCTTCTGACCGATCACCTCGACGGAGGTGCGGTACGGGACCTCGGTGACAACGATGCGGCTCTCGCCCCGGCGGCCCTCTTCGACGTCGGTGACGGCGCGCATCTTGATCGAGCCGTGTCCCGTCCGGTACGCCTCTTTGATGCCGTCGCGGCCGAGGATCAGCGCGCCGGTCGGGAAGTCGGGACCTTTCACGTACTTCATCAAGTCGTTGGGCTTGGCGTCGGGGTTGTCGAGCACGTGGATGCACGCGTCGATGACCTCGTTGAGGTTGTGCGGCGGGATGTTCGTCGCCATCCCCACCGCGATGCCGCCGCCTCCGTTCACGAGCAGGTTCGGGAAGCGCGCCGGTAGCACGACCGGCTCCTGGTTCTGCCCGTCGTAGGTGTCGGCGAGGTCGACGGTGTTCTCCTCGATCTCTCCGATCAGCTCCATCGCCAGCGGGGCGAGGCGCGCCTCGGTGTAGCGCTGCGCCGCCGGGCTGTCGTTCGGATCGGGCGACCCGAAGTTCCCGTGCCCGTCCACGAGGGGGTACCGCAGCGAGAACTCCTGGGCCATGCGGGCGAGCGCGTCGTAGATGGCCTCACCCGCGTGCGGGTGGTACTTCCCCATGACCTGCCCGACGGCCTGGGCCGACTTCTGATGCTTGCGGTCCGGGCGCAGCCCCTGCTCGTACATGCCGTAGATGATCCGGCGCTGCACTGGCTTGAGTCCGTCACGCGCGTCGGGAAGCGCGCGCGCGGTGATGACCGACATGGCGTAGTCCAGGTAGGAGCGTTCCATCTCCTCCTGGATCTCGATGGGCTCGATGTTGCCGAGCGTCTGCTGGCCGTCGTCAGGCATGAGCGTCAGAGGTCGGGATCAGATGTCGAGGAAGCGAACGTCCTTGGCGTTCTCTTGGATGAAGTGACGGCGCGTCTCGACGTCGTCGCCCATCAGCATGGAGAAGATCTCGTCGGCGATGGCGGCGTCCTCGACCGACACCTGGAGGAGACTGCGCGTCGTCGGATCCATCGTCGTGACCTTCAGCTCCTCCCAGTCCATCTCGCCCAGGCCCTTGAACCGCAGGACCTCGTACTTGCGCCCCTCGTGCGCGGCGTCGAAATCGCGGAGGACCGCGTCGTCCTTCAGGTAGTAGTGCTCCTTGCCGATGTCGACGCGGTACAGCGGCGGTTGCGCGATGTAGATGTACCCACTCTTGAGCATCTCGGGGATCTGGCGGAAGAAGAACGTGAGCAGGAGCGTCCGGATGTGGGCGCCGTCGACGTCGGCGTCGGCGAGGATGATCACCTTGTGGTAGCGGACCTTGTCGCTGTTGAAGTCCTCGCCCGTACCGCTGCCGATCGCGGTGACGAGCGACTGAACCTCCTCGTTCTTCAGGAGACGGTCGATGCGGGCGCGCTCGACGTTCAGGATCTTCCCGCGGATCGGGAGGATCGCCTGGAAGCTGGCGTCGCGAGCGCGCTTGGCGCTGCCGCCGGCGCTGTCGCCCTCGACGATGAACAGCTCCGACTCACTCGGGTCCTTCGAGGAGCAGTCGGCCAGCTTGCCCGGCATCGCGGCGGACTCGAGCAGTGACTTTCGACGGGTGAGGTCACGCGCCTGACGCGCCGCGACCCGGGCTCGGGCTGCCTGTGTCGCCTTGTTGAGGACGTGGCGAGCCTCGGAAGGATGCTCCTCGAACCAATCGCCGAGCTTCTCGTTCGTGGCCTTCTCGACCGCCGACCGCATCTCGGTGTTGCCGAGCTTGGCCTTGGTCTGGCCCTCGAACTGCGGGTTGAGCAGCCGCACCGAGACGATGGCCGTGAGCCCCTCACGGATGTCTTCGCCGAGGAGCGACACGTCCTTGTCCTTCACCATCCCCTTATTGCGCGCGTACCGGTTCACCGCGTTCGTGAGCGCTTTCTTGAAGCCCTCTTCGTGCATGCCGCCCTCGGTGGTTGCGATGTTGTTCGCGAACGAGTGGATGCCCTCGTAGAAGCCGGTGTTCCACTGCATCGCGATCTCGACCTCGCCAGCGTTGCTCGACTCCTCGAGCGAGATGACGCGCTTGAAGAGGGGGTCCTTCGAGCCGTTGAGGTGCTTGACGAAGTCGATCAGCCCGCCGGAGTACTTGTAGGTCTGCTCGAGCTTGGGGTCGGCGCGTTCATCGGTGAACCTGATCTCGAGGCCCTTGTTCAGGAAGGCCATCTCCCGCAGACGTTCGAGGAGCGTCTGAGCGCGGAACTCCGTCTCCTCGAAGACCGTCGCATCGGGCCAGAAGGTGATGATCGTGCCGTGCTGCTTCGATGCCTTGGCCCGCTTGATCTTTCCCTGGGGCTTGCCGCCCTTGGCGAACTCCTGCACCCAGAGCGCTCCGTCGCGATGGATCTCCATCACGAGACGGCTCGAGAGCGCGTTCACGACAGAGACGCCGACACCGTGCAGGCCGCCGGAGATCTTGTAGCCGTCGCCGCCGAACTTCCCGCCCGCGTGCAGCGTGGTCATGATGACCTCGGCGGCCGACTTGTTCTTGAACTCACGGTGGTTGTCGATGGGAATGCCGCGTCCGTTGTCCGCGACGCGGCAACCGCCGTCGGCCAGCAAGGTCACATCGATCCGCGTCGCCTCTCCGGCCATCGCCTCGTCGACGGAGTTGTCGACGACTTCGTACACGAGGTGGTGCAAACCGGAGGGCCCGGTCGACCCGATGTACATGCCAGGGCGCTCGCGCACGGGCTCGAGGCCCTTGAGCACGGTGATGTCCTTGGCCGTATACGCCACGCGCGGCGCCTTTCCGGTCGGGGCCGGGGGAGGGCCCTGCTCGCCCCGGCGAGGGGAGTTGGAATCCGACAAAAGTGCTGGTCAGGACCCCTAAATCGTCCTCCTCAGTCTACCAGACGACCCCGACGGAAACGGCCTTCCCGAGCGCGATGTCGCGCCGGTTTCAGCGCCCGCGGCGTGAGCCCGGCGCACCGACTCGAATCCGCAGCTCGCGTACCACACCCGGGCCCAACATCGCCGCCGAACGCTCTAGGAGCTCCGACTCGAGGTACCGAAGCTGGGTGGCGCGCGGCGCCGAGTCCACCGTGACACGCAAGACACCGTCACGTAGGGAGGTCAGCCGGCAGTGCGGCGCGAGCTCGGCGCCGACCAGGTTCTGCCATCGGTCGATGAGCAACGCCAAGCCGTCCGGTTCCGGGAGGCCGAGGTCGGCACTGACCTCGGCCAGCGAATCACGCAACCGGCGGGGCTCGTCCGAGCGGCCCGGCCGTCGCGCGCTCACTGGGCTTCCTCGATCCGCCCGCCGTCCACTCGCAGGCGGCGTTCGGGTTGGACCGAGCTCGGAACCTCCGACGCGGTGGTGATCAACGTCTGGCCGACGGGGAGCTCGGCGACGAGTGCCTCGGCGCGAGCCGGGTCGAGCTCGCTGAACACGTCGTCGAGCAGCAACACGGGCTCGGTCCCCACGACATCGGCGACGACCCTGTGTCCCGCGAGCCGCATTCCGAGAGCGAGCGTGCGTTGCTCACCTTGTGACGCGTGCGTCCGTGCTTCGAGGCCGGCGAGTCGGACCCGCCAGTCGTCGCGATGGGGACCGACCAACGTGACGCCTCGCTCGACTTCGGCGGTGTGTCGAGCCGCGAGCGCGGCACGCAGGAGCTCATCAACGTCGTTCCCGCCCGGGATCACGCTCCCCTCCGCCCAGTCCGCTTCGTACCTCGCGTCGACCTCGTCCCCGGGCCCGGCCAAGCCCACGTACGCGTCTCGGAGGGCCGGTAACAGCCGCGCCGTGAGACGAAGGCGACCGCGCACGAGCTCGCTGCCGGATCGAACGAGCTGAGCGTCGAACACTTGGAGCGTCGATTCTGCATCCGGCCCGCGTAGGCCCTGTCGTAACAACGCGTTGCGGTGCTTCAACACCCGATCGAGCTCGCCGCGGACGGCGTCGTAGCGAGGCGCGACCGCGACGAGCAGTTCGTCCAGATAGCCACGACGTTCCGCCGGACCCCCCTTCACCAATTGCAGATCGTCGGGAGCGAAGACCGTGACGCGCACCAGACCGAGGAGATCACGAGCGCGCGTGAGGGGATGGCGGTTCAACCGGACTCGGTTGCGTCCCGACACGCGGATCTCGGCTTCCATCAACTGCTCGTGATCCGGCTCTTCGACCGCGACGCGTAGAAAGGCGGCCTCGGCGTCGGTGCGGACGAGCGCGGCGTCGGGTACCCCGCGGAAAGAACGGGTGGTCGCCGCCCACCCCAATGCCTCGAGCAGGCTCGTTTTGCCCTCGCCGTTCGCGCCCGAGACAACGGTCACGCCCGTGGGGAGCGAAAGGTTCACGGTCGCATAACACCGGAAGTCCGTGAGCGCGAGCTGCGTCACGACGCTCACGTTCGTGGCCCGGCGGGTTAGGAGATCCGTACCGGCATCAGGAGATACAAGAAGTCGCC
>DATFXK010000024.1:0-2620 GCA_035316005.1 Acidimicrobiia bacterium | reverse complement strand
CTCGGCCGTTGAGGAAGCGCGCGAACGCGTCGGTGCCTTCCTCGTATGTGACGATGGTGGCGGGGGAGCGGCGTGCGACTCGCATCGACAGTAAGAACGACGCACGCAGCTCGGGCCAGTCTTCGGGGACGTGGGCCGGTTCGGAAGCTACTTGAACCAGATGCGCTGGTACGAGCGGCTCTCGGGGTGCAGCAGCAGGCCGACCAGCGCGCCGTTGAACAACAGCGTGATGATGACCGGGAAGTTGATCACGTCGGAGCCGAACACCACGATGAGCATTATCAGCTGCACGATGGCGGCGACGACGGCGACGGCGTAGGCCCACTTCCACTCGTTGGCGATCCCATACCCGCCGATCGCGAGCCCGACGATCGTCGCCAGCCCGAGCAGGAGGCTCGTGGCCACGATGCCGAACAGCAGGCCGAAGGCGGCGTTGATGTAGAGGAGCAGCGTGGCGAGGACCAGGGTCTGGGGCTGTGCCTGGTTCAGGAACTTCCGCTCGTTCACCGGGCCATTCTGGCGCATGGCGTGATGCGGTGTGCGCCGGGCGCCCTCAAGGCGTGACCTCTCGTTCGTAGGCCCGGTCCCGTCGGTGCGTCTCGAAGCCGAGGGACTGGTACAGGCGGAGCGCCGCAGCGTTGTCGCCGTCCACGAACAGCATGCCGGTACGGATTCCCCGCTCGGCCAACGACCCCAGCCCGGCGAGCACCAGCGCCCGGCCCAGTCCCGCCCCGGCGCGGGACGGGTCGACGCCGATGACGAAGATCTCGCCCAGCTCGGGGTCGCCGTCGCTGGCGGGGTGGATCTTGGTCCAGCAGAACCCGGCCAGGCCGTGGGCGTCGAAGGCGAGCAGGAACCCCTTGGGGTCGAACCACGGCTCGGACAGACGGCGCGCGAGCGTCGACTCCGTCCAGCCACCCTGCTCCGGATGGCCCGCGAACGCCCGGTTGTTCACCGCGAGCCAGGCGGCGTCGTCCTGCGCGGGCACGAACGGTCGCACGTCGAGGCCGGGCGGCCACGCCGGCTTCTCGCCGAGCGGGAGCGCGACGCGCATCTGGAGAAGGTCCCGCTGGCGACGGAACCCAGCGCGCGCCGCCGCGTCGTCGTCGCGCTCGTCGGGCTCGAAGAGCCAGAGCACGACGAGACCGCCGCCGTGGCCGGCGACGTGCTCGACGACGCGCTCGAGCAGCGCAACGGCGACGCTTCCGTCTCCGCGCGCGTCCGGATGGACGACGACGCCGAGATCCCAATGGGCGGGAGTCACGTTGTCGCTGCGGTGCACGTACGCGAAGCCGACCGGACGGCCCTCGTCGACGGCGACGACGCCGGCCGACACCGGCGCGACGGGCCGGTCGAGGTCGCGCCAGACGGCCTCGCCGAGCGAAGGGTGACCGTCGACCGCCTCGGCGTCGTCGTGCAAGCGGGTCACCGTGACGAGGTCGGCCGGTGCGACCGGCTGCAACAGACGCGTCTCGAGCACCGCACCGAGCGTACCGGTGGCCCGCGATACGTTCGGCCGATGGCGCGGCCGCGAGGGGCCAGACAACGCGCGGCGGAGGTGGTGAGCCGTCTGGCAGTCGAGTACCCGGGCACCGCCACCGAGCTCTGCGCGCTGCAACACGAGAACCCGTACCAGCTGCTCGTCGCCACGATCCTCTCCGCCCAATCGACCGACGAGACCGTGAACAAGATCACGCCGGCGTTCTTTCGGCGCTATCCGACGCCGGTCGACCTCTCGCACGCCAACCCCGACGAGGTCGAGACGCTCATCCACGCCTCGGGGTTCTTCCGCTCGAAGACGAAGAGCCTGATCGGAATGGCATGCGCTCTCGAGGATCGATTCGGTGGCGAGGTGCCGACCGACCTCGACGACCTCGACTCGCTCCCCGGAGTCGGTCGCAAGACGGGCAACGTCGTCCGGTCGGTCGCGTTCGGGTTGCCGGGCCTGCCCGTCGACACGCACGTGATGCGACTCGTACGCCGGCTCAGGCTCACCAACGAGACCGACCCGGTGAAGATCGAGCTCGACCTCGACGGCATCGTCGAGCCCGAGGAGCGCGGCGCGTTGTCGCTGCGGCTGATCCTGCACGGTCGGCGCGTCTGCAAGGCGCGCAAGCCTCAGTGCGACGTGTGCATCGTCAACGACATCTGCCCCTCGGCCTTCAAGGTCTGAACGGGCGCAGACCTCGGCAGACAGGCGAAATCCCCCTCCGGTCTGGTCAGACGGGCTTCAATGGGGCATTCTCTCGGCGTCGATCGTCGTCGAGGGGCGGGGGGAGCTAGGCCCGAGAAGCGCGACCATGAACCCAGCCCGAGCAATGCGGCTGTGGGGCAGGCAGTGGGGATGGTCGCGCGTCGTGGCGGCGTCCGGACTGATCCTGTTCGTCGCCTGCGGGCAAGCGCGAAGCGACCGCGCGAAGTCCTCGCCCGCCGGCAGCACGCCCACGGCGACGACGGTCGCTCCCACGACGGCGGCGCCCGCGCCGATGCCGTATCGGGTGAGGCGCGGAGACACGCTGACCTCGGTCGCTCGGTTCTTCGGCATGTCGAGTCAGACGCTCGCGGCGGCCAATCAACTCGACACCGAAGCCCGGCTGACCGAGGGCCAGGTGCTGCAGAT
>DATFXK010000023.1:0-2087 GCA_035316005.1 Acidimicrobiia bacterium | reverse complement strand
TTGGCGCCGCTGTTCGTCATTGTGCTGCGGCTGTCGATCAAGCAGTCGTTCGCGTCGTCGCTGGCGGTGGCGTCCATCCTCGCGGTGCCGGGAACGATCGTGCACGCCGCGCTCGGCCACATCGACTGGGCCGTCGTAGCCGTGTTCGCGGCGACGTCGATTCCCCTGGCGTACCTCGGCGCGCGCCTCGCCCTGCGGACGCAGGCCGTGCACCTCGAGCGTGCGTACGGCGCCGGGCTCACGCTCCTCGGGAGCGCGCTCCTGCTCGCGTCGCTCTAACGGACCGTGACCGGTACCGACTGCACCTCGTTGTTGGCGTAGCCCTTGACGTTCCAGTCGGCGCGGTCGGGCTGCTCGTTGCCGGCCGCGTCGCGCGCCCGGCACCAGAGCTCGTAGTCGCCGGGCGCGTCCGGCTCCCACGTCCACGACCACGCCCGCCAGGCGAACGGGCCGAGGTCGGCGTCCTCGAGGTCGGCGGCGTGCCACGAGCGACCGGCGTCCGCGCTCACCTCGACGTCCGTGATCGGGGCCACGCCGGACCACGCCCGGCCGCGGATCGGGCACGGGCCGCGATCGACGAACCGGCGGCGCGTCATGAAGTCGGGGAAGCCGGGCGGGACCATTAGGGCGCGCGGCGCCATCCGCGTGACGGGCTCACCGGGATCGTCGGCGTCGCGCAGCATGCGGTAGCCCTCGGCCTGCTGGTAGCCCGAGAACGGCTCGCCGACGGCGGTGACGCGCGCCAGCCACTTCACGTTCGTCATCCCGTACCAACCGGGCACGACGAGGCGGAGCGGAAACCCGTGCTGCGGTGGCAGCGGTTGGCCGTTGACCTCGTAGGCCAGGATCACCTCGTCGCGGGAGGCGTCGGCGATGGACAGGCTGCGCTGGTAGTCCTGCTCCACTCCGCCCTCCATGCCGTGATCGAGGCCGGTGAACACGATCTCGACGGCGTCGTCGCGCAGCCCTGCCTCGTCGAGCAGTCCGCGCACGGGCGTGCCTGTCCATTCGGCGGTGCCCACCGCCTCGACGAGCCACGGCTGGCTGACGGGTCGGGGCTCGAGCCGCGCCCTCCCGTTGCCGGCGCATTCCATCGTGACGGCGACGGTTCGCGCCGGTCGTGCGCGCACATCCTCGAGCGAGAGTGTGAGCGGCCGGCCGACGAGCCCGACGATCGAAAGCGACCACGTCGCGGGGTCGACGCGGGGAATGTCGTAGTGGATCAGCAGGTAGTGGAGACCGAGCGGTGTCACCGGCCAGTCGAGCACCTCGAGCGGCATGCCGCTGTTCCGGGCGGCGAGCTGCAGCTCGTCGACTCCGATGCCCGGCCCGCGTGGCTCCATCGCGGCACCTTAGGACGACGTCGGCGCCGTCGTGGCCGTCGTCGGAATGGGACCACCCGTCGTGCACTGCCACGTCCCGGCCGCGTGCACGCGGCTGTTGTCCGCGGCGATCAGATCGGCGTCGAACGATCCGTTCTGCAGGTTGAGGCCCACGGTGATGCGTCCCGAGCCGGCGGACGAGTCGGCACGCCACGGGCCGGCACGGAGCCCGTTCAGCTTCACGCCGGCCTCGACCGAGGGCGGCGGTGGGAGGTCGATGGTCTGACCGCCGGGGAAGCTGGCGAACGGCGCCGAGACCGTGAGCGCGTACTGCTCACCGGCAATCCTGCCGAAGAGGGCGACCGTCGTCGGCGAGCACGACGGCGGGTCGTCGATCCTGAGCTCGCCGTCGACCGCGCCCGACAAGGCGACAGCGTCGCCCTCGATCGGCGGCTGCGGCGCGCCGCCCGGTCGTCCGCCACCGAGGCGACGGTCGTCGGCGCCGCACGCGACGAGCACGAGTGCGACGAGCACGACCGTGGATGCCGCCGGCATTCTCACAATGCGACAGCGTATGGGGCAGGCTGTCTCGAATGGACTACGCGGACGTCCCGCGCCCGATCGTGGCCAGGCTGCGGCGCGTGTGCCTCGGGTTCCCCGAGGCGCACGAGGAGCAGGCGTGGGTGGGGACGAGATGGCGCATCCGCAAGCGGACGTTCGCGCACGTGCTCGCCGTCGAGTCGGGATCGCCACCCGCGTACGCGC
>DATFXK010000022.1:0-7861 GCA_035316005.1 Acidimicrobiia bacterium | reverse complement strand
GGGTCGTCGATCGGGATGTCGGCGCCCGGCTTGCCGCTCCGCGGATCGATGGGCGTCAACGTGTTGCCGTTGTTGTTGTTCACGTACAGCGTCTGCATGTCCCAGGACGGCACGACGTGCTGGGGCAGCGCCTTCACCGGGAACTGGTCGGTCACCGTCATCGAGTTCGGGTCGATGACGCTGACCGTGTTGGACATCGAATTCGGCACGTACACGCGCGTCGGGATGTCCCGCACCGACTGCGCGAGTTGGTTCGCCTGCGTGTACTGGTAGACGTTGTTCCCTCCGGGCGCCGGCGCCGCCGTCGTGGGCGCGGCTGTGGTCGCGCTCGTGGTCGGCGCGCGCTGCACCGTTTGGTCCCTCTCGCCCGAGCACGCGGACGCGGCGAGACCGATGACGCCGACAAGCGCGACGAGAAGGGCGGCAGCGGACCGGGCGCGCACGAAGGGTGAGCTTCGCGCAGGGCCGGACCCGATACACATCATGCGCGTGAGACTCAGGTGAGAGCGCCGCTGACGATCACGTGCTCGGCTCCGGGGCCCCGAGCTCGGCGCGGGACGGTACCGTCGCCGCATGGACGCGAAGGGCGCGGTCACCGAGCTGATGACCGCGATGGGGCACGAGCAGGTCGTGTTCGTCACCGATGCCCCGTCGGGCCTCCGGGCCGTGATCGCCGTGCACTCGACCGCGCTGGGACCGTCGCTCGGCGGCATCCGCTTCTGGCGCTACCCGTCGGAGCGCGATGCGGTCGTCGACGTGCTGCGCCTCTCCGAGGCGATGAGCCTCAAAGCGGCCGCGGCCGGGCTCGATCAGGGCGGCGGCAAGGCGGTCGTCCTCGTCGACGACCCCGACGCGCCCCGGACCGACGCGCTCCTCCGAGCCATGGGCCGGGCGATCGACGTCCTCGGCGGCCGGTATATCGCCGCCGAGGACGTCGGCGCCACGCCGCACGACATGGAGGTCATCGCGTCGGAGACGCCGTGGGTGACCGGTCGCGACGGGCCGGGCGGCTCCGGAGACCCGTCGCCCATGACCGCCTACGGGGTGGCGCAGGCGATGGGCACGGTGCTCGAGGAGCTCGACGGCGACGCCTCGCTCGAAGGGAAGCGGATCGTCGTGGACGGCGTCGGCCACGTCGGGACGCACCTGGCGCGCCTCCTCGTCGGCGCCGGCGCTCGGGTCGCGGTCGCCGACGTGAACGCCGACCGCGTCGACGCGGTCGCGCACGAGATCGGCGCCGAGGCAGTTCCCGTCGACGACGCCCTGGAAGAGGCGTGCGACGTGCTGGCGCCGTGCGCGCTCGGAGGCGCGGTCAACGAGAAGACCATCCCGCGTCTGCAATGCCGGGCGGTGTGCGGAGCGGCCAACAACCAGCTCGCCGAGCCCGACGACGACGACGCGCTCGCCGGGCGCGGGATCCTCTACGCGCCGGACTTCGTCGTGAACGCGGGCGGGATCATCAACCTGGCCGAGGAGTTCGTCGGCTACGACCGCGAGAACGCCAAGCGGCGCACCGCGAGGATCGCCGGCACCCTGCGTCGCGTCTTCGAGGTCGCTCGCGAAGAGGGATTGCCACCCGGACGCGCCGCCGAGCGGGTGGCGCGACGGCGCATCGCCGAGGAGGGCGCCGGCCGCCGCTTTCGCCCCGGCGACCCGGCGCCGTGGACGAACGGCGAGCCGCTGCGCTCTCTGCGTCCGTCTTGAGCGCCGATGCGTGCCTGGACTCCGCTATGCGAAGCTGAGGAACGCATCACCGGTACGCCGATCCCGGGGGGCCAGCATGAGGGTGCCGCTGACGGTCAATGACTTCCTGGAGCGCGCCTCACTCGTGTACGGCGAGCGGGTCGGCCTCGTCGACGAGCCCGAGCAACCTGCCCCGTCGCTCGGTGAGCTGACATACCGCCGCGTGCAGGAGCTCGCCCGGGCGCAGGCGGCCGCGCTCGATCACTTCGGCATCCGCTTCGGTGAGCGCGTCGCGATCGTCTCGCCGAACGCAGCGCGGCTGTTCATCTCGTTCTTCGGTGTGAGCGGCTCGGGCCGGATCCTCGTACCGGTCAACTTCCGGCTCAACGCCGACGAGGTGGGGTACATCGTCGAGCACTCGGGCGCCTCCATGCTGCTCGTCGATCCCGAGCTCGACGACTCGCTTTCGAGCGTGGGCGCCAAGCACCGGTTCGTGATCGGCGCCGACGCCGATCGCGAGCTCTTCCGCGAGGGTGTCGAGCCCGATCCGTGGGAGCCCGACGAGAACGCCACTGCCACGATCAACTACACGAGCGGCACCACGGCGCGGCCCAAGGGCGTGCAGTTGACCCACCGCAACATCTGGATCAACGCGACCGTCTTCGGATGGCAGGCGGGCGTGAACGACCGCGACGTCTACCTCCACACGCTGCCGATGTTCCACTGCAACGGCTGGGGGATGCCGTACGCGGTCACCGGCATGGGTGGACGCCACGTCGTGATCCGCAAGATCGACGGCGCCGACATCCTCCGGCGCGTCGAGACGCACGGCGTCACGTTGCTGAACGGCGCCCCCGCCGTCGTGAACGCGGTCCTCGACGCCGCCGCACAGTGGCAGGGCGAGATCCCGGGCCGGCGCCGCACGCGCATGGTCGTCGCCGGCGCACCGCCGCCGACGCGGACCATCGAGCGCGTCGAGACCGAGCTCGGCTGGGAGTTCATCCAGATCTACGGGCTCACCGAGACGGCGCCCCTGCTCACGATGAACCGCGGCCGCGCCGAGTACGACGACCTCTCGCCGGGTGAGCGGGCGCAGCGTCTCGGGCGCGCGGGCGCGCCCACGCTCGGCGTGCAGTTGCGCGTCGACGCCGAGGGAGAGGTGCACGCGCGCAGCAACGTCATCATGGACGGTTACTGGGTGCAGCCGGACGAAACGGCCAAGGCCATTCCCGACGGGTGGTTCCGCACCGGTGACGGCGGGGTTCTCGACGACGAGCACTACCTGTCGATCTCGGACCGCAAGAAGGACGTCATCATCTCGGGCGGCGAGAACGTCTCCTCGATCGAAGTCGAGGACTGCCTGTTCTCGCACCCGGCGGTCGCCGAAGTGGCCGTGATCGGCGTGCCCGACGAGAAGTGGGGCGAGACGGTTACGGCGCTCGTCGTGCTCGCGCCGGGCTCCGACGCGAGCGAGGCGGACCTCATCGAGCACGCACGTGCACATCTCGCGCACTACAAGTGCCCCACGTCGGTCGAGTTCCGGGCCGAGCTGGCGCGCACCGCCACCGGAAAGCTCCAGAAGTTCAAGCTCCGCGGGCCGTACTGGGAGGGCCGCGACAGCCAGGTCGGTTGACGGTGCCGGACGGACCTACGGTCTCGCGCGTCGTCGGGCAACTCCGCTACCTGTTCGAAGAGCGACCCGAGCTGTCGGGGGCGTCCGCCGCCGAGCTCGCCCGCTGGCTCAGCCGCGAGGACCGCATGGCGCGCGCCCGGGCCGCCGATCCGCTCGGCAGCCGAGAGCGGGTCGAGGCGGCGGCCAACGGGCTCGACGACCGCATCACCGACTCGATGGTGGCCCAGGCCCTCGCCCAACTTCGCCGCTCGGACCGCTGATCGCCGCGTCGTGAGCGTCCGTTCCTACGTCTGGCGTCACCTCGACCTCGAGGGATCCGTGTACGTCCGGCTGGACGAGCATGCCGGTGGCGTCGCGGCGGAGGGCTACGAGATCTGCGCCGCGGGAGGCACGCGATGGGGAGCGCGCTTTCGGGTGTACCTCGACGCCCGGTGGCGACACCGGCAGTCGACGGTCGAGGTGATCGACGCCGCCGGCGTTCGCACGCTCGAGCTCGCATCGTCGGACGGAACGTGGACGCGCGATGGCCGTCACGATCCCGTCCTCGATGGGTGCACCGATCTCGACCTCGCCGGCAACCCGTTCACGAACGCCTTCGTGACCCGCCGGGTCGCGCCCGCCGTCGGCGACGAGGTCGAGCTCCTGGCCACCTACGTCGAGACGCCCGCCCTGTCGGTGCGGCCGCTCGTGCAGCGCTACCGGCGCACGGACGACGACCGGTGGCTCTACGCCGACGACCTGTACGGAACCTTCGAGTTCGGCACCGACCCCGACGGCGTCGCCGTCTACTACCAGGACCTGGCCGTACGGGTGTGAGTCGCGGCGCTCCTACCATGAAGGCGTGACCGTGCAGCTGAACCACACGATCGTCTGGTGCCGGGACAAGCAACAGTCGGCGAGGTTCCTCGCAGACATGCTCGGCCGGCCCGAACCGAAGCCCTGGGGACCGTTCCACATCGTCGACGTCGACAACGACGTGTCCCTCGACTTCCACGACACGGACGGCGAGATCGCATCGCAGCACTACGCGTTCCTGATCGGCGAGGACGACTTCGACGACGTCTACGGCCGCATCCGCGAGCGCGGCCTCGAGCACTGGGCCGACCCGATGCAGAGCCGCGCCGGCGAGATCAACCGCAACGACGGCGGCCGCGGCGTCTACTTCGAGGACCCCGACGGCCACCTGCTCGAGGTGATCACGCGCCCCTACGGCAGCGTCGGGTAGCTCGCTCTACGCTGACGCGGCTGTCAGTCGACGAGGTGGGGGGAGTCGATGCGAGGTCTGCTGTACGGCGTGGCGCCCGAGCCGCAGCCGGAGCCGGAGGAGGACAACCATCTGCTCCGCGGCCTGGCGCACACACCGATGCGCCTGGAGGACCTGCCCGACCCCGGCTTCCTCCTGCCCGACTGGGTGGTGACGCGTCCTCGTCTCACCGGCATCTGCGGGTCCGACGCCAAGCAGGTGTTCATGGACTGGGTGAACGTGGCGACGCCCGACAACCCGATGAAGGGGTTCTTCTCGCTCCCGCAGGTGCTCGGGCACGAGGTCGTCGCCGACGTCGTCGCGCTCGGTCCCGAGGCCGAGGGCCTCGAGGTCGGCGATCGGGTCGTGCTGAACCCCTGGCTCTCGTGCCGTCCCCGCGGCGTCGATCCGATCTGTCCCGCGTGCGAGGCCGGCGACCTCAGCCTGTGCTGGAGCTTCGGCGTCGGCCCGATCGCGCCCGGCATCCACACGGGCACCTCGAAGGACGCGAGCGGCGGGTACGCCCAGCTCATGCCCGCGCACGACACGCAGCTGTTCAAGGTCCCCGACGAGGTGCCCGACGAGCTCGCCGTCTTCGCCGACCCGTTCGCGGTCAGCCTGCACTCGGTCACCCGGCATCCGCCGGTACCGGGCGGCAAGGTGATGGTGTACGGCGCCGGCGCCCTGGGGACGTGCGCTACCGCCATCCTGCGTGCGCTGTACCCCGACGTCGAGGTGCTCGTCGTCGCCCGCTTCGACGCCCAGGCCGCGCTGGCGCGCAAGCTCGGCGCCACCGTCATCGGCCACGATCCGGCGTCGCGCGTGATCGAGGAGGCGGCGGCGTGGTCGGGCGGGGTGCTCCAACCGAGTGACGGGCTCCCGATGGCGTACCCGGGCGAGATCGACGTGGTCTACGACACCATCGGCAAGCAGGAGACGTTCGAGGTGGGCGCGCGCGTCCTCAAGGCGCGCGGCACCCTCGTGAAGGCGGGTGTGCACGGCCCGACGTTCTGGGAGGACACGCCGCTCTATTTCAAGGAGCTCTCGCTGGTCGGCTCGAACGCCTTCGGCGTCGAGGAGGTCGACGGCGTGCGGCGCCACGGGATCCAGCACTACCTCGACCTGGTGCGCGAAGGACGCGTCGACCTGACGGGCATGCTCACGCACACGTTCGTGCTCGACGACTGGCGCGACGCGTTCGCCGCCCTCGCGACCCAGGACCGCAGCGCGGCCATCAAGGTCGCGTTCGACCAGCGGTCGAACTGATCTAGCCGGAGCGTTCGAACGTCACCTGACGCATGCCCCAGGTGATCTTGGGTTGCTCGGGCCCCTTCACCAGCTCGGCGAGGCCGTCCGCCAGCTCGTCGAGCTCGTCGCGGTCGTTGCTGTCCCGGACGAAGGGATCCTCGCGCCATGTCGCGAAGTTCATGGCGAACAGCTCGGCGGCGAGCGTGACCGGGACCTGATGGACGCGCACCACGCTCGTGCGCTTCCGTCCGTCGCGCCCGCCGTCGAACTTGTCGACGATCGGGCCCGCCGCGAGCGCGCTGCCCCGTGCTTTGAGCAGCTCCGAGAGCATCGTGAGGTACCGGCGCAACGTGGGATCGTCGGTACGGATCCACTCCACCTCGTCCAGGGCGAGCACCCCGCCCAGCTCCAGCTGCGTCATCCATGCCCGCACGACCCGATCAGGGCGGGGGATGTGTGAAAGCACAAAGCGGGCGTACATGAGGTTCACGCGACCGGTCGGGAACGGCAGGTCCATCAGGTTGTGCTCGAGGAACGTCACTCCCGGCGGCGCGTCGTCGCGAGCGCGGTCGAGGAACGCCTCCGACGAGTCGAGCCCGACCGTTCTGGTCGCACCGGTCGTGGCGGCCACGAGGCGCGTCGTGTACCCCGGACCGCAGCCCAGGTCGAGGGCGAGGCGCGGCCGCCTCGGCACGTCGTCGCGCAGGAACGCCTTGCTTGGTGGTGTCCACGCCTCCGCCACCCGGTCGAGCCGGCGCGCGGCGACGTCGGTGTCGCCGAAGACGTAGTCGGACGAGCCAGCCACGCCGCCGACCGTACCCGGCGGGAGTATCGTCACCGCCGCCGGGATTCGCCGCAGAGGGGGGCGCGTGGACGCCGAGCTCGACGAGCTGCTGGCCTTCGCCGACCGGGGGATGGCGATCGCGTGGCACGCGGCGCGCCGGCCCGACACCCCCGCCCTGATCACGCCGACCGAGACAGTCGCCTACGCCGAGCTCAACGGGCGGGCCAACCGATTGGCGCGGGCGCTGCGGCGCCGCGGCCTGGAGCGTGGTGACGCCGTCGCGCTGCTGTGCTCGAACCGCGTCGAGTTCGTCGAGGTCCTGCTCGCAACGCAGCGGGCGGGCCTGCGCCTCACGACGGTGAACTGGCACCTCACCGCGGACGAGGCGGGGTACATCGTCGACGACTGTGAGGCACGGGTGCTGGTCGCCGAAGCCCGCTTCGCCGACGCCGCCCGCGGCGCCGCCGGAGCCGCCCCGCGCGCCACTGTGCGTCTCGCCGTCGGCGGGGCGATCGACGGCTTCGAGGACTACGACGCCGCGGTGTCGGCCGAGCCCGCCACGGACCTCGCCGACCCGGTGCTGGGCTCACAGATGCTCTACACCTCCGGCACCACGGGACGGCCGAAGGGGGTGTTCCGCGACGAGGCGTCGCTCGCCACCGCGGTGACCCTGGCCCGGGCGGCGTACCGCGACGGCAACGTGCACCTCCTGACGGGGCCGCTGTACCACGCCGCGCCCCTGTTGTTCTCGCTCAATGCACCGCTCATCGCGGGGGTGACGGTCGTGCTCATGCCGGCCTGGGATCCCGAGGAGGCGCTGCAGCTGATCGACCGGCACGGCGTGAGCCACACGCACATGGTGCCGACGATGTTCCATCAACTCCTCGCGCTCCCGGACGACGTGCGCGCCCGGTACGACGTCTCCTCGTTGCACAACGTGTTGCACGGCGCCGCGCCGTGCCCGGTGGGCGTGAAGCAGCGTCTCATCGAGTGGTGGGGTCCCGTCGTGAACGAGTACTACGCCGCCACCGAGGGCCTCGGGACCTGGGTCGACGCCCGCACGTGGCTGCGCAAGCCGGGAACCGTGGGCAAGCCGGTCCCGGACGATCAGGTCGTGGTGGGGGACGACGCGGGCAACCGCATGCCGCCGGGCGAGGTGGGGCTGGTGTGGTTCAAGGCCTCCGAGGTGCCGTTCGAGTACTACAAGGACCCGGCCAAGACCGAGTCGTCGTACCGCGATCGCCACTTCACGCTGGGCGACATGGGCTAC
>DATFXK010000021.1:0-15852 GCA_035316005.1 Acidimicrobiia bacterium | reverse complement strand
CGCCCGGCGAGACGCTCGTGTCGGATACGGTGCGCAGCCTTGCTCGCACGGCAACGTCGGTGCAGTTCGTCGACCGAGGATTGCACCAGTTCAAGGGGGTCAGCGATCCCCATCACGTGTTCGCGGTTCAGGTCGGCCGGCGAACACCCTGAGAGAGGAGCCACCCATGCCGTCGATGCCCGGGTACTTCGTGGGGAAGGGCTACCAGTTCAAGATGCTGGACGAGCAGTTCGGAGGTAACGAAGCGAGCTTCGTAGCCGCGTACGACGCCGTCCTGAGCCGCATCGACCAGTCTCTGTCCCAGCTCGCGCAGAACCATGCCACGAGCGGCTCCGGCGTGATCGACGAGCTCAAGCCGGGAGATGTCAGCCACTTCGAGCGCCACTGGCTCGGCGATTGGTGGCCCGGGAAGCGCGTCGAGGAGGTGTTGCGCGCCGGCTACCGCGAGGCGATCCAACGGGCCAAGAACGCCCGGAAGCCGATCGAGTCTCTTTGGGTGTGCGCACGGGAGAATCGCTTCCAGGTCTACATCTGCGAAGGACCCCGGCAGATCACGGTGATCGTGTTCACCCCCGAACCCAAGGAGCCCGGCCACCAACCCGCCGCATCGCTGACCGAGGACGAGCCGATCTGGGTCGTCAAGGTGCACGACGATGATGACGAGAAGGTCAACGCCAAGTTCGACGTGCTCGTCCCCGGCGGCGACGAGCCAATCATCGTCCACCGTCTCAAGTACCGGCCTGACCAGCCGGACGAGTGACCCCCACCCGCGTCAGCGCGCAGGTGCCGCGAAGAAGCCCCGGTGGATGATGTGGGCGAGGGTGTCGAGCACCGTGCCGTCGTCGATGACGACACGGCGTGACGCGAGTGCGTAGCTGGATCGCTCGAGCATCGCCATGAGCGCGCCGACCGCCGCGGGCTCGTTGTCAGCACTGATCGCACCGACTTCGCGCATGCGCTGACCCAACCGGGCGCCGATGGCAGTGAACGCCTTCACGCCGAGGCGGTCGATCTCCGGGTCCGCGACCTGGTCCTCCATCCAGGCCCGGATGACCGGCCCGTAGCGCCGGTACGTCGCAAGGAACTCGGCAAGGAAGGCCCGCAGCTCACGGAACCCCTGCTCGTCGGGGGTGATCGGACCGATGCGGTCGGCGAGCTTGGACAGGTCCTCGGCGCAGTCGATTGCGAGCGCGCGTAGCAGGTCTTCCTTGTTGGCGAAGTACAGGTAGAACGTCCCGTGCGACGTTCGGGCGGCGCGGACAATGTCGTCGACACGGGCGGCGTGGTACCCCCGTTCGGCGAAGACGCGCATCCCGGCGTCGAACAGCTTGCGCATCGTGCGGCGCCCCTGCGCGCGTAGCTCTCGCTCTTGCGCGGGGATCCCGGACGACCCGCGACGGGTCGGCTTGGACCGGCCGCCGTCCTGCGACTTGTACGATCTCGCCACGATGCTCCCCGCGATTGGACGCGAAGCTGCCGAACGGTTCGCGGATGCTACCGCCTACGTCACTTCCGACGGCTGGACGCTGACGTACCGCGATCTCGATCGCGTCTCGGACGAGCTCGCCGTCGGGCTAGCCCGGCGCGGCGTCGCCGCCGGCGACGTCGTCGCGCTGGCGCTTCCTCCGTCGCCCGAGTACCCGGTCGCCTATCTCGCGGCCGCGAAGCTCGGCGCCATCACCACCGGCGTCAACGACCGACTCACCGCCGCCGAGCGCGGCGCTCTGATCGAGACGGCCGCGCCGCGCCTGGTGCTCGCGGCGCCGGCCCTCGAGCCCGGGGGCTCCGCGAACGTCGAGATTGTCGATGCCGCCGACGGCGCCGACTCGATGCTGCGCGAGCTGCGCGCGATCGGCGAGGCGCCGCCGCCACAGCCGGACGACCCTGATCGACCCGTCGCCATCATCTTCACCTCGGGCACGACCGGGTTGCCGAAGGGCGCGTTGTACTGCAACCGGCAGCTCGCGTTCATCACCCGTACCGACGTGGGCGACACCTGGGGCGGCGGCGGACGCAGCGCGATCGGGACGCCCTTGGCGCACCTCGGGTTCATGACGAAGCTGCCCGGCAACCTCCGGCGCGGGGGGACGACATTCATCATGCGGCGCTGGCGCGCCGCCGACGCGCTCCGGCTCGCCGCCGAGCAGCACATGACGAGCATCGCCGGCGTCCCCACGCAGCTGGCCCTGATGCTCCGAGAGCCTGACTTCGACGCCTACGACCTCGACAGCGTGCGCTTTCTCGTCATCGGCGGCGGCCCCGTCACGCCCGGACTCGCCCACGAAGCGCGCTCACGCTTCCGCGCCGCGCTCGCCACTCGCTACTCGTGCACCGAAGCCGGGATCGGCCTCGGCACCGCGTTCGACGACCCCGAGGAGGACGCGGTCGTGAGCGTGGGCCGCCCGCATCCCGCGATCGAGCTGGCCGTGCTCGACGACGACGACCGGCCGGTCGCGGCGGGCGACATCGGCCAGGTGTGCCTCCGCTCGGCGGCCGTGATGAGCGGGTACTGGCACGACGCCGCCGCGACCCGCGCCGCCTTCACCGCCGACGGGTTCCTCCGTACCGGCGACCTGGGTTGGGTCGACGACCGCGACCGCCTGCGGCTCGTCGGTCGCACCAAGGAGATGTATGTGCGCGGCGGGTACAACGTGTTCCCGGTCGAGGTCGAGGCGGTGCTCTCGAACCACCCGGCGGTGGCGGCGGTGGCCGTCACGCCCGTGTCCGACCCGGTCATGGGAGAGATCGGCGTCGCCGTAGTCGTCGCGCGCGACGCCACCGCGCCGCCGTCCCTCGCCGACCTGCGCGAGTTCGCCGCGCGGCACGTCGCTGCGTACAAGTTGCCCGAAGGCGTCCACATCGTCGACACGCTCCCGCTCACGGCGATGGAGAAGGTCGATCGGCGCGCGCTGCGCGAGGTTGTGACGGATTCGGGCCGGCCGATACGGTGACACGCCCGTCAGGTTTCTGAGAGAGCGCGGTCGCCGTGCACCTGGAGTTCACAGCCGAGCAGGACGAGCTGCGCGACGGCGTCCGGGCGATGCTGGCGCGCGAGTGTCCCATCGCCCTCGTGCGCGAAGTGGTCGAGAAGGGCGCCCAGCCCGATGCCCTCTGGGCCCAGATGGTCGAGCTGGGGTGGCCGGCACTCACCGTCCCCGAGCAGGCCGGCGGCCTCGGGATGGGCGAGGTGGAGCTCGCCGTGGTCGTGGAGGAGCTCGGCCGCGTGCTGGCGCCGGGACCGTTCGTCCCCACCGTTACCCAGTTCGCACCCGTCGTCGCCGAAGCCGGCTCGCCCGAGCAGCAGGCACGCTTCCTCGGCGCGGTCGCCGCCGGCGAGATCACGGGCACGCTGGCCCTCGTCGAGGAGAACGGCAGCATCGACGCCACCCGGATCTCCTCGACCGCGTCCCCGGACGGAGACGGCTTCGTGCTCGACGGCACGAAGGCCGCGGTCCTCGAAGCGGCGACGGCGGACGAGATCGCGGTCGTCGCCCGTCACCGCGGCACCGACGACGACGGCCGCGGCGTCGTCGGCGCGTTCGTCGTTCCTCGCGGTGATGTCCGCGTCGACCCCGTCGACGCGCTCGACGCGAGCCGGTCGCTGGCCCGAGTCAAGCTCGACGGCGTCCGGGTCGGAGCCGACCGCGTGCTCGGTGAGCCGGGACCGGCCACGGCGGCGGCCGTGGGCCGCGCCGTCGAGGTGGCGGCCACGGCGCTGGCGGTCGAGACGGTGGGCGCCGCCCAGGAGATCTTCGACATCAGCGTCGCGTACGCCAAGCAACGCGAGCAGTTCGGCGTGCCGATCGGGTCGTTCCAGGCCATCAAGCACAAGTTCGCCGACATGCTCGTGGCGCTCGAACGGGCCCGCGCGACCAGCTACTTCGCCGCGCTCACGATCGCCGAGGACGACGACCGGCGATCACTGGCGGCGTCGATCGCCAAGGCGGCGGCCGGCGACTGCGCTGCGTTGCTCGCCAAGGAGGGCATCCAGATCCACGGAGGCATCGGCTACACGTGGGAGCACGACATGCACCTGTACGTGCGGCGCGTGAAGTCGAATGCACTCCTCTTCGGAGATGCCCGGCAGCACCGGGCGCGCGTCGCCGACCTCATCGGCTTGTAGCTGCCTCGACTACTGCTTCAGGATCACCGCGAAGAGGATCAAGGTCACCAACGAGTAGACGAACGACGTGACGATCGCGTTGCGATGGCTGTCGTAGATGATGCGCGGGCCGCCGGGAGAGGTTCCGCCGAGCAGGCCGAGCGCGTTCAGCTCGAGCACGCCCCAGATCACGATCCAGATGATCCAGAACACAGCGCGAGAGCTGCCCGTCGTCAGGAAGAACTCGTACGGAAAGTGCGATGTGCCGACCATGAAGATCAGCATCGGGAGCGAGAAGATCATGTTCATTCTCGAAGCCAAGAGCGCTTGGCGTGCCGCCGGCGCGGCCGCCGGATCCGCCTCGCCGCCCGCCTGCACGTTTTGGGCGTTGGCGATCACGATCTTCTGCTTGGGCCAGATCACGAGCCACACGTTCAGGAACATGGTCACCGCGAGCAGAATGCCGGCGTAGATCGCCACTCCCGGCGCTGACTTGATGAAGTCGCTCTTGTACATCTCCTTCGGGTCTCCGAACAGCAACGCCAGGCCGCTGACGAGGGTGGCGGCAGCCGCCCACCGGAACCACCACAGCGCCCGCGACGTGAGCTTGTCGATGGCGTTGTTGCGGGCCGCCCCCTCCATCTCGGCGTATGCGGGCACCTGGACGAAGTTGAAAAAGTACAGGAGACCGATCCAGGTGATGCCGACGAAGACGTGCGACCACCGGAACAGGTACGCCCACCCGTCGCGGGAGAAGATGTCGAGCGCCGATCCCAGGACCATGCCGAACCCCCCTCGTCGCGGACGCCGGGGAACGTAGCACGGCGAGCTAGCGTACAAGCGTGATCCTCAAGCAGCTCGACGTGACACCGGAGGAGCTGGAGCGCGGGACCGGCTGGGAGCTCAAGCCCGAAGGCCTGTGCAAGGACGAGCGGTGCGTCCCGATTCCGACGGACGCCGGCACCGACGGTCGACTCGACGTGACGGTGGTTGCCGACCGCCTCGGGATGCCGCTCGTCCACGACGAGCGATACGGCGTGTGGGCCCTCGGTCCCGATTCCGGCGACCACGTGCTCACCTCGGCCGAGCTGCCGCCGATCGTCCTCCAGGACGTCGACGGACGGCCGTTCGACCTCGCCTCGCTGCGCGGCGAGAAGGTGCTCATCGCCGCGTGGGCGTCGTGGTGAGGATGCCGCATGGCGCTGCCCGTGTGGCGGCAACTGCGGACTGAGCTCCACCCCCGAGGTCTCGAGATCGTCACCATCGCTCTCGATCTCGAGGTCGACGCCGCCCGTCCGTGGATCGAGCGCTCCGGCGCCGAGCATCCGCAGCTCGTCGACACCGCGCACGAGCTGGACGAGCTGCTCGGCATCGTCAACGTCCCGACCGCGCTCTGGGTCGACGAGAACGGCGTGATCGTGCGGCCCCCGCACACGGCCGCCGTCGAGCGCTACGACTTCAGCAAGCTCAAGGCGCCCGAGGGCCTGCCCGCGGATCTCGACGCGCACATTCGCGACATGCTCGAGCAGGTCAAGCGCATCCCGCGCTTCGACGCCGACCACTACGTCGAGGCGCTGCGCGACTGGGTCGAGCACGGATCGAGCAGCCAGTACGCGCTCACGCCCGACGAGGTCGTTCGCCGCTCGGCCCCGCGCTCGCGTGCGGTGGCCGAGGCGGCCGCCGAGTTCGATCTCGGGCAGTACCTGCATCACGCCGGGCATCCCGAGGACGCCCGCGCCCACTTCCGTGCCGCCCACCGCCTGCAGCCGGAGAACTGGACCTACAAGCGCAACGCGTGGGAGCTGGTGTCGCCCGGCATCCAGGGGCCGACCGAGTTCTACGACGGCGACTGGCTCGCCGACATCAAGGCCGCCGGCCCCGAGAACTACTACGCCTCCCCCGACTTCTGAGCCTTCGGCCTGAGACACTCTGACGTCGTCTGACGCATTGACACGCCGTAGGGCGTGCCGTACCGTGCCGGCGTGCTGGAGGACGTCCCCAGGGCGCGCCGGGTGCTCGTGCTGCTCGTCGTCGCCGAGGTCGCGGCGGTCGTCGCCCTGCATCGCCTCGGCGGCGTCGACGGCTTCGCGATCCCCCGCCACGATCTCGGCCGCTGGCTCCGGCAGACGCCGAGCGAGGACGTGCTGCTCGCGGGTCTGCGCCTGGCCGCGCTCGTCGCCGCGTGGTGGCTCCTCGGCAGCACGCTCCTGTACATCGGGGCGCGGGTCGCGCGCCTGCACAGCGCCGCGCACGCCCTCGGTTGGGCCACCCTCCCCGCGGTGCGCCGCTGGGCCGACCGGGCCGCGGCCGTGTCGATCGTCGCCGCCAGCGCGCTGGGGGCCGCGCGTCCCGCGGGCGCCGACCCGCCGCCGGCCACGACGACGCCCGCTCCCGTCGTCGTCGACGTCGATCACCGCGACCGCGCCACGCTCCCCGACCTCCCGCCTCCGACGACCGAGCCGCTGCCGCGCGCCACGGTGCCGCCGGTGGTGCCCGTCGTGCCGGTGGTGCCGGTCACGCCTCCGCCGACGGCGCCCGCGCCGCGCCCGGAGGCGACGCACACGGTGACGGCAGGGGAGCACCTCTGGTCGATCGCGGCCGCCACCGTCGCCGCCCGCACCGGCCGGTCGGCCGAGACCCTCTCCCCCGCCGAGGTCGCGCCGTACTGGGGGCGCGTCGTCGAAGACAATCGGGACCGGTTGCGCTCCGGGAACCCCAGCCTCGTGTACCCGGGCGAAGTCCTCGAGCTGCCGCCGCTCTGAGGCCTACGGGTCGCGCGGGAGCCCGAGCAGGCGCTCGGCAATCACGTTGCGCTGGACCTCGCTCGTCCCGCCCGCGATCGTCAGGCAGCGGTTGAAGAGGAACCCACGCACCCACATCGCCGCCTCGCCGTCGGTCACGGTGCCTTCGCTCCCAAGGAGCTGGAGGCCGACCTCCTGCACCCGTTGGTCGTGCTCGACGCCCAGCAGCTTCCGCACCGCCGCCTCCGACCCGCTGGGGTCGGCGCCGCCCAGCGCCTGCAACGTGAGCCGGAACCCGAGGACGCTCAACGCGTGCTCTTCGGCGACGAGGCTCCCGGCCTCGTCGAGTGCGATCGGGTCGGAAGCGAGGCCGGCCGTGTCCAGCAGCTTCAGCACGCCCTGCACGCCGTAGCCGATCGACGACCCGCTGCCCATGTAGACGCGTTCGTTGGCGAGCGTGGTGCGGGCGGCGCGCCACCCGTCGTTCGGTGCGCCGACGAGGCAGTCGTCGGGCACGAACACGTCGTTGAAGAACACCTCGTTGAACCACGCCTCGCCGGTGAGCTCGCGAAGCGGACGGATGTCGATGCCGGGTGTCTTCATGTCGAGCATGAAGTAGCTGATGCCGTCGTGCTTCGCCGCGTCCGGGTCGGTCCGCGCGATCAGGATGCCCCAGTCGGCGTTCTGCGCCATCGACGTCCAGACCTTCTGGCCGTTGACGACCCATCCGCCGTCGTCGCGCGTGGCGCGCGTCATGAGCGCGGCCAGATCCGATCCCGCTCCCGGCTCACTGAAGAGCTGGCACCACGAGATCTCGCCCCGGAGCGTCGCCGGGATCCATCGCTGCTGTTGCTCGTCCGTTCCGTAGACCATCAGCGGCGGCAACGCCCACGCGCCGACGCTCAGGTTCGGGCGGCGCACCTTCGCCTTGCGGAACTCGTCGTCGATGACGAGCTGCTCCAGCGCGCTGGCGTCGCGGCCCCACGGCTTCGGCCACTGCGGGGCGAGATACCCGGCGTCGGCGAGCCGGCGCCGCTGCTCGACCTCGTCGAGACCTTTGACGTCGGTGGCGAAGGCGCGCACCTCGTCGCGCAACGCCTCCGCTTCGGGCGGCAGATCGACCGCCAGCCGGCGACGAGCACCGCCGCGCGCGGCCTCGGCGGCGCGCACGCGCCACGTGGACGTCGGGCCGAGCAGCTGGCGCGTGGTCGTCGCGCGCTTGAGGTACAGGTGGGCGTCGTGCTCCCACGTGAACCCGATGCCGCCGTGCACCTGAATGCAGTCCTTGGCCGCGCTGTACGCGGCGTCCACCGCCAGTCCCGCGGCCGCGGCGGCGGTGAGCGGCGCGACAGCGGGCTCGTCGGCGGCCCGGGCTGCGTCCCACACCGCGGCGCGGGCGAGCTCGGTCTCCGCGAGCATGTCGGCGCACTTGTGCTTCACGCCCTGGAACTGGCCGATCGGCCGGCCGAACTGCTCACGGACCTTCGCGTACTCCGACGCGGTCTCGACGCACCATTGCGCCACGCCCACACCCTCGGCGGCGAACACCACTGCCGCCAGGTCCCGCACTCGCGCCGTGTCCACGCCGTCGAGCCGGCGCACGCTCGGCAGCACGGCGCCGTCGACGCGCACCTCGGCGACGCGGCGGGTGGGGTCGAGACTCGCCAGCTCGGTCGCGGTGAACTCGTCGCCGGTGAGCGCGTACCAGTCGTCGCCCGCCCGGGCGACGAGCACTCCGGCCAGATGACCGGAGAGCACCGCCCGGAGCGTGCCGCGCACGCGTCGCCCGTCGCCGTCCGGCTCGGCTTCGATTCGCCCCTCGAGCGCGACGGCGCCGACGGTCTCCCCCGACGCCAGCTCGGGCAAGATGTCGGCCGCGGTCTCCTTCCCCGCCGCCTGGATCACGGCGGCCGCGAGCACGGTGGGGAGGAACGGGCCCGGCGCTCCCGCCCGTCCCAGCTCCTCGAGCACCACGACCAACTCCGGTAGGCCGTAGCCCTCCCCGCCGAGCGCCTCGTCGACGTGCAGGCCGCACCACCCCTGCGCCGCCAGCTCACCCCAGAACGCCGGGAGTGATTCCGTCCCGGCGTCGAGGAACGACCGGGGCACCTCCGGTGGGCAATGGCGCTCCACCCAACCGCGCGCCGCTTGGCGCAGCGCCTCGTGCTCCTCGCTGATCCCGATCGGCATGCGCGGATCCTAGGCGCGGTGACACGAGCGTCAGGTTTCGCCCGTAGGCTCCGGCGGTGCCGCTGTGGCGACGCGCCCGCACGCGCGGCTTCCCGCCGTCGGGGAACGGTGCGTCCTCGTTCCATCTCGGATGGAGGCTCCCACGGGGCGCGGGCCATCTCGTCGAAGCGGGCGTCACCCTCGAGGTGCTGACGCCGCCGGCCGTCGACCACCTCTACTTCTGGGCGCTCCAGGTCGCGTTCCCGGGAGCGGGCGCCGCGCATCTCGGCTTGCAGTGGAACGACCGCCATCCCGACTTCGGCGCGGTCAACTGGGGCGGGTACGCCGCCGACGGCTCGCTCCTGGCCGGGACCGAGCCGTCGCTGGCGAGCACTCCCGGCGACCCGAACACGCGTGATTACGACTGGGTGCCCGAGCGCGCCTACCGGCTCGCCGTGCGTCGCGCCGGCGAGGGCCTCTGGCGGGGCCGGGTCACGGACCTCGCCACCGGTGACACCAGCACCGTGCGCGACTTGATCGCGACCGCGCCGTTCCTCGGCGACCCGATGGTGTGGTCAGAGGTGTTCGCCCGTTGCGACGACCCCTCCGTGACGGCGCGGTGGTCGGACTTCGAGGTCGTGACCGATCGCGGCGACCGGGTCGTCCCCGCCGCGCTCACCGCCAACTACCAGTCGCACGCCGACGGCGGCTGCGCGAACACGGCATCAGTGGCTGACGACCGAGGCGGGGTGCTGCAGATCACCAACACCGACCGCGTGTCCACCACCAGTGACACGATACGGTTCCCACGATGACCTCCGACGACGAGGTTGCTCGGCTCGAGGCGCGCGTCGCGGAGCTGGAGCGGCGCATGGACGAGGTCCTGAGCCGCATCGGCTATCTCCCCGGAGAGACGCCGCTGATCCGTGACGACGCGCACTGGCGCGTCGATCCCGACGTCGTCGAGATGGCCCGCTCCGGCAAGGAGAAGAACGTCGCCAAGGCGGTGTACGAGCACATCAAGCGCACGGGCGCCGAGCCCGAGACCGCCAAGCAGGCGGTCCAGCGCGCGCTCGGCGCGCCACGCAGCTAGCTCGACGCGAGCCGGTTCAGCACGCCGGCGAACTCTTTGGGGCGGCTGATCATCACGTCGTGGCCGGCGTCGATCGTCACGACGTCGACGTCCCCACCCGGGGACGTCCGGAGGTTCTCGACGAGGATGTCCTGGTGTTCGGGCGGGAGCGACTGGTCCTGGAGCAGCTTCACGAACGTCTTGGGCAGCTCGGGCGGGATGCCGGCGCGGGTGACGGGCTCGGCGAGCACGACCGCCGCTTCCGTGCCGGTACGGTCGAGGACGAAGCGAGCCTGCTCCTCGTCCATGTCGTTGCAGAACATGCCTCTGGTTGTCTCCTCGTCCAGCCCGCCGATCGGGTTGGCACCGCCGCGCCGCATCTCCTCGACTGCTTGGCGCGTCATGTCCTGCAGGCCCTCGGGCAACGCCTCGATCGCCGACCTGCCCTCGGGCGGCACCATGCACGAGACGTACACGAGCTGCTCGACACGATCGGGCACCCGCCGGGCGACCTCCGAGATGGTGAGCCCGCCCATCGAGTGACCGACGAGCATGAACCGCTCGATCCCGGCGGCGTCGACGTCCTCCAGCAACGATCGGGCGAAGTCGTCGATGGTCAGCGTGCGCAGCTCGGGATGGCTCTCGAGCCGCCCGGGGCCGCCTCGTACCGACTTCGGCGGGAGGTCGACCGCGAGCACCTCGCCGTCCAGGTGCGGGAGGAGCGGCTCCCAGCACCACGCGCCGTGCGCGCCCCCGTGCACGAGGACGATCGGCATCTGTGCACGATTCGTGGGCATCGAGTCAAACGATCTTCTCGCCGTCCTTGACGATCGTGATCGCCTGCGTCGGGCACCCCTGCCCGGCGAGGATCACCTTCTCCTCGGGTTGGGCCGTGGGGTCGAGCACGACGGCGACCCCGTCGTCGTCGAGATCGAACACGCCGGGCGCCCAGAACGAGCAGTTCCCCGAGCCCATGCAGGCGTCGCGGTTGATCTCGATCTCCAGCGCCACGGCTCGTAGGGTAACTGGCGTGACTACCACGGAGAAGCCAAAGCTGCACTGGAAGAAGAGCGCGACGCACGGGCTGCTTCCCGATCCCGAGCCGCGCGAGATCGAGTACACGATCATCTCGGTCGACGACCATCTAGTGGAGCCGCCGACGATGTTCGACGGCCGTCTGCCTCATCGGTTCCAGGAGCTGGCGCCGAAGATCATCGAGACGGTCGAAGGTCACGAGGTCTGGGAGTTCGACGGACAGCTCTACTTCCAGGTCGGGCTGAACGCCGTCGTCGGTCGCAAGCGCGAGGACTGGAAGGTCGAACCAACTCGCTTCGAGGAGATGCGCGCCGGCTGCTACGACATCGACGCCCGCATCAAGGACATGGACATCAACGGCGTGTGGGCGTCGGTGAACTTCCCTTCGCAGATCACCGGCTTCTGCGGCCGCGTCTTCTCGCAATGCTCCGACCCCGAGCTGGGCCTCGCCGTCACCCGGGCATGGAACGATTGGTTCGCCGAAGAGTGGTACGCGCCCTATCCCGAGCGCATCGTCCCGATGGGCATCACCTACCTCGGCGACCCCGAGCAGGGCGCCGAGGAGATCCGGCGCAACGCCGAACGCGGCTTCGTTGCCGTCACGCTCCCGGAGCAACCGCACCGCGTCGACATGCCCAACCTCTTCCAGGGCTGGTGGGACCCGATCATCGCCGCCTGCGCCGAGACGGGCACCGTGATCTGCCTGCACGTCGGATCCACCGGGGTCGCCGACATGCCGCCGGGCTCGCCGATGGTCCCGCTCGGCGCGACCCTGTTCGGTCAGTTGTCCTTGGCGGCCTGCGCGGAGTGGCTCTGGTCCGGCTACCCGGCCAAGTACCCCGAGCTCAAGATCGCGATGTCCGAGGGCGGCATCGGATGGGTGGCGATGTTGCACGACCGGCTCGAGAACATCGTCGACCGTTCCGGATACGGCGACTACTTCTCCGGCGACCTGCGGCCGGCGGAGGTGCTGCACCGAAACTTCTGGTTCTGCACGATCGACGACCCGTCGACGATATGCACCCTCGACACGGTCGGCGTTGATCACGTGATGTTCGAGACCGATTATCCGCACGGCGACGGCACGTGGCCCGACTCCCAGGCCGTCTTCGCGAAGTTCTACGGCGACTTGCCGGCGGACGAGATCGCCAAGATCAGTCACGAGAACGCGGCCGGGCTCTTCCGTCACCCGCTGCCACCCGCCGGCAGTCCTCACGCCGCCGGGCTTCGACGCTGAGCGAGCTCTGGGAGCTCGGCGCGTTCGAGCTCGGCACGGCGATCCGGGACGGCAGCGCGTCCAGCCGCGAAGTCGTCGAGGCACACCTCGCTCGCATCGAAGCGGTGAACCCGGACGTCAACGCCGTGACGGACGTGCTCGCCGACGACGCGTTGTCGGCCGCCGACGACGCCGATGCCGTCATCGCCCGGGGCGAGCCGACGAGCCCGTTCCACGGCGTGCCGTTCACCGTCAAGGAGTCCATCGACCTCGCCGGTTCGCCGACGACGCAAGGCGTTGCCGCGCTCGCCGAGATGATCCCGGCGTTCGACGCGCCCGCGGTCGCGAACCTGCGAGGCGTCGGTGCGATCCCGTTCGCGCGTTCCAGTGCGCCGGACCTCGCGCTTCGCTGGCACACCGACAACGCACTCCACGGCCCGACGCGCAATCCATGGGACGCGGCGCGGACACCGGGTGGATCGAGCGGCGGAGAAGCGGCCGCTCTCGCGACGGGGATGACGCCGCTCGGCGTCGGCTCCGACCTGGGCGGCTCGCTGCGCTGGCCGTCGGCGTGCTGCGGGACGGCCGCCGTGCGCCCGACGCTCGGCCGCATTCCGGTCGCGACGTCGCTCGAACCGGCCGACGCGCCGCTCACGATGCAGCTCATGGCGGTGCAGGGGCCGATGGCGCGGGCGGTGCTCGACCTGCGCATCGCGTTCGAGATCATGAGCCGCGCGAGCGATCGGGACCCGTGGTACACGCCCGTCCCCTTCTCCGGACCCGCGGTCCCGAACCCGATCCGCGTTGCGATCGCAACGGATCCTTCGGGCGACGGCGTGGACCCGGCGATCGCGGGCGGCGTCCGGCGAGTCGCCTCCGCGCTCGTCGACGCGGGCTATGCGGTCGAAGAGGTGCCACTCCCCGTCGTCAACGAGGCATCGGAGGTGTGGCTCACGCTCATCCTGGCCGAGATCCGCATGATGTGGTCGCTGTTCGAGGCGATCATCTCCGACGACGCCCGCCGGTTCCTCGGGGCGGCGCTCGAGCTGAGGGAGCCGCTCGCGCAGGAGGCGTACGGCGCCGCGTTCATGCAGCGCCAGGGCATCGCGCGCACGTGGACGCAGTTCCTGTCCGACGTCCCGCTCGTCGTCGGCCCGGTGGCGACGCAACTCCCCTTCCCGGTCGGCGCCGACCTGGGCGGCGCCGAGGACGTCGACCGCCTCCGCCGCATGCTCGATCTGACGCTGCTTTGCAACTGCATCGGCCTCCCGTCGGTCGCGCTCCCGGCCGGCATCGCGCACGACCTTCCCGTCGGTGTGCAGATCATCGGCCCGCGCTTCCGCGAAGACCTCTGTCTCGCGGCGGCCTGGGAGGTCGAGCGCGCGCTCGGCCCGATCACACCGATCGACCCACGCGGCTAAGGCCGGCCCAGACCGCCGACCTCGAGGAACTCCTCGTAGCGCCCGTCGACGGCGGATGACCACCGCGCGTCGGGCTCGACGCGCCGGCCGGTGCGCGCCCAGCGGCGCCCCTCGGGCATCGCGGTCGGCTCCTCGAGCCCGGCGGCGATGCGCGCCAGCCACGCCGCGCCCAGCGCGCCGCCCTCGGGCACAGCGACGCAATCGATCGGAAGGCCCGTGGCATCTGCGAGCGCCTGCACCCACTCGTCGACACGCGTCCCGCCGCCGGTCGCGACGATGCGGCGCGCGTCGACCTTGGTCGCCTCGAGCATCCGCCGCGTCACGAAGCCCGACGCCTCGAACGCGGCGCGCCGCACCGCGCCCGGGCCGTGGGTCAGGTCGAGGCCCGTGAGCACGGCTCGGCGTTCGGGATCGTTCAGCGGCACTCGTTCGCCGCGCGGGAACGGCGCCCACACCGGGACGCGGCCTGGGTCGTCCGGAGGGTCGCCGTCGCGCAGGAGGCTCGTCGCCCAGTTGAGGAACAGTCCGCCGGCGTTGCTGGGCCCGCCGACGAGCATCTTGCCCGGAGCCGTGTGCGGGATCAGGTAGTGATCCGGGACGGGGTCCTCGCCCGAGGTGACCGCCCACACGATCAGCGTCGTGCCGAGGATGACGAGGACGTCGCCGTCGTCGTCGGCGCCGGCGACGAGCTGCTCCGCGAGCGCGTCGATGCAGCCGGACGCGAGCGCGGGACCGTCCGGACCGCCGATGCGCGCGCACCCGGCCCCGGTCGGGGCGAGCTCGGGGAGCTGCTCGGGACGGACGCCCACCTCGGCGGCGAGCCCGGCGTCCCACCCCGTCCAGTCGAAGAGCGGGTAGGCGGTGGCGGCCGTCGTCGTGTCGAGCACGGGCCGGCCGGCCAGGGCGTGGTTGGCGACGGCCTGCGCCGGCCAGTAGCCGGCAGCCGCCGGCGCCTCGCCCACCGTCCAGCGCAGGAAGGCCAGGAGCTCACCGCTCTCGGCGGGGTGACCGACTCGCTGACCGTGGCGGCCGCGCTCGTCGCCGTACAGCAAGCCCGGCGTCACTGGCACGCCGTCCTCGTCGACCGCAGTGAGCGACGGGACCATGGCCGCCACGCAGACGCCGACGGGACGGGTGCCGACGAGCTCGCGCAGCGCCGCTTCGGGACCGCGCCGCCATGCCTCGTCGGCGTCGTGCTCGAACCGCCCCGGCGTCGGCACGTGGAACGGGTGCGGGATGCGCGTCGAGCCGACGACGTTGCCGCCGGCGTCGGCCGCGATCGCCTTCACCGAGGAGGTGCCGATGTCGATGCCGACCGTGACTTCGCTCATCCGGCGCCTCGCCGGTCGAGCACCTCGAGCACCTCGTCGTGCAGCAAGCCGTTGGTCGTCACGGCGTTGCCGCCGTCGGAGCGCGCACGGCCGTCGAGATCGGTGAACCGCCCGCCGGCCTCCTCCACGACGACCTGCAGGGCGGCGTTGTCCCAGAGGTTCATGATCGGCTCGACGGCGACGTCGGCGCTGCCCTCGGCCACGAGCACGTGCGCCCAGTAGTCGCCGAAGCCGCGCGCCTCCCAGCAGCGCGCGGCCAGCGATCGGAGCTCATCGCCCATTCCGTGCTCTTCGAAGGCCCTGAGTGACGTGAAGCAGAACAAGGCGTCCCCGAGCTTGCTGACGCGCGACACGCGGATCCGTTCACCGTCGGCGAACGCACCCGTACCGCGCGACGCCCACCAGCGCCGCCGCAGTGCCGGAGCCGACACGACTCCGACGACCATCTCGCCGGCCTGCTCGAGCGCGATCAGCGTCCCCCACGCCGGGATCCCGCGCACGAAGCTCTTCGTCCCGTCGATCGGATCGAGGATCCATCGCCGGTCGCCCGACCCCTCCGTCTCGCCGTACTCCTCGCCCACCACGCCGTCGCGCGGACGCTCCGCTTCGATGCGCGCCCGCAATGCCTTCTCCGCGGCGCGGTCGGCTTCGGAAACGGGCGTCAGGTCGGGCTTCGTCTCCACGACCAGATCCGTCGCGCGATAGCGAGCCAGCGTGATGTCGTCGGCGGCGTCCGCGAGCTCGAGCGCGAAGACGAGATCCTGT
>DATFXK010000020.1:0-19040 GCA_035316005.1 Acidimicrobiia bacterium | reverse complement strand
TGCGGGTTGTGCGGCACGGACCACGAGCAGTACACGGGTCACCTGCCCGGCGGCTTCGCGTTCGTGCCCGGGCACGAGACCATCGGCGTGATCGAGGCCATCGGTGCCGAGGCCGCCAGTCGTTGGGGCGTTGCGTGCGGCGACCGCGTCGCGGTCGAGGTGTTCCAGTCGTGCCGCGTCTGCGACGCCTGCCGGGCCGGCGCGTACCAGCGCTGCGAGCGCCACGGCTTGGGCGACATGTACGGCTACATCCCCGTCGACCGACCGCCCGGTCTCTGGGGCGGCTACGCGCAGACGCAGTACCTCGGGCCCGACGCGATCGTGCACCGCGTGCCGGACGTCCTCGACCCCGTCGTGGCCACGCTGTTCAACCCGCTGGGCGCGGGCGTCCGGTGGGCGGTCACTGTGCCGGGCACACGAGCCGGCGATGTCGTCACCGTGCTCGGGCCTGGAGTGCGCGGGCTCTCGGCAGCCGCGGCGGCGAAGGAGGCCGGCGCCGCGTTCGTGATGGTCACCGGACGCGGTCGACGCGACGCCGAGCGGCTCGCGGTCGCCGGTGACTTCGGCGCCGACCTCGTCGTTGACGTCGCCGATGCCGATCCGGTCCGGGCGCTGCGCGACGCCACCGGTGGGCTCGCCGACGTCGTCGTCGACGTCACCGCCAAGGCGCCCGAGGCACTGGCGCAGGCCGTTGCCCTCGCCCGGCCGGCCGGCACCGTCGTCCTGGCAGGCACGCGCGGCGGTCCGGTGCCCGAGTTCCAGGCCGACCACGTCGTGTTCAAGGAGCTGCGCATCGTCGGCGCCCTCGGCGTCGACTCCGTCGCCTACCGCGCCGCGCTCGAGCTGCTCGCCCGTGGCCGGTATCCGTTCGCCGAGCTGCCGCGCCGCGTCGTCGGGCTCGACAACGCCGAGGACCTGATCCGGTCCCTTGCCGGCGAGGGCGACGACCCGCCGCCGGTGCACGGCGTGATCGCGCCCGGCTGAACCTCTGGTCGCACTTGCTTGCGCAAGTGCTCCGTCACCATCGTCGCGATCCGGGGCCGGGGAAACCCCGGCCCCTGCAGGAGGTACCCCTTTCACCATCTCCTAGTGCGTCCCCAGACGAGAAGGTGCCGGTCGCCGGCACGCTCCACACGGAGTACTTCGAGCCCGGCTGCGGCGAGCTGCCCCTTCACCTCGTCGGGCGTGTACGCGGCGCACAGCGACCGGTAGAAGTCGTCCCGTAGCACCGACGACTCGCTGGCGGCGTACGTGTCGACGAGGTGCTGCGCGACCTCGGTGCTCTCCGGGCGGCAGAGGTCCATGACGAAGACAGGCACGCTGGCGCGGGCGGTCGAGGCGACCGTCGTCCACAGCACGCCGGGGTCGGCCAGGTGGTGCAGGAGGCTGTTCGAGATGACGGCGTCGCATGCCGCTCCGTTGAGCCTCGGACTGGGGAGCCGGACGAGCTCGAGCGAGACGCGATCGCCGAGACCGGCGGTGCGCACGAGCTTCGTGCCTTCGTCGAGCATCGCCGGGGCGCCATCGATGCCGTGGACGCGCACATCCGGGTAGGCGCGCGCGAACCGCACCGTCACGTCGGCGGTACCGCAGCCGAGGTCCAGAACCCGACCCGATCGGAACTCGGGGAAGCGTTCCCGGAACCGCGCGACGAACGCGTCGTGCGGCTCGGCGAAGTCGGCGGCGGCGTAGGCGCGGGCCTGCTCGGCGGTGTCCATCAGCTCGGGCTCGGGGACGCGCGTCGCGAGCTTCACGCGCTCACCGTTCGGCGGCGCGACGCACGAACGTGTCGAACAGCCGCTGCTGGGAGGGGTCGTCGGGCGCGGTGTCTTCGGGATGCCACTGGGCGCCGACGATCCACGCGTCGCCGTCGAGCTCGACGCCCTCGGTGACACCGTCGGGCGCGCGGGCGGTGACGCGGAGGCCGTCACCTGTGCGATCGACCGCCTGATGATGGTGCGACGAGACCGACACGTGCGTGACGCCCATCGCCTCCGCCAGCCGGGAACCGGGGTCGAGGTCGACGTCGTGAACGCTCGAGCCGCCGGGGACGCCTGGCTTCCCGTGCGCGAGGACGCCGGCGCGATCGGTGATGTGCTGGTCGAGGGAGCCTCCCAGCGCGACGTTGAGGACCTGCTGGCCGCGGCAGATCGCCAGCGTCGGGAGCCCGCGGCCGACGGCCGCCCGTGCGAGCGCGATCTCGAATCGGTCGCGATGGGGGACGACGCCGTACACGGTCTCGCGGCGCTCCTGGCCGTACTCCTCGGGGTGGAGGTCGCCGCCGCCGAGGAGGAGTAGCCCGTCGAAGCGGTCCAGGATCTCGCCCGCGTCGGCGTCGTCGATCCCGACCGGCATGAGGATGGCCTCGAGGGCGCCGGCGCGCTGGAGCGCCTCGACGTACGGGGCCGGCGCGGCCACGCCCGGCTTCTCCCACCCCTGCACCCGTCCCGCCTTCACCGGATAGGCCGGCACGGCGATCAGCGGCCGCATGGGTGCAGCATCAATTCAGAATTGCTCGAAGTTGCGGCGTCGTTCCCAGTCGGTGACGACGCGGTGGAAGCCCGCCCACTCCTGCCGGGCGGTGTTCACGAGGTGCTCGTGCACGTCGGAGCCGAACGCCTTCAGCGCGACCTCGCTGCGCTCGAGCTCGGCGATGGCGTCGACGATCGTGTCGGGCACGCGGGGCAGGCCGTCTGTCGCGTAGGCGTTGCCTTCGTACGGGGTACCGGGGTCGAGGTTGTGCTCGATGCCGTGGAGGCCCCCGGCGATCGTGGCGGCGAACGCGAGGTACGGGTTCACGTCGGCGCCCGGCAGGCGCGACTCGACCCGGTACGACCCGCCGTGGCCGACGACCCGGAACCCGCACGTCCGGTTGTCACGGCCCCACGCCAGCGCCGTCGGCGCCCACGACTCCGGCTGGTACCGCTTGTACGAGTTGACGCTCGGCGCGTAGAGCCACGCCAGCTCCCGACCGGTGGCGAGCAACCCGCCGAGCCAGCCGCGGAACACGTCGGAGAGGTTGTGAGGGCCGTCGTCGCTCCACATGAGCGACGGCCCGCCGTCGCCGCCCCACACGCTGGAGTGCACGTGGCAGGACGAGCCGACCTCGTCCATCGAGTACTTCGCCATGAACGTCAGCGACCGCCCCGCGAGCGACGCGATCTCCTTGGCGCCGTTCTTGTAGATCACGTGGCGGTCGGCCATCTCGAGCGCGTCGGCATACTCGAGGTTGATCTCGTGCTGACCTCGGCCCGCTTCTCCCTTCGAGAACTCGACGGGGACCCCTGAGGCGTCCATGGCGTTCCGGATCTCCCGGATCAGGTACTCGTCGCGCGTCGTCTGGAGCACGTGGTAGTCCTCGATGACGGGCGAGTGAGGCTCCAGGCCGGCGTAGCCCTTGGCCGCCGCTTCCTCGTAGGAGTCGCGGAACAGGAAGAACTCGAGCTCCGACCCGCACTTGACCGTGTAGCCGGCGGCCGCCGCCCGCTCGACCTGACGCTGGAGGATCCGCCGCGGCGACACCTCGACCGGCGTGGCCGACTCGTCGTCGACGAGGTCGCACAGGACGATCGCCGTCTTCTCGAGCCACGGGATCGGGCGCAGCGTGGTCAGGTCGGGCACGGCCTTCATGTCGCCGTAGCCCTGGTCCCAGTTGGCGAAGCGGTAGCCCGGGACGGGCGTCATCTCCACGTCGACGGCGAGCAGGTAGTTGCACGCCTCGATGCCCTCGCCGTCGACGACATGGTCCAGGAAGTAGTGCCCGGTCACCCGCTTGCCCATGAGGCGACCCTGCAGGTCGGGGAACGCGACCAGCACGGTGTCGACGTCGCCGGTGCCGATGCGTTCTCGAAGGTCGTCGAGCTCCATCGTGCTCATCGATCCCTGGCTACTCCGGTGTGACGTACGCGGCGGTAATGCCGCCGTCGACGACGAGTGTGCTCCCGGTCATGAACGACGAGTCGTCGCTGGCGAGGAACAGTGCCGCGCGCGCGATCTCGGACGCCTGCCCGGGCCGGCCCATCGGGATGTGGACCAGCCGGCGCGCCGCCCACTGCGGGTCGCCCATCAGCTCGGCCATCAGCGGCGTCTCGATCGGCCCCGGGCACAGCACGTTGGCGCGGATCCCGCGGCGGGCGTACTCGACGGCGATCTCGCGCGTCATCGCCAGGACGCCTCCCTTGCTGGCGGTGTACGCGATCTGCGGCACCGCGGACCCCATGAGCGCCACGAGCGACGACACGTTCACGATCGAGCCGCCCCCCGAGTCGAGCAGAGCCGGGATCCCGTGCTTGCACCCGAGCCACACGCCCTTGAGGTTCACCGCCATCACGCGTTCCCACGTGGACTCGGGGGTGTCGACGGTGCCGGCGTCGTCGGGCGGGAGGATGCCGGCGTTGTTGTAGAGGACGTGGAGGCCGTCGAACGTGTCGATCGTGAACCGGACCATGGTCTCTGCCTGGTCGTCGTCCGAGACGTCGGCGGGGACGAACGCCGCCTGCCCACCGGCGTCACCGATCGCGTCGACGGTCGCCTTGCCCTCACGCTCGACGACGTCGGCGACGACGACGCGGGCGCCCTCGGCGGCGAAGAGCTCCGCCGCGACCCGGCCGATGCCGCCCGCGGCCCCGGTGACCAGTGCCACCTTCCCGTCGAGCCGTCCCATCACCGCTCATCATCCCGCATCGTGCGAGCCGACGCCCGCGGCCGTCGCGTGCGCAGCCGGCCGTAAGCTCGGTCGTCGTGCCCCCGCGCCGTGCTGTTTCCGTCGCGCTCTGTCTCGCGATCGCGTTCGTGGCTCTCGTCATCGCGCCCGCCGGCGCGTCGACATCCGCGACACCGGCATCGGCGCACAACCCGAAGCTGGTGTGGAACGGCTGTGGTGACGGCAACGAGTGCGCCAAGCTCACCGTGCCCCTCGATTACGACCATCCCGACAACGGCAGGACGATCAAGGTCGCGCTGCTGCGGGTCCGGGCCACCGACCAGAAGAAGCGCATCGGGTCGCTGTTGATGAACCCGGGCGGCCCCGGCGCGCCGGGAACGCAGTTCGCGCGGGACTTCGCCAGTGCCCTCCCCGACGAGATCCGGGAACGCTTCGACGTCGTCGGGTTCGACCCGCGCGGGAGCGGGAAGACGTCTCCGGTGAAGTGCGAGGACGACCTGGATGGCGTGTTCTCCGCCGACTATTCGCCGGACACGCCGGAAGAGCGGGCCGACCTCGACAACCGTCTGCAGCAGCTGGCACAGTCGTGTGAGGCGCGCAGCGGCGGCGTGCTGCCGTACGTCTCGAGTGAGAGCACGGTCCGCGACATGGATCGCATCCGCCAGGCGGTCGGTGACAAGAAGCTCACGTACGTCGGGTACTCGTACGGAACGTACCTCGGCACGCTGTACGCCAAGTTGTTCCCGACGAAGGTGCGCGCGCTCGTCCTCGACGGCGCCATCGACCCGAATCTCAGCGCGCTCGAGATCGGCGCCGAGCAGGCCGGTGGGTTCGAGCGCTCGCTCGACACCTTCCTCGCGCAGTGCTCGCAGAACCGGCGATGCCCCTTCTCCAACGGGGGCGACGCCGCCGGCGCGTTCGATCGTCTGGCTGCGCAGGTCGACGCCCAGCCCATCCCCGCCGGCCAGGGGCGGACGCTCAGTGGGGGCGAGTTCGATCTCGGCGTCGCGCAAGCGCTCTACTCCGGCAAGGAGGGGTACTCGCGGCTCGAGGACGCGCTGGCCGGGGCCGCCCGGGGGGACGGGGAACGGTTGCTCGCACTCTCGGACGAGTACACCGGCCGGCACGAGGACGGTACCTACGACTCCTCCCAGCCTGCGTTCTGGGCCATCGGCTGCCTCGACGGGCCGTCGGTGGGAGGCCCCGACGTGTATCAGGCCGCCGAGCCGCAGTTCCGCGCCGCCGCGCCGCGGGTCGGTGTGGCGCTCCTCAACGCCGGGCTGGTCTGCGCGTACTGGCCGGTGCCGCCGGTCCCGAGCGTCGCGCCCGTCCAGATCAACGGCACGCCGCCGATCCTGGTGATCGGCACCACCAACGACCCGGCCACGCCGCTGAAGTGGGCACAGGGGCTGGCGGGGGACATCTCCAACGGAGTGCTCCTCACCGCCGAGGGCACCCAGCACACCGCGTTCGTCACCGCCTTCAACCAGTGCGTCGACGACCACGTCGTGAAGTACCTCGTCACGCTCCAGCCACCGCCGAACGACACCAAGTGCGACTGACGGCGCGCCGGCGGGCGGCGGCTAGGATCTGACGACCCGTCAGGTCAGCGCTCGCCGGAGGAGCACGTGGCGAACGACTTTCCGAAGATCGTGAGCGTCGACGATCACGTGGTCGAGCCACCGCACGTGTGGGAGCGGTGGCTACCGGCGAAGTTCCGCGACCGCGCGCCGCGGGTGGAGCGGCGCGGCATCGGCAGCATGCGCCACGTCGGCGGCGGCACCTACGAGCAGACCTTCGACCCCGACGGTCCCCAGGCCGACTGCTGGGTGTATGAGGACCTCGTCTACATCCACAAGCGTCACGTCGCCGCCGTCGGCTACGACCGCGACGAGATGACGATGACGCCGATGACGTACGAGGAGATGCGTCCCGGCTGCTACGAGCCGAAGGCCCGCGTCGAGGACATGGAGCTCAACTGGGTCGAGGCGTCGCTGTCGTTCCCGACGTTCCCGCGCTTCTGCGGCCAGACGTTCCTGGAGGCGAAGGACCGCGAGCTCGCCGAGGCGTGCGTCTACGCCTACAACGACTGGATGGTCGACGAATGGTGCGCCGGCAGCGGCGGCCGCTTGATCCCGCTGCCGATCATCCCGCTCTGGGACGCCGAGCTCGCCGCCGCCGAAGTGCGCCGCAACGCGGCGCGGGGTGCGCGCGCCGTCTGCTTCAGCGAGATCCCGGCGGTGCTCGGCCTGCCGAGCATCCACAGCGGCGAGTGGGACCCGTTCTTCGCCGCCTGCGCCGAGACGGGAACGGTCGTGTGCATGCACATCGGCTCGTCGTCGAAGATGCCGGCGACGTCGGGCGACGCGCCCGTCGCGGTCGCGGCCACGCTCAGCTTTGGCAACGCCATGTCGTCGCTGACGGACTTCCTGTTCTCGGGCGTGCTCGTGCGCTTCCCGACGTTGAAGCTGGCGTACAGCGAGGGACAGATCGGGTGGATCCCGTACATCCTCGAACGCGCCGACGATGTGTGGCTCGAGCACCGTGCCTGGGGCGGTGTGCGCGACATCGTGCCCGAGCCGCCGTCGACGTACTACTACCGGCAGGTGTTCGGCTGCTTCTTCCGCGACCGTCACGGCATCGAGTCGCTCGACACGATCGGCGTCGACAACACGACGTTCGAGACGGACTACCCGCACACCGACTCCACGTGGCCACACACGAAGAAGGTCGCCCAGGAGCTGATGGCCGGGCTGCCGGACGACGTCGTGCACAAGCTCGTGCGCGGCAACGCCATCCGCATGCTCGAGCTGGACCTCTGACCGCGACCCGCCACGTCGCGCTCGAAGGTCCCGCCAACTTCCGGGACCTGGGGAGCCACACCGCCGCCGGCGGGCGCGTCGTGCGCACGGGACGCCTGTACCGCAGCGACTCCCTCGCGTCCGTGAGCGATGCCGACGTGCGGTACATCGTCGACACACTCGCCCTGCGCACGGCCGTCGACCTGCGCGCCGGTCACGAGGTCGACGACCACCCGCACCGTCCGCTCGTGGACGCGGGTGTCGCCGTGCATCACCGTCCGATCGTCGACGAGACCCGTCGCCGTCCCGACGACACTCGTGTGCTTCCGCGCGGGCTCGACGAGGCCTACGCGCTGATGCTCGAGCGCTTCGGCCATCGCTTCGCCGCCGTCGTGGAGCTGATCGCCGACGGCGACAAGCATCCCGTCGTGTTCTTCTGCGCCGGCGGCAAGGACCGGACCGGGCTCGTCGCCGCGCTCGTGCTCGGTGCGCTCGGCGTCGCCGACGCCGAGATCGCCGCCGACTACGCCCTCACGGCCGAGAACCTGCCCGTGCTGCTCGAGCGGAATCGGGCCCGGGCCGCAGCCCGCGGCGTCGACCCCGAGGTCACGGAGCACGAGCTGCTCGTCGCCGAGAAGGCGACGATGCTCACGGTCCTCGCGCGACTGCGTTCCGAGCACGGGTCGGTGGAGGGCTACCTCGAGCGCCACGGACTCGACGCCGAGGCCGTGACGGCGCTCCGCGCCGGGCTGCTCGCCTGAGGCCCGTCAGGGCCGAGTCACGTCCGCCCGAAGCGTCGATGCGCGGTACGGCAGGAAAGCGGGACCCGACCGTGCGAGCCCCGCTTCCGCTACCGCCTCCGCCCACTCGCAAGAACAGGTCGAGCACACGGCAGGGGAGCCCGGGGCAGGGACGGACTCCCCGTGCCGTGCCGGTGAAAGAGAAAGCCCTGGGAGTCAAGCCCCAGGGCGGTTCCTCGTCTTGCCGCGGAGCTTGCTTCGGTAGCAACGGTCCTGCGGCCAGCTGCTTGAGCCGTTGGTATCGACAGTACGCCTGAGGTCACGCGGTGTAAATGCTCGACAACCCGCCGAGGCTCGTCTCCTGACGCGGCGCAGCGCCCAGTTCCGCCTGACGCCCCGTCAGATCCACCCCGTACACTCCCGCCCGTGGACCTGCGCTACTCGGAGTCGGACGAGCTGTTCCGCGCCGAGCTGCGCAGCTGGCTCGAGCGGACGCTGCCCGAGCTGCCGGCCCGGCCGACCTGGGACGACTGGGCGGGGCGGCGCCGGTACGACACCGAGTGGCAGCGCCGCCTCTTCGACGCCGGGTACGCCGGGCTCAGCTGGCCGAAGGGGTACGGCGGCCGGGACGCGTCGCCGTCGGAGCAGCTCGTCTTCCTCGAGGAGACGACCCGGGCCCGGGCGCCGTACGTCGGCGTGAACTTCGTCGGCTCCCTGCACGCAGGGCCGACGATCATGACCGAGGGGAGCGACGACCAGAAGGCGCGGTACCTCCCCCCGATCCTGCGCGGCGACGAGGTGTGGTGCCAGGGGTTCTCGGAGCCGGGCGCCGGCTCTGACCTCGCCGCCCTCCGGACGAGCGCGGTGCGCGACGGCGACCACTACGTCGTGAACGGGCAGAAGATCTGGTGCTCGTTCGCGCACATCGCCGACTACGGCGAGCTGCTCGTGCGCACGGATCCCGACGCGCCGAAGCACCGTGGCATCAGCTGGCTGATCCTGCCGATGGACACGCCCGGCATCGACGTGCGTCCCATCGACACGGTGATCGGCTCGTCGGAGTTCTGCGAGGTGTTCCTCGACGACGTCCGGGTCCCCGTCGCGAACCGCGTCGGCGTCGAGAACGACGGCTGGCGCATCACGCAGGTCACGTTCGCGTTCGAGCGCGGGACCGCGTTCGTGAGCGAGCTCGTCGAAGCGCGTCGCATGGCCGAGGACCTCGCCGCCCTCGCACGCGACCCCGCGCACCGCCATGAGCTCGGTCACGTGGCGGCGGAGATGGACGCGGTGTGGGCGCTCACGAAGCGAAACGTGTCGCGCGCCGCGCGCGACGGGTCGCCGGGCGACGGTGCGCTCATGGTGAAGCTCGCCTACTCGGAGAGCCGCCAGAAGCTCGGCGACCTCTCGGTGCGCGTCCTGGACCGGAGCGCGCTCGACATCGACAACGAGTTCGTCGTCGAGCGCCTGCGCACGCTCGCGCTCACGATCGCGGCGGGAACTTCGCAGATCCAGCGCAACATCATCTCGGAGCGCCTGCTCGGCCTCCCCAGGGAGCAGCCGTGGACTTCGAACTGAGCGACGACCAGGTGGCGCTGCGCGACGGCATCCGCAGCCTGTGCGAGGGCCGGTTCCCGATCAAGCGGGTGCGTGAGGGCTTCGACCGCGCCGCGTACGCCGAGCTGGCCGACGCGGGCGTCTTCTCGTTGCGGTCCGACGGCTTCGGCGTCGCCGACGCCGCCGTCGTGTTCGAGGAGCTGGGCCGGGCGGTCGTCCCCGGGCCGCTCGTGTGGCTGTATCTCGCGCACGGCCGTGTCGACGGCATCGCCGGCGGCCTCGAGGTCACCGGCCGTGAGCCGCCGTGGATGGTCGAGCACCTCGACGTCCTCGACACCTTGCTCGTCGTCGACGACGGCGGCGTGCGCGCGGTGGCGGCGGGCACGGTCGCCGGCGCCGTCGCCGTCGCCCGCCCGCTCGACCCGCTCACGCCCGTCCATCGCGTCGAGCAGCTGCCGAAGGGCGAGGAGCTGGGGGACGGTGAGCTCGTGGCGCGGTGGCGGCGCGAGGGCGCGGTGGTGACGGCGGCGTTCCTCGTCGGCGCCGCGCAGGCGTGCACCGACCGGTCCGTCGCCTATGCGAAGGAGCGGCGCCAGTTCGACCGGCCGATCGGCTCCTTCCAGGCGGTGAAGCACATCCTCGCCGACATGCGCGTGCGCGCCGAGGTGGCGCGCGCGTCGGTGCACGCGGCGGCGTGCACCCTCGACGACCCGGACGTCGGCGACGTCGCACGCGCCGTCGCGGGGGCCAAGATGCTCGCCGGCGAGGCCGCGATCACGAACGGCAAGGCCGCGACCCAGGTGCACGGCGGGATGGGCTTCACGTGGGAGGTCGACGTCCACCTGTACCTGAAGCGGGCGTGGGTGCTCGACACCGTGCTCGGCTCGGTCGACGAGCACGCCGACGCGGTGGCCGCGACCCTGCCGTCTCCCTGAGGCGCGGCATGAGCGGTTGGGACGACCTGCTCAAAGACCTCCGCGAGCGTCGCGACGCGGCGCGCGCCATGGGCGGCAGCGAGCGACTCGAGCAGCAGCGCCGGGGCGGCCGCCTCGACGCTCGCGCCCGCGTCGAGCGGCTGCTCGACCCCGACACGTTCGTGGAGCTGGGCACGCTCGTCGGCTCGGTCCACCGCGGCGTCGTGCCGCCGGTGCCCGCCGACGGGCTTGTCGCCGGCCACGGGCTGATCGACGGACGCCCGGTCCTCGTCGGCGCCGAGGACTTCACTGTGATGGGCGGCTCGATCGGGCTGGGCACGACCGCCAAGCGCCAACGGCTCGCCGAGCTGGCGGGCCAGGAGCGCGTGCCGCTCGTCATGCTGTTGGAGGGCGCGGGGGAGCGGGCGCAGAACGCGTTCGAGCGCCGGGGCCGGGCACCGAACGACCTGCAGACTCTGGCGCACCTCTCGGGCCTCGTGCCGACGGTCGCGGTGGTGATGGGACCGTCGGCCGGGCACGGCGCGCTGACCGCGCCGCTCATGGACTTCGTGGTCATGGTCGAGGGCGCGTCGCTGTTCTCGGCGGGCCCGCCGCTCGTGAAGGAGGCGACAGGCGAGGAGGTCACCAAGGACGAGCTCGGAGGCACCGCCGTGCACACGACCGTGAGCGGCGTCGCGCACAACGCTGTCGCCGACGATCGCGCCGCCCTCGACCTCGTGCGCAGATACCTCGGTTACTTCCCGTCCAACGCTTGGCAGTACCCGTCCGAGCCGGCCGGTGCCGACGACACCGCCGCGCGCGATGTCGGCTCGCTCACCGACCTGATCCCGGCCGACCCGCGCCGTGGCTACGACGTCGGTGCGGTCGTCGACCTCGTTGCCGACCGGGGCTCGGTGCTCGAGATCGAGCCCGCGTTCGGCCGCCCGATCGTCACCGCGCTCGCGCGTCTGGGCGGTGAGCCCGTGGCGGTCGTCGCCAACCAGCCGGCCGCCAAGGCGGGCGCCATCGACCGCGAGGCGGGCGACAAGGCGGCGCATTTCATCGACGTGGCCGACGCGTTCTACCTGCCGGTGGTGTTCCTCGCCGACAACCCCGGGGTGCTCGCCGGGACGGCGGCCGAGCGCAGCGGTGTGCTGCGTCACGCGGCGCGCATGTTCGCGGCCCAAGCCCGCATGCGGTCCCCGAAGCTGCACGTCACGCTGCGCAAGGCGTACGGATTCGGCAGCTCGCTGATGGGCATGAACCCCTTCGACGCCCAGACGGTCACGCTCGCGTTGCCCGGTGCCCGGCTGGGAGCGATGCCAGCGGCCGGTGGCGGCGCCGCCGCCGGCGTCGACGACGACGCCCAGCGCGTCCTCGACAACGCCGAGCTCGGCGGGGCGTACTCGTCGGCGGACACGATGAGCTACGACGAGGTGATCGAGCCCGGCGAGCTCCGCAACGCGCTCCTCGCCGCCCTGCGCCTCACGCGCGCCCGCTGCTCGCAGCCACCCGAGCCCGCTCGGCACCATGGCATCAGCCCGTAGGACGCATCACCTCGGGCTCGATCACCACCTCGGTGTTGAGGCTGTTGGCGATGAAGCACTCGCGGTGCGCGACCTCGACGAGGTGACGGACACGGGCGTCGTCGACGGCGCCGCGGATCGTGATGCGTGGTCGCAGCGTGATGCGGGTGATGCGCAGCGGCGGGTCGTCCTCGGGCATCTCACCTTCGGCCTCGTCGCGGTAGTCGACGACGTCGATGCGGGCCCGGGCCGCGACGGCCAGGAACGAGAGCAGCTGGCACGACGCCGCTGCCATCACCAACAGCTGCTCCGGATTGAGCAGCGAGGGATCGCCACGGAACGCCGGATCGCTCGAGAGCTCGAGCGTCTCCGGTGCCGGCGGCGCCGACGCCCGGTGGCGGCGGTCGTACGCGTCGTACCCCGGCGCCGTCGACCCGTACCACGCGCACGACGCCGTGTACCGGTGGACGCGGGGGCGGTCGCTCATCGTGAGGGCGACGGTACCGGGCGTGACGGCGAGCGCGGATCGGCGTGACGCTAGTGTCAGATGCGTGACGACGAGGCCGCAGACCACGGTGCTCGAGGCGCTCGGCCGCCGCCTCGCCGACGATCCCGACGGTCCGTACCTCGACTTCGAAGGCGACGAGTACACCGCCCGCCGGATGGACGCCGAGAGCAATCAGCTCGCGCGGGCACTCGCCGACCTCGGCGTCCGGAAGGGTGACCGCGTCGCGACGCTCCTGGAGAACGGGCCCGCCCAGGTCGTCACGTTCTTCGCCGCGCTGAAGCTCGGCGCGGTGCAGGTGCCGGTGAACACGGCGTACAAGGGCGACTTCCTCCGCCACCAGCTGTCGGACTCGGGCTCGAAGGTCATCGTCGTCCAGGGCGACTTCGCCGGACGCGTCGCGCCCATCGCCGGGACCGATGCGCCCGAGCTGGAGGCAGCCGTGGTCGTCGGACCCCCCGACGAGGTGATCGACGCCGTGCCTACCCACGACTGGGACCGCCTGCTCGCGTCCACCGCGGACGACCCGATCCCCGACGCCGGCGTCCGCCCGGCGGACCTCGCCTGCTTCATCTACACCGCGGGCACGACCGGCCCGTCCAAGGGATGCATGCTCCCGCACAACTACGTCGTGGCGCTGGCCGACCAGGTCGCCCGGGCCTGGCAGCGCCGGCCCGACGACGTCGTCATCACGCCGTTGCCGCTCTTCCACTTCAACGCCATCTCCATCTGCGTCGTCGGGACGCTCTTGGTGGGTGGCAAGTCCGCCGTGGCGCGTCGGTTCTCGGTGTCGCGCTTCTGGCCCGAGGTGCGCAGGACAGGAGCGACGATCGCATCCATGCTCGGCTCGCTCGCGATCCTCGTCGCCGATGCCGACGACCACCCCGATCAGGAGGGGCACCGGCTGCGACTGTGCGCGGCGGCGCCGATGCCGCCCGACATCGACCGCATCTGGAACGAGCGCTTCGGGTGCAAGACGTTCAGCGCCGGCTACGGCCTCACCGAGGCGTCCTTGATCTCGATGCTCCCTGCGGGCGAGGCGAACACGCCGGGTGCAGCCGGCAAGCCGAACACCGTCGACTTCGACGTGCGCCTCGTCGACGACGACGACGTCGAGGTGCCGGTGGGGGAGATCGGCGAGATCGTGTGCCGCCCGACGGGGCCGAACCTGATGTTCGCCGGCTATTGGCGCCGGCCGGAGGAGACGCTCTCGGTGCTGAGCAACCTCTGGTTCCACACCGGCGACCTCGCCCGGCTCGACGACGAGGACTTCCTGTTCTTCGTCGACCGCAAGAAGGACTACCTGCGCAGGCGCGGCGAGAACATCTCCAGCTTCGAGATGGAGCGCACGTACCACGGCCACCCGGCGATCAAGGACGTCGCCGTGCACTCGGTGGCGAGCGACGTGGGCGAGGACGAGGTCAAGGTCACCGCCGTGCTCCAGTCCGATGCCGGCATCACCGAAGCCGAGCTGTGCGAGTGGAGCGTCGAACGCGTCCCGTACTTCGCGGTGCCGCGCTACATCGAATTCCGCGACGACCTCCCACGCAACCCGGTCGGCCGGGTGCTCAAGTACCAGTTGCGCGACGAGGGCGTCACCGACGCGACCTGGGACCGCGAAGCCGCCGGCTACACGTTCGAGCGCCGCTGAGCGAACGGTCCTCGTCGGGATCGCCGTAGCGTGCGCGGTCACGCGACGCCGTAGCCTGGTCGCATCCCGCCCGCTGATCCCCCGAGGTACCGCGAGTCGCGCCCTCCACAGGAGCTCGGCGACCATGTCGCCGCCGTGTGGGTCCGCCGTGGGGCCCCGAACGACAGCCCGCCGTTGCGCGTCGTGCCCGACGGCAGCGCCGACATCATCTGGCGGCGTGACGGACCGTCCGTCACGACCTTTGCAGCCGGTCCCGACACCCAGGCCCAGCTCGCGCCACTCACCGAGGGAAGTCGAATGGTCGGGATCCGCTTCGCCCCCGGCGCAGCCGACGCGGTGCTCGGGGTCCCGCTTGACGTGCTGCGCGACCTGCGGGTGCCGTTGGACGAGCTGTGGGGGCGGGTGGCCAACGAGGTGGCGGAGCGGCTGGCGGCGTCCGACCGGCCCGAGCACACGTTGGCGACCATGGTGCGCGAGCGGATCAACGCGCCGCCCGATCCCACTGCCGTCGCCATCGCTCGCCGCATCGAGTTCGCCGCTGGCCCGGGCGTCGTCTCCAGTGTCGCCGCCGTCGTTGGTGTGTCGGAGCGGCACCTGCAGCGTCGCTGCCGGACCGCCTTCGGCTACGGCCCGAAGACGCTCCACCAGATCCTCCGCTTCCAGCGCGCTTTGCGCTTGGCGCGCGCCGGCGGGCGCCTCGCCGATGTGGCCGCGGTCGTCGGCTACGCCGACCAGTCCCACATGGCTCGGGACACCCGCCGCCTGGCCGGCGTCCCCCTCACCGAGCTGCTCTGAGGCGAGGCAGTCGTTCGCCGTCACGGCCGCGCGTCGAGGGCGGTGGCGAGGCGGCGGGGTTGGTCGAGGTCGGCCGAGCATGGGAACAGCAGCACGTCGCCGCAGCCGGCATCACGGAGCCGCTGCAGCTCGGCGTGCAAGTGAGCAGGAGTGGTCAGTACGTCGGCGCGCGCGGCACCGAAGAACTCGTCGCCGTAGTAGTGGTGGATGTACTCGTCCGCGGTGGCGTCGGCGTCGGGCCCGAGGCTGAAGTAGCGCGCAGCGACGATCCGCGGTTGTCCTGGGCGCTTCGCGTCTGACCACGCAGTCTGGGCCGAGGCGATGCCGGCCAGCAGCGTGTCGAAGCCGAACAGCGGGGCGACCCAGCCGATGCCGAGTCTTGCCATCCGCTCGTAGGAGCGCGGGGCGAACCCACCGAAGAGGAGGCGCGGGCGATCGGGCGGCAAAGCAGGCAGCGGCCCACCGGCGCCGGACACTTCACCCTTCCACGCCCGGAGCATGACCTCGAGCATGTCGTCGAAGACGTCGCCACGTCCGGCGAGGTCGATCCCGCTCTCGCGGTAGTCCTCCGGCCACCCGCCGAGCGCCAGGCCGGCAATCAGCCGACCGCCGGAGATCCGCTCGAGTGACCACAGTTGCTTGGAGAGCATGAGCGCGCTCTGCCGCCACGGCACGTTGAGCACGGTCGTGAACAGGTCGGCGTGCTCGGTCACCGCGGCCGCAGCAGACAGTGCCACCAACGGGTCGACGTTGTCGTAGACCAGACGGTCGATCACGGCCAGCGATGCGAAACCCAGCTCCTCGCCCAGGCTCGCCCACGCTCCGACCGCGCGGCCCGGAACATCCGGTATCGCCGCCGGCAGGCCGAGGCCGATCCGTGGTCCTGGCGTGAAGTCGTGATCGTCGCCGATGCGCTGCATGCGCCGATCGTCGACGATTCGTGGACGAACCGTCTTGAACGGTTCGGACATCTCGCTCGGTGCACCGTGTCCGATCTACTCAAGACGACGGCGTCGGCTCTCCTGCATCATCGACGCAAACGCAGCCGTCCACACTACGGAGACGCCATCCCATGCCTGCTCAGTTTGCCGCCGTCGGAATTGTCGTCGATGACATGCCCCGCGCCCTTGAGTTCTACCGGGAGCTCGGGGTCGACCTGCCTCCCGAGTCCGACGGGCAACCGCACGCCGACGCCGCGCTCGTCGGTGGAGTGCGGTTGATGTTCGACACGGTCGAAGAGATCCGGTCCTTCGATCCCGACTGGCAACCGCCACCGAACGGCCTCCATCGGACAGAGCTGGCGTTCGAGCTCGACACGCCGGCAGAGGTCGACCAGCTCTACGACCGGCTGACCTCGCTCGGCTACCACGGGCACAAGGAGCCATGGGATGCCTTCTGGGGCCAGCGCTACGCGATTGTGCACGACCCCGACGGCAACGGCGTGTCGCTGTTCAGCCCGAGTACGTGACCGTTGGTTGCCATCGACCGGGTGCGGTGGACCGTGCCAGGCTCTCGGCTGATGCAGGACGAGCGAGACGATCTCGCCGACGTCCCGCCCGAGGAGTTTGTCTCCGCCCGGGACGCCGTGGCCAAGAGGCTGAAGTCCGAGGGAAAGTCGGACGAGGCGGCGGCGGTGAAGAAGCTCCGGAAGCCGACCGTGACGCGCTGGGTCGCCGATCAGGTGCTGCGGCACCACGCCCGCGAGGTCGACGCGTTCCGCTCGGCAATGCGGAGGGTGGCGGCGGCGCAGGAAGTGGCGATCACCGGCGGCGACCGTGCCGCTCTCGCCGACGCCACGGCCGAGCGGCGCGACGCAGTGGCGGCGTTGGGCAGCGCCGTCGACGACGTCCTAGCCCGCGACGATCGCCCCCGCCACCACCACGACGAGGCGCTCGGTGCCATCGAGACCGACGTCACCGCCGAGGTCGCGGCGGGCGGCACGTTCGGCCTTCGCGACGACCTCGAGCTCCCAGAGCGACCGGCCCCGCCGGCCAAGAAGCCGGCCAGGGATCGGGTCGCAGAACGGCGCGAGGCGCAAGCCCGTGCCGCGGTCGAGGCCGCCGAGGTCCGTGTCGCCCGGGCGCGCGAGGAGCTGGTTCACGCGGAGGCGGCGCTGGCGGCGCTGCGGGAGCGGTACGGAACTTGACCCCGGCGGGTCCGGCGGTGTAGTCAACCTACTGGTTCATCAACCGCTCGGATGATCACATGCCGGTCGACCAGCTCAGCACCACCTTTTCCGCCCTCGCCGATCCCACCCGCCGGGCGATCCTCGAGCGCCTGGCCGATGGTGAGGCGACGGTCAACGAGCTGGCCGAGCCGTTCCCGGTGACCATCCAAGCCGTCTCCAAGCACCTGAAGGTGCTCGAGCACGCGGGGCTCGTCACCCGCGGGCGCGCCGCCCAGTGGCGGCCGGCCCGGCTGCGGGGCCGTCCCCTCGAGGACGCGGCCGGCTGGCTGGCGCGCTACCGGCAGTTCTTCGAGGCGAGCTTCGACCGCCTCGACGCCCATCTCCGGACGCTGCAGGGGGAGCGCGATGGCTGACGCGTCGATCGATCAGGAGTTCACCATCACCCGCGTCTTCGACGCGCCGCGCGAGCTGGTGTGGAAGGCGTGGACGGATCCCGACCAGATGGCGCGCTGGTACGGCCCGCGCGGCATCAGCACGCCGCGGTCGACGATCACGATGGACGTCCGACCGGGGGGCGCGTTCGAGCTGACGATGGTCGACGACACCGACGGGAGCCAGTACCCGTCGGGTGGGACCTTCCTCGAGGTGGAGGAGCCCGAGCGACTGGTCTGGCGCGACCGCGACATCGACCTGCTCGTGACGATCACCTTCGCCGACCTCGGGGGGCGGACCGAGATGACCTGCCACGTCGTCGGGCGCACCGGAGGCGCGGAGGCCTACGACGGCTGGTCCACGATGTTCGACGACCTCGCGGCCTTCCTGGCCCGACGATGATCGAAGCGTTGCTGGACTGACCCCCGACCCACGGAGGTATCCATGGGAAAGATCGTTGTCACGGAATTCATCTCGGCCGACGGCGTCATCGAAGACCCCGGCGGCGCCGAGGCCTACGAGCACGGCGGATGGAGCTTTCAGATCGACCGCGGAGAGGACGGCACCCAGTTCAAGCTGGACGAGACGATGGCGACCGACGCCCTCCTCCTCGGGCGGGTCACGTACGAGGGCTTCGCGGACGCGTGGCCGTCGAGGGAAGGGGAGTTCGCCGACAAGTTCAACAGCATGCCCAAGTTCGTCGTCTCGACGACCTTGGACAAGCCCGAGTGGAACAACACGACGGTCATCAGCGGTGACGTCGCGGCCGAGGTCGGCAAGCTCAGGGAACGGTTCGCCGACGACATCGTCGTCCACGGCAGCGCCCAGCTCGTGAACACGCTGAAGGAGCTCGACCTCGTCGACGAGTACCGGCTGATGGTGTTTCCCGTCGTCCTCGGGAAGGGCAAGCGCTTGTTCAGCGAAAGTGGCGACCTCACCCCCCTGCAGCTCTCGGACGCGAAGCAGGTCGGTCCCGACGGCGTGATCATCCTCACGTATCAGCGGGCGCCGAAGTAGCTCTCCTCAGGCGCGCCGGGCCGAGTGCGGCGGACTAGGCCGCGCTGTCGATGACGTGCAGCTCGATGGCGTAGCGGTTGTTCTCTCCGGTGGCCGGCGGCCCTGCGCGGCGATAGCGCAGCACATCGGTGCGCGCGTGCGCCAAGAGTTCGAGGTCGGCCTTGCACCATTCGGCGAGCGCGCGCACTGCTTCACGCACCCGCTCAGGGTGGCTGCGCACATCCTCATCCAAGTACTCAGCGAAGTTCGCGATGATCCGAGCCTGTCGCCGCATCTCATCAAGCGGCCGCTTCGGGTCAGTCCCGTTCCGGCCG
>DATFXK010000019.1:0-3255 GCA_035316005.1 Acidimicrobiia bacterium | reverse complement strand
GCCCCCCTTGCCGCCGTACGACCCCATGCGGTACGCCTCGACGTGGAAGGCCTTCGCTCCCGTCGACACGAACAGCTGGACCTTCTCCCCTTGGACCGCGCTCACGACGCTGGCAAAACCCTCGATGGCGTCGCCCTCGGCGGGGCCCGTGATCTGCCAGTCGGCCGTCCCGGGCTTGGCGTTCTCCTCGGCGATCCACTCGGCATGGAGTGCGTCCGCCGGCACGCGCCGAGGCCCGGCCGTGGGCGGCGTGCCCGCGGTCGCGCGGGCCCGACGACGCACGTGCGCGGAGCCGCTCCCCCGGTACTCGTCGAACCCGATCACCGCACCGGCGACGGCGGCGGCGCCGGCCGCGACCGCGCCCAACAGGAATTGCCGCCGGTTCACCGAGGTCTGAATACGCACGGCCGCATGAGGCCGTCGTGAGAACGACCGCGAACCCCTGACGCGCTTCGCCCGTATACATCCCGTAGCGTGACGCGACCCGACCTCGGGAGGGTGGATGAGGCGGCTGTGGAAGATCCTGATCGGCGTGGGCGTGGTGCTGGTCGTGCTCGCGGGTCTCGCCGTCGGCGGGTGGTACTTCTTCCTCAAGAGCGATCCGGAGCCGCCGGCGAAGATCACGAAGACGACCACGGTCGGGGGCGGCACGCTCGACGGCACCTACCGGGTCGCCCCCGGCGATCCCAACAGCTTCGTCGGCTACCGGGCGCAGGAGGAGCTGGCGGCCGTGGGCTTCGAGAGCACCGCGACCGGGCGGACGGACGAGATCAACGGCAGCTTCACGATCGACGGGATGACCGTGAAGAACGTCAGCGTGGACGCCAGCCTGCTGAGCCTGAAGTCCGACCGCGACATGCGCGACAACCGCATCAAGACGCTGGGCCTGGAGTCGGAGAAGTTCCCGCAATCGAAGTTCGTGCTCACCGAGCCGATCTCGTTCCAGTCCGTCCCCCAGGCGGGGCAGACCGTGCGCGCCACCGCCAAGGGCAACTTCACCCTCCACGGGGTGACGCGCCGTGTGTCGATCCCTCTCGAAGGCCGCTGGGACGGACGTGACATCCAGGTCGTCGGCAGCCTCGACATCAGGTTCGCCGACTACCAGATCGAAGCCCCGAACATCGCCGGGTTCGTCTCGGTCAAGGACCAGGGTGTGATGGAGTTCCAGATCTTCTTCCGGAAGACATAGCGCCCGGTTTCGGGAGTCCGGCGCGGCGGTACGATCTTCGGCTTATGGACGAGCTGCACCTTTCCGCCGATGCGCGCCGCCGTCTCGAGGAGGAGCTCGAGTGGCGGTCGGGGGAACGTCGCCGGGAGATCTCGGCGTGGCTCGAACGGGCCCGCGAGCACGGCGACATCCGGGAGAACGCCGACTACGACGCGGCGAAGAACGACCAAGGCCAGAACGAGGCCCGCGTCCGTCAGCTGCAGGACATGCTGCGACGCGCCGTGGAGTTCCAGGGACCGGCCGGAGACGTCGTGCAGCCGGGCACCGTGGTCGAGGTGCGGATGGAAGACGACGACGAGACGACCTCGTACCTCGTCGGGTCGATCGAGGAGCGGCACGACACCTACGACGTGCTCTCGACGGGCTCGCCGCTGGGCCAGGCGCTGCTGGGCCACGCACCCGGTGAGGTCGTCACCTACGAGGGCCCGCGCCGGGCGTTCCAGGTCGAGGTCGTGAGCGTCCGCCCGGAGTCTGACGACCCGCGCTAGCGAGGGGCGCCGTATCCGCCGCCGCCGGGCGTCAGGAGCCGAAGCACGTCGCCGGCGACGAGCTCGACGGTGCACTTGTCGGCGAGCCGCTGCGCCCGAGACGGGTCGCCGTCGGGCAACAACCAGTTCTCGCCCGAGGCTCCCGGCTCGCCTCCGTCGAGACCCCACGGCCGGCTCGCACGCCGTTCGGTGACGAGCGACAGCGTGGCCGGCTCGAGCAGCTCGAGCTCGCGCTCGATGCCGTCGCCACCGGCGTACGCGCCGGTGCCACCACTCCCCCGACGCAGCGCGTAACGCCGCACCCGGATCGGCAGCGCGCGCTCGAGCGCTTCGACGGGCGTGTCACGCGTGTTGGTCATCGCCGTGTGCACGCCGCTCATGCCGGGCTTCCCGGGGCGCCCGCCCTGCCCGCCGCCGACGGTCTCGTAGTACACCCACCCCTCGCCGCCGATCAGCACGTTGTTCATCGTCCCCTGGCCGGCGGCGCCGAGCCTCCCGGGCGCGGCGAGCGCGAGGGCACCCAGGCACACGTCGGCGACGCGCTGGCTCACCTCCACGTTGCCGGCGCCGACGGCGGCCGGCGGACGCGCCGCCACCACCGTGCCCGGAGGCGCCGTCACGGCGACGGGCCGCATCGCCCCTCCGTTGGCCGGGATCGACGGGTCGGTGGCCGACCGCACGGCGAACGCCACCGCGCTCACCGTCACCGCCTCGACCGCGTTGACGTTGCCCGGTCGCTGCGCACCCGTCCCGGCGAAGTCGAACGTCGCGGTGTCGCCGTCGACGGTGAGCGTCACGACGACCGGAGTCGGCGACTGCTGCTCCGGCCGCGGGCCGGCCGAGTCGAGCACGTCCTCGAACCGGAACCGTCCGTCGGGCAGCGCCGCCAGAGCGGACCGCATGCGCCGTTCGCCGTAGTCGACCACCTCGGCGAGCGGCGTCGTGGCGTCGAGCTGCGCGACCAGCTCGGCCAGGCGCGCGGCGCCGAGACGGTTGGCCCCGCGCTGGGCGTCGAGGTCGCCCCGCCGCTCGTCCGGCGTGCGCGAGCTGGTGACGACGACCTCGACGACGTCCGGGGTGAGCAGAACGGGGGGCACGCGCAGGCCCTCCTGCTGGATGTCGACCGCCTCGGGCGGCATGGAGCCCGGCGCCATTCCGCCGAGGTCGGCGTGATGGGCGCGGTTCGCCGCCCAGCCGACGAGCTCGCCGCTTGCGAAGCAGGGCGCGACGAGGGTCACGTCGTTGAGGTGCGTGCCGCCGGCGAACGGGTCGTTCAGCAGCACCTGCTGGTCCGGGGACACGCGGTCGCCGAGCGCGTCGATCGCCGCCGCCACCGAGGCCGGCATCGATCCCAGATGGACGGGGATGTGCTCAGCTTGCACGAGGAGCTCGCCGGCAGCGGTGAACAACGCCGCCGAGCAGTCCGCCCGCTCCTTGATGTTGGGGCTGTACGCGGCGCGTCGCAACACCGCCCCCATCTCCTCCGCGATCCCGGTGAGGCGCGAGATCAACACCTGAAGCGACGCGGGATCCAATGCG
>DATFXK010000018.1:0-18445 GCA_035316005.1 Acidimicrobiia bacterium | reverse complement strand
CGCCCCGGGTCGGATGCCGCTGGATCTGCCGGGCGAGCGCCAGGTGCTCCTCGCCGTCGAGCCTGAGGGTGATGAGCGTGTTGGCGCCCGACTCCCCCGCCAGGATGTGGTTGAGCTCGCGGCTCGGCACCGTCACGTTGGAGGTTTCGGTCTCGAGGCCGTACATCACCGCCGGCACCTTCCCCTCACGGCGCAGCCGGCCCGCGGGCCGGCTCCCCACGACGGTGCGCGGCTCGGCGACCAGCGTGTTCTCGGCGTTGTCGGCCATGGGATTCGGGCCTCGTCGGCGTCCGGGGACCTTCCATTGTGCGCTCCCGGACCCCACTCGGCCAAGTCGGATGCGGGTCCTCCCGAGACTCATCGCTTCCGGGTGCGACGGAGGAACTCATCCTTGGCATGCCAGTAGGCCGCCCTTCCCGACTGGGCGTTGGCCCGCTTGGTCTCGTCGTAGTGTCGGCGAAGCTCGGGGTCGGCACGCATCCGTTCGCGGACGTCGACCAGGACGTCGTCGTCGGAGCCCGTCACGGTGACCTGGATTCCGATCGGCACGCCACGGCGAGTGTCCGAGAAGCTCGCGAACGTTCCGCTCCAGTTGCGCGGCTGTGCGATGTCGAACCGGGTCGAGAGCGCCACGACCACGGCATCGAACCGATCGCCGTCGACCCGGAGGTTCACGTCGACATCTCCCTTGGTGACCCCGTCCGGCATCGAGGTCGCGCCGACGTGCTCGACGTCGACGCCCGGTGCGACCGCTGCGAGCTCGCGCCGCACGTCGGCCAGGACGGCTTCGACGTCACTCGCGAGATCCCCGACCGGCCGGAGGTCGATCGGCACGTGGGCCATGTCGAAGCTGAGGACCGGCAGGCGTCGGTCCGGAATCGATTGCGATCGCGCGTCGCCGATCCGGACCGCTCCCATGGCCGCGTAGAACCCGGCGGCGTTCGGATCGCTCTCGATCCTGATCTCGGAGAGCCCGACGCGCGCCGCGGTCGCCACGCACTCGCGCCACAGCGTGCGGCCGATGCCGGCGCCGATCCTCCCGGGCTCGACGAACAAGAACGTCAGCTCGCCCACCGGAGGGGCACCGGCGAGCGCGGAGAAGCCGGCAATCTCTCTGGACTCCTCAGCGACCGTTACGCGGTGGCGCTCGACGAGCGCGGGATCGACGGTGAGCTCGGCCTTGCATGCGGCAAGGAAGCGCTCGTCGTACCCCCAGTGCGCCTTTGAGCGCAGGGCGAGGTGGGACAGCGCGCCGCACTCCCCCGGCTCGGCCCGACGGACGGTGACCGTCACGACGCTTCCCAGTAGACCTCGATCTCGGTGCCGTCCGGATCCCAGCACCGGAACGTGACGTACTGCTCGTCGGGCCGGAAGTCCTGGACGTCCACGGCCGGCACATCGGCGGCCGTCAGCTGGGCGTGCATCGCGCCGACGGCGTCGCGGACGCGCAGGTTCAGATGGTCGAGGTCCACCCGATCATGTGTAGACGGTTCGGGTCAGCCCAGCGACCAGTCCGGGTCGCGGCCGGCGAGGCCGACGACGCGATCGAGCAGAGGCGCATCCGCCGGCACATCGACCACCGGACCGAACAATCCGGCACGCGCCGCCTCCTGTCCCGGCGCCGAGAACTGCGCGACGAATCCGTGCACCGCCTCGAGCGACGGCAGGTCACACTGGAAGTCCTGGCCGATTCCGCGGGCGAGGTCCCAGCCGTGGATCACGACTTCGTCGAGCGCGACGAGGCCGGCCACCTCGCCCGGGAGATCGACGCCGCCGGCGCGCGTCATGCCGGTCCACGCGGACGGATCACGCCACGCCTCGGCCATCCGGACCAGGTCGCGCGGGACGTGCGTCCGCCAGTCGTCACCAAGCCGCGACCCGTCGCCCGAGGGGGCGGTGCCGGTGACCTCGCCCATGTCCTTGGCGGCCGCGCCGGCGAAGGCGATCGCCGCCCCGCCGACGTGGTCGACGAGGTCGCCGACCGTGTAGTCGGGACACGGCGTCGGCGCGTCGAGCACGTCGTCGGGGACGCCGGCCACGAGATCGGCGAGCCGTCGTGCGGCCGGCATCAGGTCGACGGTGCTCACAACCGCTCCGGATAGAACCGGCTCGCGGTGAAGGTGGCCCCCTGCGGGTCGCGCACGACTGCGATGCGGGTCGGGCCCGCATCCATGGGCGGCACGAGGATCGTTCCGCCGAGCTCCTCGGCGCGCGCCGCCGACGCGTCGGCGTCGTCGACCGCGAAGGTGACGCTCCAGTGCGGCGGGACCTCGTCGGGGAACCGGTCGCTCGTCATCGGCACCAGCCCGGCGACGACGTCTTCGAACCCCGCGGGCGCGCCGGCGTCCGCTTGGCCGGCGCGCAGGTCCGGGTTCACCTTCTCGACGAGGAAGTCGCCGTAGCCGGGAAGGCGGAGGAACGAGAACGACATCCCGCCCCCCTCGACGGATTCGGCCACCCAGCCGAACACGTCCCCGTAGAAGCCGGTGGCGCGATCGACGTCACGGGTGTTGAGATCGCTGAAGTTCCACGTACCCGGCTCGTTCACGAGCTGCGCCCCGATGGTCTCCTTCGCCTGCCACACCGAGAAGACCGCGCCCGACGGGTCGGAGAAGATGCCCATGCGCCCCGCCTCGAAGACGTCGAACGGCTCGGCGAGCGTGTTGCCGCCCGCCTTCGCGACCTTGGCCGCGGTCTCGTCGGCGTCGGCGACCGCGATGTAGGTGCTCCACACCGGCGTCGGCGGCCCCCCGTCCTGCTGGGAGCTGATGGCGGCGACGTCACGGCCCTGGAGCCCGGCCATGAAGTAGCTGCCGGGCGCCTCCGCCGGCATCTGGTCCTCGAACTCCCATCCGAAGAGACCGCCGTAGAAGCGAGTGGCAGCTTCGGGATCGGGCTGCGCGGTGTCGATCCAGCACGGCACGCCGGGCGGGTACTCGGTTCGCTCCAGCACGTGGGCTCCTTCCCTCAGGAGAGTGTGACCGCGGCTCCGGTCTGCAGCGTGCCCCGCCGGACGACGTTCGCATACACACCGATGTTCTGGTCGGCGTGGCGGACGATCGCGCGCAGCACCTGCCTGTCCGCCGGAAGCTCGGCGAGGTCGCGCGTGACCATGACGCACCGTGGGCAAGCTGCCGTCACCTCGAGCTCGGCGTCGCCCACGTCGAGCCTCTGCCCGATCCAGCTCTGTTCGGGGAACTCGCCGTCGACGCCCGGCTCGACGGCCACGACGACGTTGGGCCGGAAGCGGCGCACGTCGAACTCGGAGTCCGGGGCGAGCGCAGCGAGAGTGGCGAGCGATCGGTCGGTCACGACGTGGACGGGGAAGGCGTCGAAGTACGTCCCCGGTGGCGACTCGTACTCGACGAGCACGTCGAGCGGGATCCCCTCGAACGTCGGCAGCGGCTCGCCGGGGTCGCGTCCGAACATGGCGCGCATCTCGGCTCCGACGTCGTCGGTGTCGGGCGCGCCACGGCGGTAGTGGTCGAGATCCTCCTTCGGCTGGAGCGGCCACAACGTGACGGGGTGATCGAGGAAGCGTGAGAGCCGCGTGTGCACGTCGTCGTCGTCCGACCGGACCCGTTGGCCGTCCGGCGCGGTCACCTCGATCGGCGGCGGCGAACCGCCGGGTTGCGGCTCCTCGACGTACCGGGCGTGGAGCCGCATCAGACCGCCGATCTTCTTCGCGCCGCGGATGCCGCCTCGCTTCTCGTCACGGACGGCCCACCCCCGGTCCCCGACGACGCCGCCCTCGCCGACCGGCACCGACGAGAAGCAGTCGCCCATCATCGACTTCGCCGGGTAGCGCCAGACGGAATCGATGGCTCCCACGCGCGTCACGGCGCGCAGTTCTAGCCGATCCCGCGACCGACGAGGAACGCCCATTCCGTGGTCCAGGCCGTCGCGTCGAAGCCGTGCTCGGTGAGCTCGCGCGCCAACTCGTCGGGTCGGTAGAAGCGCTTGACGACCTGGAGCGGTTGAGCGGTCGTGCGTCAGACGTTGTCGCCGCGGAAGATCTCGCTGACGGACGTGTCCTCGAAGACGGCGTCGAGGGCGTGGGCGACAATCGGGGCGATCGACAGCACGGTCAGGCTCTCGAACTGCTTCTCGCCCGGGATCGGGAGCGTGTTCGTGAGCACGACCTCGCGGATGGGCGCGTCGCGCAGGCGCTCGACGGCCGGGCCCGACAGGATGCCGTGCGTGGCGAGCACGTACACGTCGGTCGCGCCGCGGTCGGTCAGCAACCGCGCTGCGCTGCACACGGTGCCGGCGGTGTCGATCATGTCGTCGATGAGGATGCACGTGCGTCCCTCGACGACACCGACGACCTCCGTCGCCTCGGCAACGTTGTGGGTGCCCTTGGGCCGGCGCTTGTCGATGAACGCGAGGTCGGCGTCGATGTCGTCGTGCTCGCCCAGATAGTTCGCGAACCGGCGGGTGAGCTTGCCGCCGCCGGCGTCCGGCGACACGACCGTGACCTCACCCGAGACCTTGTCGGCCAGGTAGTTCGCCAGGATCGGGACGCCGGTCAGGTGGTCGACCGGCATGTCGAAGAAGCCTTGCGCCTGCCCGGTGTGCAGGTCGACGGTGACGACCCGGTCGGCGCCGGCGACGGTGATGCAGTCCGCGAGCATCCGGGCGCTGATCGGCTCCCGGCCCTCGGCCTTCCGGTCCTGGCGGGCGTAGCCGTAGAAGGGGCACACGGCGGTGATGCGCTTCGCCGACGCCCGCTTGGCGGCGTCGATCATCAGCAGCTGCTCCCAGATCCGGTCGTTGATCGGGTCGCAGTGCGCCTGGAGGATGAACACGTCGGCGCCGCGGATGCTCTCGCCGTACCGGCAGTAGATCTCGCCGTTGGCGAAGGTCGACAGGATGACCTCGCCCAACGGGACCTTGAGGTGCTCGGCGATCTCCTTGCTGAGCTGCTCGTTGCCCCGCCCGGCGAAGAGCATCAGCTTCTTCTTGGTGACCAGCTCCATCGCCCGCTCCCCGTTACCCCCGCTCGTCCCGTTCAGCTTCGCGCTCGTCGAGCCAGCCTTCTGTGATTTGCGCCGGGACGCCCTTCGCCATCGCACGGGGGGGGACGTCCTGGGTGACCACGGCGCCGGCGCCGGTGTACGCCTCGTCGCCCACCTCGACCGGGGCGACGAGAACCGTGTTGGACGAGATCCGGGCGTTCTTCCCCACCTTCGTGCGGTGCTTCTCCCGCCCGTCGTAGTTGGCGGTGATCGTCCCGGCGCCGATGTTGGCGCCGTCGCCGATCTCGGCGTCGCCGATGTACGCCAGGTGCGGGACCTTGGCGCCCACGCCGATGTCGGAGTTCTTGATCTCGACGAACGTGCCGACGTGGGCGCGGGCGGCGAGGCGGGCCCCGGGCCGGAGGAAGACGAACGGGCCGACGGTGGCGTCGTCGCCGATCTCGGCCTCGTCGGCCACCGTCTGGCGCACGGTCGCGCCCTCGCCGACGATCGTGTCCGTCAGCTGAGTGTCGGGACCGATGACCGACCGGGCGCCGACGACGGTGCGCCCGGAGAGGATCGTCCCCGGGAGCAGCTGCACGTCGGGCTCGAGCTCGACGGTGGCATCGACATAGGTGCGCTCGGGATCCGTCATCGACACGCCGTCGCGCATCCAGCGTCGGTTGATGCGCCGGCGCAGCGCGGCCTCGACGTCGGCGAGCTGTTCGCGATCGTTGACGCCGGCGGTCTCGTACGGGTCTTCGGCGACGACCGCGATCACCCCGTGGCCGGTCTCCTTGAGCACGCTGACCGCGTCGGTGAGGTAGTACTCGCCCTGCGCGTTCTCCGGACTGAGGCGGCGCAGCGCCGGCGCGAGCAGCCCGCGCCGGAAGCAGTAGATCGACGTGTTGATCTCGTCGATCTCGAGCTCGTCGGGCGCGGCGTCGGCGTCCTCGACGATGTGGTCGACGGCGCCGTTCTCGTCGCGCACGACCCTTCCGTAGCCCGTCGGCGGACGGAGGATCGCGGTGAGGACCGTGGCGGCGGCGTCGGCCTCGCGGTGGGCGCGCGCGAGCGTGGCCAGCGTCTCGGCGCGCAGGAGCGGCGCGTCACCGGGAACGACGAGCAGATCGTCCTCGGCATCGAGGTCGAAGACGCCGGCCGTGAGCGCGACGCTCGCAGCGTCGCCGGTGCCCCGCTGGACGCGCTGCTCGACGAACTCGACCGGCAACTCCGTCGCCAGCTGCTCCTGCAAGGTCTTCGTCACCCGCTCGGCGCCGTGGCCGACGACGACGACGATGCGCTCGAGCGGGAGCGCGACGAGCGCGTCGATGACGTGGAGGAGCATCGGTCGCCCACACAGTGGGTGGAGGACCTTGGGCGTCTCGGAGCGCATGCGCGTGCCCTCGCCCGCGGCCAGGACGACTGCCGACAACGGCCGGTACTGGCTCATGCGTTCACCTCCTGCCGGGCTCGCGGAGCGGCGTGCGGCTGAGGCCCCTCGGGCTCGGGGGCGAGGCATCGAACCTCGACCTGGGACTCCAAAGGACCCCGTGCTGCCGTTACACCACCCCCGATCGACCATCTTGACCATACCGCCGCGGGTGCGCGGTCACGAGCCACACAATGTGACAGCTCGTGATCGGCGCCGATAGCGTCACACGCCGTCATGGGATCGCTGATCAAAAAGCGCCGCAAGCGCATGCGGAAGAAGAAGCACAAGAAGCTTCTGAAGAAGACGCGCTGGCAACGGCGTCAGCAGGGCCGCTAGCGCGATCCCGACACCTCCTCAGACTTCCAGGCGCACCGTCTTGGAGACCGTCGCGGCGGCGACGACGGGGACGCCGAGGGCGCCGGACAGCTCCTCTGCCCACTCCGGCAGGCCGACCGGCCCGTCGGCGAGCACCACGTAGCTGGGCCCGCTGCCGGCCAGGAGCGCGTCGCGGCCGGCGGCATCCTCGATGCGTTCCCTCAGCGGGCGCAAACGTGGCTCGAGGTGCTCGGCGGCCGGCTCGAGGTCGTTCACGAGCTCGGCGGTGAGCTCGGCGAGCGCGCCCGGCGCGGCCACGGACCGGGCCGAGTGCGGCCCCCCGAGCTCGTCCCAGGCGCGGTAGACGTCGGGCGTGGCAACCGGGAACGGCGGCATCACCACCAGCATCGGGAGCCCGGGCCGGAGCGCGACGCGCTCGAGCAGCTCGCCCCGGCCGCGCATCCATGCCGCTCCGCCGGCGAGGAAGAACGGCACGTCGGATCCGAGGTCGGCGGCGAGCTCGAACAGCTCGGACTCGGACACGTCGAGCTCGAGCAGCCGGTGGACGGCGAGCACGGCGGCGGCGGCGTCCGCCGACCCACCGCCGAGGCCGCGCGCGGACGGGATGCGCTTGCGCAGCGCGAGGTGCACGCCGTCACGGGCGCGCCCGGCACGTTGCAGCAGACTCTCCGCCGCGCGCACGGCGAGGTTCTCACGACCCGAGGGCACGCCGTCGTCACCCGCGAGCATCTCCAACGCGACGCCCGGCGGTTCGGGCACCGTGACCGCCTCGAGGATGTCGTGGGGCTGCCCGATCGGCACGGTGAGCGCCTCGAGCTCGTGGAAGCCGTCGGTGCGCCGGAGGCCGAGCACCCGCAGCGACAACGTGAGCTTGGCGAACGCTGTCGCGCGGACATGCCCGAGGTGCGCGGCGCTCACGGCGTCGTCCCGGCGCGCGCCAACGCGGCCCATTGCTCGAGCCCGAGCGACTCGGCACGAGCGCGCGGGTCGACGCCGGCCTCGGTGAGCGCGTCGGTGGTGCGCTCCCCGAGCGCCGGACGCAACGTGCTCCGCAACATCTTGCGGCGATGGGCGAACCCCGCTCGGACGAGCTCGAAGAGTAGATCTCGCGACGGCACCTCCACCGGCGGGGCGTCGCGCCGGACGAGCTCCACGAGCGCGGAATCGACCTTCGGCACCGGGACGAACACAGCGCGCGGGACCATACCGACGATCTTGGCCTCGGCGTAGTACGCGACGCGGACCGACGCCGCCCCGTAGGCGGACGATCCGGGCGCGGCGACGAGACGATCGGCGACTTCCCGCTGCACCATGACGAGCGCTGAGCGCACCGACGGCGCCTCCTGCAGCACCCGGACGACCACGGGCGTCGCGACGCTGTACGGCAGGTTCGACACGCAGTGCCACGGTCCGGCGTCGAACAGGGCATCGAGGTCGACGGTGAGCGCGTCGCCCGTGACGATCCGAACGCCGTCGTCGCCGGCGACGACGTCTCCCAGAACACTCGCGAGCCTGCGATCGACCTCGAGCGCGAGCACGTCACACCCGCGCTCGCGCAGTGCGAGCGTGAGCGAACCGAGCCCGGGCCCGATCTCGAGCACGCGGTCGCCGGCATCCACCCCGGCCAGACGCACGATGCGGCGGGCGGTGTTCAGGTCGGCGAGGAAGTGCTGCCCGAGCCGGCGTGACGGACGCAGGCCGTGCTTCGCAAGTAGGGCGCGCACACTCGCCGGCGTCAAGAGCGCCATCGCGAGCGACGCTACAACCGAGCTTCCCGAGCGGGACGGCTCCGCGATCGCAGTCGATGCGACTAGCCAGGAAGCAAGCTCGCCACCGCGCGCCCGATCGCGACGATCGTCGGCGTCGGCGCCTGGATGGGTTCGCTCGAGATCGGTGTGCGCTCGATCTCCTGCCCATCCCTCTTGGTGACCTGGTAGACGACGCGCTGGATCCCGGGAACGCCCTCCTGCACGACACTTTGCTGACCCACGGCCAGGGCGGAGTCGTCCTGCGTCACCGTTGGCGGTGGCAGCGGCTCGTCGTTCGTTTCGATGTCCTTGACGATGCGGGACACGGTGACGGTCATGCCGTCGGCGAGGCCGGTGTCCGCCGATGGCGACAGCTCGTCCTCCGGACCCAGTGCGACACGGTTCTGTTCGAGAAGCTCACCGACATTGAGGGCCGGGGTGATCTCGGCGCGCCGGGTGCCGTCGACGGAGACCGTGACCCGCCGCAAGGTACGGACCGCCACCGACGAGCCCTGTGTGAGGCGTGTGGGCCCGGTGACGATCGAGACCTTGTTGGGATCGAGCCGGAGTTGCTCGAGCATCTGGGCCGGCTTCGCCCAGGTCGTCCTCACGGGTGTGACCACTCCGTCCACGTCGACAGTGACCGGGAAGGACCGGAACACTTCGACGGTCGTGCCATCAGACACCTTCGCGGTCAGGGGAGGCCGGACACGGTCGTCGGCATTGACCTTCACGTGGTTGGCTCGTAGCGCGCCGGCGACGTTCGTCGCTTCGGTCCGAGCGCTGACCCGTTCGTTACCGTCGACGCGGATCGTCACCTGGGACGGGCGACGCTGAAGCTGCGGCAGCTCGAGTGCAACGGCGGCGGCTGTCAGCAACACGAGCGCGGCGAACAAGACTCTGCGTCGCTGGCGCCGACGCCGCTGCCGCCGGCGCCCCCGCCGCGTGCGTGGTGCCGTCCGGCGCGGCTCGGGCTTCTGTGGTGTGACGTCGCCCGCCGGCTGCCTCTCCGCGATCGCTTGCGTCTGTCCGGAAGGAACGAGTTCGTCGTCGTCACGAAGATCCTCGAGCGTCTGGAACGAGTCGACGTTCGGGAATGGAACCCACGCCCGCGCGTCGGAGTGCGCCTCGCGTGCGCGCGACTTGTAGACGATCCTGCGCCGTTTGGGCGACGGCCGGCCTGTGCCAGCGACGTGCTCGGGAATCGGGTCCGCCTCCCGGAGGTCCGAGCGTGCATGACGTTCCCGCGCTGACGCAACGATCAGGGCGCCGGGACCGTGCCGGGCAACCTACCGACGGCTCGTCGCGGGGGTCAACCGCGGAGGATGCCCTCGAGTCAGCGACTGCGGAAGACGGAATTGGCGTTGGCGGCGGTGCGCTCGGCGATCTCGGCCTCCGGCCGTCGGGTCGCGGCGGCGACCGCCGCCCCGACCAGCCCGACGAAACCGGGCTCGTTCTCGCGACCGCGGCGAGGTACCGGCGCGAGGTACGGCGCGTCGGTCTCGACGAGGAGCCGGTCGAGCGGCGTCAGGGCGGCGGCGGCGCGGACGTCGTCGGCGCCCGGGAAGGTCACGATGCCGCTGTAGGAGAGGTACGCGCCGAGATCGAGGGCGCGGCGCGCCTCGTTCGGGCCGCCGGTGAAGCAGTGCATCACCGTGCGGGCCGGTGCGCCCTCGTCGGCCATCACCCGGAACGTGTCGTCCCACGCGTCGCGGGAGTGGACGACGAGGGCCCGGTCGAGGCGCTTCGCGAGGGCGATCTCGGCGCGGAACGCCGCCTCTTGCGCGTCGGACGGGCTGTGCAGGTAGTGGAAGTCGAAGCCGGTCTCGCCGACCCCGACGACTTCAGGCCCGTCGCCCAGCAACGTGAGCGCGTCCCATTCGGCTGCGAGCTTCGACGCGTCGTGCGGATGCAGGCCGACGGTGGCGGCGATGTCGTCATATCGACCGGCTAGCTCGACCGCCTGACGTGACGTGTCGAGGTCGGTGCCCACGCACACCATCGCGCCGACCCCCGCCGCCCGCGCCCGCTCGATCCCACCCTCGGGATCGCTCAGGGACTGCAGGTGGCAGTGCGAGTCGAACCAGGTCACGCGGGCTCGAGCCGCGGAAACAAGGGCGCGCCCTTCTCGAGGCGCGCGCCGGCGGGAAGGCCGCCCCACTCGGCGGCGTCGGGCAGGCGCGCGTCCTCCGGCCGCCCGGGCAGGCCGAGGCGGCGCCACAGCTCGCCGGCTGCGTTCGGGATCACCGGCGACGACAGCAACGCGACGATCCGCAGCGCCTCGAGGCAGTCGCCGAGCACCTCGGCCGTGGCCGTGGCGTCGCCCGCCTTGTTCAGCGCCCACGGCTGGCGCTCCTCGATGTAGGAGTTCGCCGCCCGGATCAGCTCCCACACACCGCCGAAGCCCCACGAGAGGTCGAGCTTGCTCATGCTCGACTCGAGGCGGTCGAACGCGGCCGCGGCGGCGTCGACCAGTGGCCCGTCCGCCCGCGCGTCGGGAACCACGCCGCTGACGTAGTTCACCGCCATGTTGAGCACGCGGTTGGCGAGGTTGCCGAAGTTGTTGGCGAGATCGCTGTTGTACCGGGCGAGCATGCCTTCGTAGCTGAAATCACCGTCGGGGCCGAACTTCTGGTCGACGACGAAGTGGTACCGGAAGCCGTCGACGCCGAATTCGGCGACGAGATCGGCGGGCGCGATCTGGTTGAGCTTGCTCTTGCTCATCTTCTCGCCGCCCACCAGCAGCCACCCGTGCGCGAACACGCACTTCGGTGGGGCTTCCCCCGCCGCCATGAGCATCGCCGGCCAGTAGACCGCGTGCTGGCGCAGGATGTCCTTGCCGATGAGGTGGTAGTCGGCCGGCCAGTAGTGGTCGAAGCGTCGCCGGTCCTCGCCGTACCCGACCGCGGTGCAGTAGTTGAACAACGCGTCGAACCACACGTAGGCCACATGCTTCGGGTCCCACGGCAGCGGGATGCCCCAGGTGATCGACGTCCGGCTCATCGAGAAGTCGCGGAGGCCCTGCCGGATCAGCCCCAGCACCTCGTTGAGGCGGATCTCGGGCTGGACCGCATCAGGATGCTCGGCGTAGTGCGCGAGCAGCCGATCCTCGAATTGGGAGAGCTTGAAGAAGTAGTTCTCCTCGCTGACCCGCTCGACGGGGATCCCGTGGATCGGGCAGTTGCCGTCCACGAGCTCGTCCTCCGTGTAGTACAGCTCGCACCGGTAGCAGTACAGGCCCTCGTACCGGCCGAGCTCGATGGCGCCGTTGTCGTAGACGGCCTGCATGAAGTCCTGGACGGCCTGGTAGTGCCGGGGCTCGGTGGTGCGGATGAAGTCGTCGTTGGCAATGTCGAGGAGCTTCCACGCCTCCCGGAAGGTCGGGCTGGTCCCGTCGACGAACTCCTGGGCCGGCAGCCCCTGCGCCTCGGCGGCGCGCACGATGTTGAGGCCGTGCTCGTCCACGCCGGTGAGGTAGACGACGTCGTCGCCCCAGAGCCTCCGCCACCGGGTGAGCACGTCCCCGTTCAAGGTTGTGTAGGCGTGACCGATGTGAGGCACGTCATTTGGGTAATAGATAGGTGTCGTCACGTAATAGGGGCGCGCCATCGGGCCTACGATACCGACGGCTTCGATCCCCCTTGTCGGAATAGGAAGTCATGGCTCGACGCACGGGTGTTGCGCGGAAGGTCGACCAGCTCGGCCGTGTGGTCCTCCCGGCTGAGGTTCGCCGTCAGTTCGGCATCAGCCCCGGCGACCTGATCGAGATCGCCGTCGACTCCGACGCCATCCTGCTCATCAAGGTCGAGGACCGCTGCGTCTTCTGTGGCGGGACGGCAGAGCTCAGCGAGTTCTCCGGGAAGCTCGTGTGCAGCGGCTGCGTCAGCCGTCTCGCCGCCGAGGCCCCTTCAAGCGGGTAGCCGCCTCGTAGGCGCGCCGCCGGGCGACACCCAGGGCGTTCGCAACGTCGGATGCCGCGTCCCGCGCCGTGCGGCCCTCGGCCAGCGCGGCACGCACGGCTGCCTCGATCTCGGCGTCATCGGCGGCCGCGCGCACAGGGGCCGGGCCGACGACGATCACGTACTCGCCGCGAGGTTCGACGTTCTCCACGTGGGCGGCGGCGGCGGCGAGCGTGCCGCGCCACACCTCCTCGAAGGCCTTCGTCAACTCCCGGGCGACGGCGACCTGCCGCTGCGGGCCGCATGCAGCCGCGAGGTCGACGAGCGTGGCGTGGACGCGGGTGGGTGCCTCGAACAGGACGGTTGTGCGCGACTCGCCGGCGACGGCGGCGAGTCGCTCGGCGCGGGCGCGGCCCTTGCGGGGCAGGAACCCCTCGAAGACGAAGCGGTCGGCCGGCAGGCCCGACAGCACGAGCGCCGACAGTGCCGCGCTCGGACCGGGGACGGCCGCGACCGGGAGCCCGGCGTCGAGGCAGGCGCGCACGAGCACGCCGCCGGGATCGGAGATGCCAGGCATTCCGGCGTCGGTGACCACCGCGACGCGGGCGCCGCCGCGGATCTCGTCGACGACGCGGGCAGCGGCATCCGCCTCGTTGCGGGCGTGCACGGCGCGCAGCCGCCGGCCCGCGGAGATGCCGGCGTGGCTCAGGAGCGCGCGCGTGCGGCGCGTGTCCTCGGCGGCGATGACGTCGGCGGCGCGCAGCGCCTCGACTGCGCGGGGCGACAGGTCGCCGAGATTGCCGATCGGGGTGCCGACGAGGACGAGCACCCCCGCCGGTCGATCCGTCACTCCTTCACTTCCACCCGGTCGCCGACCGCGAGGCCCCAGCGCTCGAACGCGCCGGCGCGCGCCTCGACCGCGAAGGCGGCGTTCGCGACCAACGGCGACAGCCGCCACGGACGCAAGCAGGTGGTGCGCAGGACGACGCCGTCGGCGTCACAGAACGCGAGGTCGATCGTGAACCGCATGAACAAGGTGTGGACGTGCCGGCACGGCCGGAGGACGAGCGCGCCCTGGAAGTCGGACCGGCCGAGGAGGCCTCGCCTCCGGTCGCGTCGACTCTCCGCCAGCTCGGCGTTCGCCAGCACGTCGCCTTCCCGCACCAGCCAGGGCACACCTGCCTCCGGTTCTCCAGTCAGACGTTGAAGCGGATCTCGAGCACGTCGCCGTCGCGCACCTCGTACTCCTTGCCTTCCACGCGGAGCCTGCCGAGCTCCTTCGCCTTGTCCCACGAACCGATCTCGAGCACCTCGCGCCAGTCGATCACCTCGGCGCGGATGAACCCCCGTTGGAGGTCCGAGTGGATGACGCCCGCGCACTCGGGGGCCTTGGCGCCGGCTCGGAACGACCACGCCCGCGACTCGTCCTCCCCCGTCGTGAAGAAGGTGCGCCGGCCGAGCAGGTGGTACGCGCTGCGGGCGACGCGGGGCACGACGCTCTCGGTGACTCCGAGGTCGGCGAGCAACGCCACCCGCTCCTCGGCGGACGCCTGGGCGACGTCGGGATCGCCTTCGATCTCGACGCACACGCTGAGTGCGTCCGGCCCGAACGGCGCCGCCAGAGCGTCGACGTCGTCGAGCCGGTCGACAGCGACGTTCACGACCACGAGCATGGGCTTGTTCGTCAGGAGGAACACCGGGGCGAGCAGCTTCCGCTCCTCGTCGGTCAGGTCGGAGCGGTACACGGGCGTGCCGTCGGCGAGGACGGCCTCGGCGCGCTCGAGCGCCGCCACCTCGCCCGCCAGCGACGTGTCGCCTTTCAGCGCCCGGCGCTGCTTCTCGAGGCGCTGCTCGACGGACGCGAGGTCGCCCAGCACGAGCTCGAGCTCCAGCGCGCCGAGCGCGTCGTCGGGGTCGGCGTCGTCGTCGGCGCGGAGAACGGCGAGGATGGCGTCGCAGTCGCGGATGGAGCCGAGCAGCCGGCTGCCGAGCCCCTCACCCGGCTTCCCTCCGGGCGCGAGACCGGGGATGAAATCGATCTCGAACGTCGCGTGGACGAGCTTCTTCGACTTCGACATCTCGGCCAGTCGGTCGACACGGTCGTCGGGCAACGGTGCAACGCCCTTGTTGGTCTCGAAGCCGGTCGGGGTGTCGAGCCCGGTGAGCGCGCTGAAGAGCTGCGCGTGCCCCGAGTCCGGGAGACCGACGAGCCCGAGATGCTCCATCGCGCTTCAGGGTACCGGTGCTTCCGATGCGTACCGGCTCGGCTAGCGTTGCCGTCCGCATGTCGAAGAAGACCAAGAAGCGCCGCATCCGCAGCCGCCGCAACAAGGCGAACCACGGCAAGCGCCCCAACGCGGGGCGGCGCTAGAGCCGAGCCGGTCTTCGCAGCGTCAGCGCCAGCACCGCCAGCGCGAGCACCGGCAACGCCGCCAGCAACACGACGTTCAGCACCTGATCGCTCGTCTCGTACACGTCGAGGTGTCGCGAGTGGTACACGAGGTGCGGGATGCCCCACGCCAGCCAGGCGATGGCGACCGTGATCACGAGCGGGCGCGCCAGCGTGATGGCAGCGGCGATCGTCACCACGGCCAGGGCGAGGTTGAGCGCGCCGAAGTCGCGCACGAGGTGCTCGTTGTACGGACCGTCGACGCGTACCCAGTGCCGGCCGAAGCCGGGGAAGTCGTCGTAGAACGATCGAGGCGCGAACGCGGCCCAGAGTCCGATCGGGATGTTCCCGATGCCCAGCACGATCAGGAGGACGCGCACCACCCGGTCACGCATGCGATGCCTCCCGCGCCTCGGCCACGGCCGGCCATCCCTCGCGCACGCTCGGGAAGCGCGGCGTCCACTCCGTGGCGTCCCTGAGCTTCCGGTTGCTCACGCGCTGCGAGCGGACGACCGCTTCGGCGCCCGAGCCCGCGATCAGCTTCACCAACCAGGTCGGCGTCGGTCGCAGCCTGCGCAGGTCGAAGGCATCGGAGAAGGCGTCGAGGTACTCGCGCCGCGTGGCCGGCTCGTCCTCGACGGCGTTGTAGACGCCGGCCGGTGCATCGAGGGCGGCGACGGCCGCACCGGCGACGTCGTCGGTGTGGATCGACGACACGTACCCGTCGGGCGCGCCGGCCAAGATCGACATGCGCCAGCGGGCGAGGCGGAGCGCCTCGTCGACGATGCGGGCGGTTGGGCCGTAGAACGATCCAAAGCGCAGCACGACACCGCGACCACCTTCGGCGGTGAAGCGCTCGACCATGCGTTCGCCCTCGAGGGTCGGGCGGAGCATGGCGATCGAGTCGTCGGGCGGCGCGGACTCTTCGATCCACGCATCGCCGCGATCGGGGTAGCTGAAGGTCACCGACTCTTTGACGTAGATGTGCGCGCCGGTGGTCAGCACGGCGTCGATCAGCAACTCGTTGGCCGTCGTGCGCAAGCGGTTGTGCTCCGACCAGCCGTTCTTGCTCCGCATCTGCCGCATCAGCGGCACGTGGGTCGCGAGGTGGAGCACCGCCTCGCGACCCTCGACCGCCGCCTTCACGGCATCGCCGTCGAACAGGTCCACGGCGATCGGCTCGGCTCCGAGCTCGCGCAGTTGCGCCGCCTTCTCGTCGGTGCGGGCGACGGCTCGCACGTCGTGGCCCTCGGCGCGCAGTCCGCGCACCGTGGCCGACCCGATCGCTCCCGTCGCTCCGGTCAGGAACACCTTCATCTCGTCACCTCCTGAAGCCACTGCCCGAACTTCTCGATGCCCTTCGGGCTCGCGTCCCGCGCCACGCCGGCGGCGAGATCCGCCACCGACGTACGGTCGAGCTCCGCCCGCCACGCCTCGTCCGCTCCGACCATGACGCGGTGGATGCCGCACATGGTCCGGTACTCGCGTGCCGGCACCGCGGCCGGCCCGCGGCGTCGGATCTCCATGCACCGGAAGGCGGGATCGTCGCCGTCGACCGCCTCGACCACGTCGAGCACCGAGACGTCGGCAGGCGGGCGGGCGAGGCGGTAGCCGCCGCGCGGTCCGGTCCCAGCGTCGAGGATGCCCGCGCGCGACATCGCCTGCAGGTGCTTGGCCAGATAGGCGACGGGCACGCCGTGGAACTCCGCCAGCCGGGTCGTCGACAGGGCGGCGTCGGAGGGCATGACCGCGAGGAGCACCGCGCAGTGGAGCCCCCACTCGACGCCTTCCGACAGGCGCATATTCCGGATGCTAGCTATCCGGAATAGGTCGTCGCAAGCTCAGCGCCGGTCGAGGAGCAGCGCCTGCACCGAGCGGCCGATGCGGCGGCGCTCGTCGTACAGCGCGGCGTCGGCGACGCCCACACCCTCGTGCGTCGGCCACGTGCGGGCATCGAGCCCCACCCACTCCCCGTCCGGGAGCCGGTGCAGGTAGATCGTCAGGTCGGGGTTGATGAAGAGGTGCTCGTCCCACGTGACGGCGCCGCTGATGCCGTTGCCGAAGTCGGCCGCCGCCGCCACCCGCATCAACGGCGTCGTCTCCTCCCCGGCGACGATCGGGACCGCGAGCCGGAACCAGACCGCCGCCGGGCCGGGAACGCCGACCTCCCCGCGCGCCACGCTCATGTCCATCGCGAACCCGAAGTTCAGGCCGCCGACGTTCTCGAAGCGCTCACGGAGCTGCTCGCTCGGCCCCGGCGTGAGGCGGTCGTCGGGCGCGTCGGCGAAGCTGATGTCGGCTCGACGGATCCGCAGCGCGGTCGCCCGCACGACCTCGGTCTCGTTCGCGAGGACGGATGCCTCGACGAGCTGCACCTTCTTGCCCGGTCGCAGCGTGCGCGCCCGCAGCTCGATCGGCTGCATGGGCACCGGCCGGAGGAGCTCGATCGTCATGCGGGCCACGTGAGCGGGCGGTCCGGCGTCGTGACGTTCCAGCCGATCGGCGAGCAGCGCCGCGCACGGTCCGCCGTGCTGCGCGTTCGGGTCCCACGGCCCGCGCGCCAGCTCCGTGGGGACGTACCGGTCGGCGTCGCGATGGAACACCGCGTCGGGGAGCTCGGGCGGCATGCGGCGCAGCCTACGGGAGGCTTGTTGACGCCCGTGTCAGGGTTCTCGTACCGTCCCGCGCGGCGACGGCGGCTTCGCCGACCGGCGCCGCAAAGCCGGAGCTTGCGACGGCGAAAGGAGAATATTTGTCTGACCTGCGCTTGCTCGACGGCAAGGTGGCGCTCATCACGGGCGCGGCGTCGGGTCAGGGCCGGGCCGCGTCCGTGCTGTTCGCCGAGCACGGCGCCCGCATCGTGGTCGCCGACATGAACGACGACGGGTCGCGCGAGACCGTCGACCTCGTCGAGCAGGCCGGCAGCAAGGCGGTCGCGGTGCGCGCCGACGTGTCGAACCGGGCCGACAACGACGCCATGGTCGCCGCTGCCGTCGACGCCTTCGGCGCTCTCGACGTCCTCTACAACAACGCCGCCATCCAGATGTCGGGTCGGCTCGTGGAGTGCACCGAGGAGCAGTGGGGCATCACGATGGCGACGAACCTGAACGCGATCTTCTGGGCGTGCCGCGCCGCCATGCCGCATCTCACCGAGGGCGGCGGCGGCAGCATCATCAACACCGCCTCCGTGCTCGGCCTGATCGGCTCCGAGGGATACGCCGCCTACGGCGCGGCGAAGGCCGGGCTCGTCGCGTTGACTAGGCAGATGGCGACCGAATACGGCCCGAAGGTGCGCGCCAATGCGATCGCACCGGGCTCGATCGACACGCCGCGCTTCCGGAAGGTCGCCGCCGAGATGGACGACGGCGAGGGTTTCGTCAACGGCCTGCTCGAGAACATCCCGCTCCACCGACTCGGGACGGCGGCCGATGTCGCGGGTATCGCGCTGTTCCTCGCGAGCGACCTGTCCGCATACACGTCGGGCGCGGTGATCCCGGCCGACGGCGGCCTGGCGGCACTGCGATGAGCGCGGTCGACGGCCGCTTCGGCGGGCGGACCGCCATCGTCACCGGCGGCGCGTCGGGGCTCGGCGAGGCGACCGTGGCCCGCCTGGCCGCGGCGGGCGCCCGGGTCGTCGTCGCCGACGTCGACGAGACGGCGGCGACGCGCGTCGCGGGCGC
>DATFXK010000017.1:0-37619 GCA_035316005.1 Acidimicrobiia bacterium | reverse complement strand
CTCGTGTCTTCGCCAGCGCGCAGAACAGACACTCGGCCGGGCCACCGGGCGGCGTCGTCGCCGCGCTGGTGACGTACGCGGCCCGCCAGCCCGCCCACACCCGCTCGAGCGTCACCGCCGTTCCGCGACGTCGACCGCCAGGCGCTCGACGAAGTCATCGATGCGTACGCCGCGCTCGGGCTGGTCGCTGCCCCGGCGATTCACGCCCACCGTCCCGCCGTCCGCGTCCTCGTCGCCGACGACGAGGACGCACGGAACCTTCTCGAGCTTGGCGCGCCGGATCCGGGCCCGCAGCGAGTCGCCGGCTGCGTCCACGAGCTCGGCACGGAACCCTTCGGCCTGCAGGCGGTCGGCGATCCGGAAGGCGTACGCCTCGTGGCGGTCGGCAACCGGCAGCACGGTCACCTGCACCGGCGCGAGCCACACGGGGAACGCCCCGGCGTAGTGCTCGAGCAGGATCGCGAAAAAGCGCTCGATCGACCCGAACAATGCACGGTGGATCATGATCGGCCGGTGGCGCTCGTTGTCGGCGCCGACGTAGGTGAGGTCGAATCGCTGCGGTTCCTGGAAGTCGGCCTGGATCGTCGACATCTGCCACGTCCGGCCGATCGCATCGCGTGTCTGCACGGAGATCTTCGGCCCGTAGAACGCGCCGCCGCCTTCGTCGAGGACAACCTCGAGGTTCATCTTCACGGCTGCTCGGCGCAGGATCTCGGTGCCCTCTTCCCACTCCTCGTCGCTCCCGATCGCCTTCCCTTCGGGTTTCGTGGAGAGCTCGAGGTAGAAGTCGGTCAGCCCGAAGTCCTTCAGGAGGTCGAGGACGAACCGCAGCGTCGACTCGAGCTCGCCCGCCAGCTGCTCCTTCGTGCAGAAGATGTGCGCGTCGTCCTGCGTCATCCCGCGCACCCGCGTGAGGCCGTGGACGACACCGGAGCGCTCGTACCGGTAGACGGTGCCGAACTCGAACAGGCGCAGAGGCAGGTCGCGGTACGAGCGCAGCTGGCTCTGGTAGATGAGGATGTGGAACGGGCAGTTCATCGGCTTGAGGTAGTACCGAGTGCCTTCGTCCAGCTCCATCGGCGGGAACATCCCCTCGGCAAACCACTCCAGATGGCCCGAGGTCTGGAACAAGTCCTCCTTGGCGATGTGCGGCGATGTCACGAACTCGTAGCCGGCCTCGACGTGACGCTCCCGGGAGTAGTCCTCCATGATCCGCCGGACCGTGCCGCCCTTCGGATGGAACACCGCCAGGCCGGAACCGATCTCGCCCGGGAAGGAGAAGAGGTCGAGCTCCACGCCGAGCTTGCGGTGGTCGCGCCGCTCCGCCTCTTCGAGCTGGTGGAGGTACGCGTCGAGCGCGGCCTGCGACTCCCAGGCCGTGCCGTAGATGCGCTGGAGCATCGGGCGCTTCTCGTCGCCGCGCCAGTAGGCACCGGCGACGCGCATCAGCTTGAACGCGCCGAGTCGCTTGGTGCTCGGGACGTGCGGACCGCGGCACAGGTCGACGAACGCGCCTTGTCCGTCGCGGTGTGGGTTCCGGTACACCGAGATGACCGAGCCTTCGCCGACCTCGGAGGCGTCCTCGGGATCGACCCGTTCGATGATCTCGATCTTGTACGGCTGGTCGGCGAACAGGCGCAGGCCCTCGTCGCGGTTCACCTCCTCGCGTACGAACGGCTCGTCGGCGGCGACGATCTCGCGCATGCGCTCTTCGATGCGGCCAAGGTCGTCCTCCGTGAAGTGCCGGTCGCCGGGCAGCTCGAAGTCGTAATAGAAGCCGTCGGCGATGGCCGGCCCGATGGCGTAGCGCGCCCCGGAGAAGAGATCCGTCACGGCCTGGGCCATCACGTGCGCCGTCGAGTGGCGCAGCACCTCGCGGCCGTCGGCGGTGTCGGGCGTGATGACGGTGACGGCGGCGTCGTGGTCGATCGGGCGGTCCAGGTCGACCCAGTCCCCGTCCACCTTGCCCGCGATCGCGTCCTTGGCGAGCCGCTTCCCGATCGACTGGGCGATCTCCGCTGCGGTAACGCCCCGCGGGTACTCGCGCTCGGAGCCGTCGGGCAGCTTGATGTGGACCGTGTCGGCCGGGCTCATCTTCCCGGCGACGATATCAGCAGCCCTTTTCGGCCCTTCGATCTTTGCCGCAACGCGACAATGCACACATGCCCCCGAAGGAGGTCGCGCCGAAGCTGCTGTCGTGGGCGTCGGAGCTCGACGAGCAGACGCTCGCGCAGGCTCGCCGCACGGCCCGCCTGCCGATCGTCTACGGGCACGTCGCGCTCATGCCCGACGCGCACCTCGGCATCGGCGCCACCGTCGGCTCCGTGATCCCCACGCGGGACGCCATCATCCCCGCCGCCGTCGGCGTCGACATCGGGTGCGGGATGATCGCGGTGGAAACCGATCTCACCCGATCAGACCTGCCCGACGATCTCGATCCGCTGCTGCCGAGGATCGAGCGCGCCATCCCGGCCGGCGTCGGGAAGGGTCACGGCAAGCGCGCTGGGCCCGGGCAGGCGTGGCTCGACGACCACCCCCCTGTCCGCGACTTCTCGCCGAAGCAAGAGGAGAAGACCGTCAGCCAGCTCGGCACTCTCGGAGCGGGCAACCACTTTGCCTGTGTCGCGGTGGACGAGCGCGAGCGAGTGTGGGCTGTGGTGCACTCCGGGAGCCGCGGCATCGGCAACGAGCTCGCGACTGATCACATCGATCGGGCGCGGAAGCTCGCGCAGCGAGCCAACGTGCATCTCGAGGATCGCGACCTCGCGTACTTCTCGGAGGATGCGAGCGAGTTCGAGAGCTATGTGTCCGACATGCTCTGGGCCCAGGACTACGCCCGCGCCAACCGCGAACAGATGATGGACGTGCTGCTCGACGAGCTGTTTGCCTTCGTCAGCACCGGGTCAGAAGTCCAGCGCATCAACTGCCATCACAACTATTCAGCTCGAGAGACACACGATGGCCGAGAGTTGTGGATCACGAGGAAGGGAGCCATTCGGGCCCGCACCGACGACCGTGGCGTGATCCCAGGCTCGATGGGCAACGACATTCATGTCGTGCGCGGGTTGGGGAACCCGGCCAGCTACGAGTCATGCGCGCACGGTGCGGGCCGGCGGCACAGTCGCCGTCAGGCGAAGAAGCGATTCACCGTGAACGAGCTGCGCGACCAGATGCAGGGCAAGGCATGGAATCGCGACCGGGCCGGCGCGCTGCTCGACGAGATCCCCGGGGCCTACAAGGACCTCGCGCAGGTGATGGCAGACCAGGCGGACTTGGTCGCGGCGGAGCACACCATGCGCGAGATTCTCAACTACAAGGGCTCGTAGCGCGCGCTAGCGGTGCTCGAGCGGCTTGCGGAGGTCGACGCCGACAAGGTTGCCGAGCTCGCGGAGCGCTGCGGGCGCGGTGCTGTCCGTGCCGCCCGAAAGGATGGCGCTGGCGAGGTCGTCGAGGGCTTCGAGCGCCCTGGGTGCGTCGAGGTCGGCGTCGAGCGCGCTGCGGACTCGCTCTGCGAACGGGCGGGGGTCGGCGCCGTCAGGCCGTTCGGCCGCTGCGAGCAGCCGGTGCAGCAGCGCGTTGCCCTCGTCGAGGTCGGTGTCGTGCCACTCGAACCCGGCCCGGTAGTGGTGACGCATGAGCGCGAGCCGGATCGCGCGCGGGTCGGCGGTCTTCAGCAGGTCGCTCACGAACACGAGGTTCCCAAGTGACTTCGACATCTTCTCGCCCTCGTAGCTGACCATCGCCGAGTGCATCCAGTGCCGCGAAAACGTCTCGCCGGTGATCGACTCGCTCTGGGCGATCTCGCACTCGTGATGCGGGAAGATCAGGTCGGTCCCACCGCCATGCAGGTCGAGCGTGGGGCCGAGGGCCTCTCTCGACATGACCGAGCATTCGAGATGCCATCCGGGACGGCCCACGCCGAAGGGCGCCCGCCACGCCGGCTCACCGGATTCCGACGGCTGCCACAGGATGAAGTCGAGGGGCGCCCGCCGGTGCGGGTCGTCGGGGTTCCCGCCGCGCGCCCGCGCCAGCCGGATCATGTGCTCGAGCGAGTAGTGCGAGAGCTCGCCGTAACGCGGGAACGTGGAGACGTCGAAGTACACGGTGCCGTGCGTGAGGTACGCGTGTTCGGACTCGAGGAGTTCCGTCGCCATCTCGATCATCCCGTCGATGGCCTCGGTGGCGCGCGGCTCGGCGGCCGGCGGGCGCATGCCGAGCGCGTCCATGTCGGCCTGGAAGCGGGCCAGCTCGGCGTCGGCGAGCTCCAGGTAGTCGACACCCAGCTCACGTGCCTTGGGCAGGATCGAGTCGTCCACGTCGGTGACGTTGCGCACCATGCGCACCTCGTGCCCGAGCTCTTCCAGGCGTCGCGTGAGCAGGTCGTAGGTGATGTAGGTCGCGGCGTGTCCGAGGTGCGTCGAGTCGTAGGGCGTGATGCCGCATACGTACATGCGGACCACGGGCCCCGCTTCGAAGGGGACGAGCTCCCGCTGCGCCGTGTCGTGGATGCGCAGCGTCACGGTCCGGCCGGGGGCCGGGGCTCGACCCCGAGGAGACGGAGACGGCCTTTGCCCTTGTGACGGAGGTTGATCGTGAGCAGCACGGCGGCGAAGGCCTCGAGGCCGACCGCGTTCGCGAGCGACCCGCCGTCGAACCCGCGCACGTCAGGGATGCCCGTGACGAGATCGAGGACGGTCTCGCGGGCAGCGTCGTCGTCGGCGCAGACGATCACGTCGCTGTCGATCGGGTGATCGAGGTCGCCGAAGACCGAGGCCGGGATGAGGTGCATTGCGGCGGCGACGCGGGCGCCGGGTGCGGCCGCTTGCATCGCCATGGAGATGGAACCTTCCTCCGGCAGCACGGGGTGGAATTCGCGTCCGTGCTTCGCGAGGCCGTTGGCCATGGCGATGACGACTTTGCCGGTCAGCGCGTCAGCGTGCTGTGCCGCGGTCGGGACCGCGGCTTCCCATTGCGTGGCGACGACGACCAGATCGGCGTTGGCGGCGTCCGCGTTGCCGCCCGCCTCGAGCCCGCGGACCCGATCACCCCATTGTCCGCGGAGCTTCGCCACCGCAGCCTCCGCTCGCGCTGAGTCCCGCGAGCCTGCGATCACCTCGTAGCCGATGCTCGCCAGGCGCGCGGCCAATCCACCGCCGGCAGGACCGGTTGCTCCCAGCACTCCGATCTTCATGCAAGAGAGCCTGGCACATCGGCTCTAGGCTGCCGCCAACGACCAACGAGGGGCATTCGATGAAGTTCGGCATCATGTTCGCCAACGTCGGTCCGTACGTGCAGCCGGACATGGCGGCCGCCTTCGGGCGCATCGCCGAGGAGCACAGCATCGAGTCGCTCTGGACGGTCGAGCACGTCGTCGTCCCCGGGGACTACCAGTCGGAGTACCCCTACTCGCCGACCGGTCGCATGCCCGGCCCGGAAGAGAGCCCGATCCCCGACCCGCTGATCTGGCTGACCTGGATCGGTTCCGTCACCGCGACGCTGCGGCTCGCGACCGGGATCCTGATCCTGCCGCAGCGCAATCCCGTGATCCTCGCCAAGGAGCTCTCGACGCTCGACGTGCTCTCGCGCGGACGGGTCGAGCTCGGCGTCGGTGTCGGCTGGCTGCGCGAGGAGTTCGACGCGCTCGGCGTGCCCTTCGAGGAACGCGGCGCCCGCACCGACGAGTACATCGAGGCGCTGCGGTGCCTGTGGCGGGAAGAGGAGCCGTGCTTCGAGGGACGGTACGCGCGCTTCGATCGGGCGAAGAGCTATCCGAAGCCGCACCAGAGCACGATCCCGATCCACGTCGGTGGGCACACGATGCCGGCTGCACGGCGCGCCGGCCGGCTCGGTGACGGGTTCTTCCCCGGTCGCTCGACCGACGACGATCTCGTCCCGCTGCTCGACGAGATGCGCGCCAGCGCCAAGGACGCCGGCCGCAACCCCGACGCGATCGAGGTGACCGCCGGTGGCGTCATGGACCTGGAGGGGGTCCGCCGATTCGCCGACCACGGGGTCGACCGCATCGTGCTGCCGCCGCTCGGCTTCGACCTCGACACGCTCCGCGAGCAGCTCGGCCGATTCTCCGAGAACGTCATCGAGAAGATCGGCTGACGCGATGGCCGACTACGACGACACGTCGCCCGGCATCCCGTTGTGGTTCAAGGTCGGGCTCGTCATCGTGGCCGCGATCGGGGTGTGGCTCGCGGTCGGGATCCTCTTCGCCACACTGCGGGTCGCGCTCGCCTTCGCCGGCTACGTGATCGTCGCCTTCCTCGCCTACCAGTTCGGGAAATGGGTCGGGCGCAACTCCGGCCGCGACGAGCCCTGACCTACCCCGCGATGCAGTCGGCCCCGAGCAGGACGCGCAGGTCGGCGTAGAGGCCGTTGCTCGAGTCGACGAGGTACTCGTCGGCGAGCTGGAGGACGGTCGTGCGGTCAGGCCCTTCGAGGTGGACGTAGACCGCGCTGTCACCGGGGTGGAGCCGCAGGATCTCCTTGAGCCGGTCGACCTTCTCGTTCGTCAGGGCCGCCCGCTTGACTCGGACGCGGACGGGCGGCCCGCCGTCGAGGACGACCTCGGGCTGGGTGATCTCCATGGCGATGATCTTGGGGTCGTCGTCGCGCAGGTCGAGACGCCCCTTCACGCACACGATGGCGTCCTCTTCCAGCACGTGCCCGTACGAGGTCATCGTCTTCGGGAAGACCATGACCTCGAGGGCGGCGCCGAGATCCTCGAGCACGAAGGTCGCCATGAGATCGCCGCGCTTCGTGTACCGGCGATTCAGCGCGGTCACCACCCCGCCCACGACCCGCAGCTCGCCCTCGCGCAGCTCCTTGAGCTCGGTGAGCGTGCACTCGATATGACGGCGCAGGCCGCGCTCGGCGCCCATGAGCGGGTGCTCGCTGACGTAGAGGCCGAGCATCTCCTTCTCGTGCGCGAGCCGGACCCGCTTGTCGAACTCGGTTTCGGGGACGGTGATGCGTTCGTCGAAGGCATCGCCGCCGCCGCCGGTGGCGTCGGCCGTGCCGTTGTCGCCGCCGAACAAGCTCATGATCCCGGCGTCGCGCTCCCGCCGGCGGGCCAGCGTGTGATTGACGATCTGCTCGTACACGTGCAGGAGGCCCTTGCGCGGGTATCCGAGGGAGTCGAACCCGCCCGCCTTGACGAGCGATTCGATCGTGCGCTTGTTGAGGGCCTGCGGGTCGACGCGCTCGCAGAAGTCGAAGAAATCGGCGAACGGCCCGCCGTCCGCGCGGGCGGTGACGATGTGCTGGACGAGCCCTTCGCCGACGTTGCGCACGGCCGACATCCCGAATCGGATCGAGCCGTCGCGCACGGCGAAGTCGCTCTCCGACTCGTTCACGTCGGGCACCAGCACCGGGATCCCCAGCTGGCGGCACTCGTTCAGATACACCGCGGTCTGGTCCTTGTTCGTCTTGACGCTCGTCAACAGCGCGGCCAGGTACTCGACCGGGTAGTTCGCCTTGAGGTACGCGGTCTGGTAGGCGACGTAGCCGTAGCCGACGGAGTGGGACTTGTTGAACGAGTAGTCGGCGAAGGGCTCGATGATGTCGAACATCTCCTCGCCGAACTCGCGACGGTGACCGTGAGCGACACACCCGTCGACGAACTTCGACCGTTCCTTGGCGATCAGCGAACGGATCTTCTTCCCCGTCGCCTTGCGCAGGTTGTCGGCCTCCTCGAGTGAGTAGCCGGCGAGCACCTGGGCCATGCGCATCAGCTGTTCCTGGTAGATCATCAACCCGAACGTCGGCTCGAGGATCTCGCGCAGGTCCTCGTGGTAGTAGGTCACAGGCTTGCGACCGTTCTTGCGGTTCGCGTAGTCGGTGTGCATGTTGGCGGCCATCGGTCCCGGGCGGTACAGGGCGACCAACGCCGCCACGTCCTCGAACGTGGTGGGCTCGAGTGATCGCATCAGCGCGCGCATGGGGCCACCCTCGAGCTGGAACACGCCGATCGATTCGCCGCGCTGGAGCATCTCGAACGTGGCGGGGTCGTCGAGCGGGACGCCGTCGATGTCGAGGCGCTCGCCGCGGGTGGACTCGATCAGCTCGACGGTGCGCTCCATGACCGAGAGGTTGCGCAGACCGAGGAAGTCCATCTTCAGCAGCCCGAGGTCCTCGACGCCGTGCATCTCGTACTGCGTGACGATCGGTGCGTCCTCGATGTCGCCACCCGGCTCGGGCTTCCGCTGGATGGGGAGGTACTCGGTCAACGGCTCCCGGGTGATCACGACGGCGGCGGCGTGGATGCCGTCCTGGCGCCGCAGCCCTTCGAGGCCGCGGGCGACGTCGATGACGCGCTTGGCATCGGGGTCGGAGTCGTACAGCGCTCGCAGCTCGGCGGCCATCTTGTAGCCGTCATCGTGGCCGGTCACCTTCTCCAGGCACGCCCGCAACGGCGTGTCGCGACCCATGATCAACGGCGGCATGAGCTTCGCGATGCGGTCCCCCACACCCCACGGGTAGCCGAGCACGCGCGACGCGTCACGTACCGCGGCCCGGGCCTTGATGGTCGAGAACGTGACGATCTGGGCGACATGATCCCAGCCGTACCGCTGGGCGGCGTACCGGATCATCTCGCCCCGGTATCGCTCGTCGAAGTCCATGTCGATGTCGGGCATCTCCTTGCGGCCCGGGTTGAGGAACCGCTCGAAGAGGAGGTCGTACCGGATCGGGTCGACGTCGACGATGCGCAGGCAGTAGGCGACGCACGATCCCGCCGCGCTCCCCCGCCCGGGCCCGACTCGGATGCTGCGTGAGCGGGCGTAGCGCACGAGGTCCCACACGACGAGGAAGTACGCCGAGAACCCCATGTCCTTGATGACGCCGAGCTCGTACTCGAGCCGTTCGAGGACGTGCAGCGCCGGCGACGGGCCGTAGCGGTTCTTGGCGCCCTCGAAGGTGAGCTCACGGAGGTACGTGTCCTCGTCGTATCCGTCGGGCACGGGGAACGCCGGCAGATCCGGCTTGCCGAACTCGATCTCGACATTGGCCCGCTCGGCGACGAGCAGGGTGTTGTCGCACGCCTCCGGATGGTCCGAGAACAAGCCGCGCATCTCCGCCGCGGTCTTCAGGTAGAACTCCTCGGCGTCGAACTTGAACCGGTTCGGGTCGTCGAGCGTGGCGCCGGTCTGGACGCACAGCAATGCCGCGTGCGCCTCCGCGTGCTCCTTGTGCGTGTAGTGGGAGTCGTTCGTCGCCAGCAGTGGCGCGTCGAGCTCGCGCGCCATCTTCACGAGCTGCGGGTTGACGGTGCGCTGTTCGGCGAGCCCGTGGTCCTGCAATTCGATGAAGAAGGAGTCGCGCCCGAGGATGTCCTGGAAGCGCGACGCCGACTCGCGGGCGGCGTCGTACTCCCCCGTCATCAGCTGCTGGCACACCAGCCCACCGAGGCAGCCGCTCGTCGCGACCAGACCGTCGCGATGGCGTTCGAGGAGCTCGAAGTCGATGCGCGGCTTGAAGTAGAAGCCGTCGAGGTACGCGTCGGACGCGACTCTGATCAGGTTGCGGTAGCCGGCGTTGCTCTCGGCAAGCAGGGTCAGGTGGTAGATGTCGTGGTCGGCGCGCCGGGGCCGATCGAAGCGGCTGCTGCCGACGAAATATGCCTCGGCGCCGACGACCGGCGTCAGCCCCGCGTCACGCGCCGACCGGTAGAAGTCGAGGACGCCGTACATGTTCCCGTGGTCGGTGATCCCGACCGCGGGCTGCCCGTCGGCGGCGGCCGTGGCGATGACGTCGGGGATGCGGGCGGCGCCGTCGAGCATCGAGAACTCGGTGTGCAGATGCAGGTGCACGAACGAGCTCCCCAAGGCGCGCCAACCCCCTCCGGCCCACAGGGGTTGTGGATGACCCTGTGGAGAATCACACTGTTGTAACTCTCACCATAGAGGGGAAGCCGCCGGCGGGCAAGCGCCGACGACCGGCCTCATGCCCGGCCGCGCGCGCCCAGGAGGGGCACGTACATCTCGTCGGGGGTGAGCGAGCCGTGCATGCCGATCAGGTTGGTCTCCTGCGGCAGCGTCGGGTCGACGAAGGCCACCGGCTCGCGAGCGGCGAGCACGACATCGCCCACGCGGTTGCCGATCGGGCCCTCGGGCGGGGGCCCGATCCAGCCTTCGGCGAACAGCTCCTCCCGGGTGAGCACCCAGGCCTGATGCCCGACGGCTTCGCGCGCGCCGGCGCCGAGCTCGGCGGACGCCCCCGGCCGGGCGTAGAGGTACCGGAACCGGGCTTCGCCGGCGTACATCGCGATCATCGGCGCCAGCTCGGTCAGCTCGACCCAGCCGCCCGAGTCGATGTGGACCTGACCGTGATCCGACGTCACGAGCAGCGCCGTCTCCTCCGGGAGCGCGTCGCGCAGCTCGCCGACGAGGCGGTCGGCCGCCCGCAGCTCGGCCACGTAGAACGAGTCGTGCAGGCCGTACTCGTGGGCGACGGCGTCGACACCAGGGTAGTACCCGTAGACGAAGCGCTCCCCCGCACCTGCGAGACGGCGGCAGTGCTCGACGAGCGTCGACACCGCGTTCCAACCCACGAACCGCGCGCCGCGGAGCTGCGCTTCCGTGAACCCGGAATGCCGGAACTCGCTGCGGGTCACGACGGGGACGGGCCGTCCGAGGAAGGCGGTGTGGCGTTGCATCTCGAACGGGTCGGGCGGGCGGTGGTTGCCCGCCGTCTGCCAGCGCAGGATGTTGAGCACATCGTCGCCGACGCGCATCCGGAACCCCACCAGGCCGTGCTGTGAGGGGGCGAGGCCGGTTGCGAGCGACGTGAGGGCGCTGGCGGTCGTCGACGGCGCGACGGTCGTGATCGGCCCGCCCTCCAGACCGGCGAGCTCGGGGAGCAGGCTGCGGTGCGCCTCGACCGCCTGCCAGCCGAGCCCGTCGAGCAGGAGCAGGACAACCGCGTTCGCACCTTCGACGCAGGGGGGCAGGTCCGGCGTCGGGCGGCCGCCCACGAGCGCCGGCACCAAGCTCGTGATCGCCTGCCCGCCGTAGTTCGGGCGTACCGGGTCCACCCGCTGGCCTCCCTTCTCCCCCGAATCTAGGCGGGGCCAAGGGCCCCGACCGTGCTCTCCGACGCGCGACCATGGTGGCGTGAAGGTCTCGACCCGGGGCGACTACGCGGCCCGTGCCCTCCTGTCGCTCGCCCTCCACGGCAAGGACCGGCCGACGTCGGTGAAGGAGATCGCCGAGCGCACGAGCCTGCCCCAGCCGTACCTCGAGCAGATCCTCCTGGCCGTGAAGGGCGCCGGGCTGGTCCGCTCGAAGCGGGGCGTCGGCGGCGGCTACGTGCTCGCCCGCGCCCCGGAGGACATCACGCTGGCCGAGATCCTCACCGCCGTCGACGGGCCGCTCACGACGCTCATGGGCGAGCACGACCACTGCGAGGGGCACTGCATCCTCCAGGAGGTGTGGGTGTGCGTCTCCGAGGAGATGCGTCAGCTGCTCGACGGCTTCACCCTGGCCCAGCTCGTCGAGCGCACCCGGGTGGGGCACCCCGACGCGGCCGCCAAGTCGTCAGCCTGAGGCGGGCTCGAGCCCGTCGAGCACCGACGCGAGCTCGGTCGGCAGCGGGTCCTCGAAGCCGAGGTGCTGCGCGGTCGTTGGGTGCGCGAGGCCGAGTCGGTACGCGTGCAGGAACGGCCGGTCGAGACGAAGCGCGGCTCGATCGCCCCGATACGCGGCGTCGCCCACGACAGCGTGCCCGACGGCGCTCAGGTGGACGCGCAGCTGGTGCGTGCGTCCGGTCTCGAGGCGGCACTCGACGAGGGTCGCGATCGGGTCGCCGTACTCGGCGCGCACCTCGTAGGCGGTGCGCGCCGCGCGCCCCTCGTCGCGGATCGCCATGCGAGTACGGCGCGTCGGTGACCGGCCGATCGGCGCGTCGATGACGCCCCGAGGCGCGTCGAAGCGATCCCACACGAGCGCGAGGTACCTGCGGTCGATCTCACGCCGGGCGAGTGCGGCGACGAGGGCGTCGTAGGCGCGCCGCGAGCGGGCGACGAGCATGAGGCCGCTCGTGTCGCGGTCGAGCCGGTGCACGATGCCGGGCCGGGCCGGGTCGCCGACCCCGGCGATCTCGGGGAACCGTTCGAGCAGACCGTTGACGAGCGTCCCGCCGGGGTGGCCGGCGCCGGGGTGGACGACGAGCCCGGCCGGCTTGCTGACCACGACGAGGTCGTCGTCGGCGTAGCGGATGTCGACGGGGACGGGCTCGGGGCCGGGCGGGCGGTCGGGCGGCGGTTCGGAGAGCAGCTCGACGAGCGCCCCGGCCTCGAGACGATGGCTCTTGGCGACGGGTTGACCGCCCACGAGGACGGCGCCCTCGTCGATGAGGCGGGCGACCTCGGCGCGGCTCCACCCCGTGAGCAGCGCCAGGGCCCGGTCGAGCCGCTCGCCGGCCAGCGTGCCGGGGACGGCGAGCTCGCTCACGCCACGAGTCTCATCGCGGGTGGCGTTGCTCGTCGCGGTCACGCCAACCCCAGATCAGGAGGAGCACGGCACCGATCGTGATCGCGGAGTCGGCGACGTTGAAGCTGGGGAACGCACCGACGCGGACGAAGTCGACGACCTCGCCGCGCAGGAAGCCCGGCGCGCGGAACACCCGATCGAGGAGGTTGCCGAGCGCGCCGCCGAGAACGAGGGACAGCGCGACCACCATGACCGGGTCCTTGGCGCGTTGCGCGACGCGAACGAGCACGACGGCGACGATGGCCGCGAGCACGGCGAGCAGCGGCGTGAACCCGGTCAGGATGCTGAACGCGCCGCCCGGGTTCCGGCTCAACCGGAACTCGACGGAATCGCCGATGATCGACAGCGGCCCGTCGGCGAGGTGCTCGACGACCAACGCCTTGGTGATCTGGTCGAGGACGACGACGAAGACGACGAGCCCGACGATCAGCAGCGGCCGGCGCGTCGACCGGGCCGAGCCCGGCTCGGAGTGAGCGTGTCCGCTAGCGGCGTCGTTCGGCACGAGCCTTGCAGTCGACACACTCCTCGGCGTACGGGATCGCCTCGAGGCGCTCGACCGAGAGTCGGCGCCCGGCGGGCACACACACGCCGTAGGTGCCCGCGTCCATGCGCTTCAGGGCGCGGTCGATCGCGTCGACGATCTGGCGGGCCGACGCCGACAGCAACAGGTCGCGTTCGCGCTCGACGTTCACTGTGTCGCCCTCGCCCGACTCCTCGTCGAACTGGGTGTCGCCCGGGTCGCGCTCCTGGGCCAGCTCCTCGGCCTCGGCCTGGAGATCGTCGGCCTGGCGGAGCTGCTGGTCGCGTTCGTCGAGCAGCTTCTGACCGAGGCGCTTGAGCGTGCGGTCGGAGAGGTTCGGCTTCGCCGGCATGACCTCCCACCCCGACAGCGGGCAGATGACGGAGCCGGGCTTGCGCGGCGGTGCCTTCTTGACCGGCGGCAGCTTCGGCACCGCGGCCTTCTTCGCCGCCGGCGCCGCCTTGCTCGCCTTGGCGGGCGCCTTCTTCGCCGGGGGTGCCTTCTTCACGGGAGGCGCCTTCTTGGCCGCGGGCGCCTTCTTCGCCGGGGGTGCCTTCTTCTTGGCCGGCTTCGCCGTCTTGCCCGCCTTGGCGGTCTTCCTTCCGGCCTTGGCGCCCTTGGCCGGGGCCGACTTGCCGGCGCGCTTCGCCGGAGCGGGCTTCTTCGGCGTCGAGCTCTTCGGCTTCCTGGCCCCGGGCCGCTTCGCCGGCGGCTTCTTGGCCGCGGACTTTGCGGCCTGCCTCGCGGGCTTCGTCCCGGTCTTCGCCTTCTTTGGCGCGGGCTTGGCGGGCTTCTTCGCCGAGGACCGCTTCGCCGCGGCCGCCTTGGTCGCCGTGCGACCGGACGCGGCCTTCCTCGGCGCAGCGGTCTTCTGTGGTGATGCCATTGGGGGCTCCCAGGTGGCAGAACGGGCGGCGGCGCTCCCGCCCGCGTCGCCGGGGAGCGCAGGATAGTAGGAGCAAACGCCGCCGCTTCACCACGGCATTCCGCGCCGCGGCGGCGACGTTGGGCTAGACGGGGCGGTGGCGCGGCTCCCCGACCCGCGCATCCGCCTCGGCGAGCGCCTGGCGCAAGCGGGACTCGACGTCGTCGGCGTCGATCCCGACCACGCGCAAGCGCTTGAGCCGCGACCGTTCGCCGGAGACGAGCGCGACCGCGCTCTCCTTGACGCCGAGCGTGGCGGCAATGAGCGCGATCGCCGCCGCGTTCGCCCGCCCGTCCACGGGCGGCGCCGCCACTCGCACCTTGAGCGAGTCGCCGTGGCGGCCCACGATCGAGCTGCGTCCCGCGCCCGGCTGGACGTGCACTCGCACGACCACCGCGTCGCGTTCGACGTCGTACAGCTCGGTAGGGCGCGTCACGGCCGGTCCTTTGGCGGCGGGAACGGAAGAGGCTGCTTGTACTCTACGGCACATGGCGTTCACGCCGGTGCCGTCCGCGCTCGACCTCGTCGAGCTCGAAGCGCGCGTGCTCGAGCGCTGGCGCGAACAAGACGCCTTCGGCGAGAGCCTGCGCCGGCGCGAAGGTGCGCCGGAGTGGGTGTTCTACGAAGGGCCGCCGACCGCCAACGCGCCGCCCGGCATCCACCACGTTTGGGCCCGTATTTTCAAGGACCTCTACCCCCGCTTCCACACGATGCGCGGCCGATACGTGGCGAGGAAGGGCGGGTGGGACTGCCACGGCCTGCCCGTCGAGGTGCAGGTCGAGAAGGCGCTCGGCATCACGAACAAGCACGAGATCGAGGACTTCGGGATCGAGGCCTTCAACCAGCGGTGCCGTGAATCGGTGCAACGTTACGTCGAGGACTGGTCGGCGCTGACCTCGCGCATCGGCATGTGGATCGACACGGCCGACGCGTACTGGACGCTCAGCAACGAGTACATCGAGAGCGTGTGGTGGGTCGTTCGCCAGATGTGGGATCGCGGCCTCCTCTACGAGGGCTTCAAGGTCGTGCCCTACTGCGGCCGGTGTGGGACGGCCTTGTCGAGCCACGAGCTGGGCCAGCCGGGCGCGTACCGGGACGTCACCGAGCCGTCCGCCTACGTCCGCTTCCCCGCCGACGGCGTCGACTTCGACCTCCTCGTGTGGACGACCACCCCCTGGACCCTGGTGTCGAACGTCGCCGTGGCCGTCGGCCCCGGGATCGAGTACGTGCGCGTTCAGGCGCCCGACGGCGGTCGTGACCTCGTCATGGCCGCGTCGCGCGTCGCCGACGTCCTCGGCGACGACGTCGAGCCGATCGGCGCCGTGCCCGTGTCGGACCTCGCCGGGCTGCGGTACGAGCGGCCGTTCGACTTCCTGCCCGTCGATGTGGGCGCGAACCGTGTGGTGGTCGACGACTTCGTCACGATCGAGGAAGGGTCCGGCATCGTCCATCTCGCGCCGGCGTTCGGTGAGGTCGACCGCGAGGTCGCCGAACGGGAGCAGCTTCCGGTGCTCAATCCCGTCGGCTCCGACGCGCGGTTCGATTCCTCGATCCCGCAGCTCGCGGGACAGTTCGTGAAGGACACCGACCCCGCGCTGATCGACGAGCTCGCGGCCGCCGGGCGGCTGGTGTCGGTCGTCGACTACTCGCACGCGTATCCGCACTGCTGGCGATGCGGCACGCCGCTCATCTATTGGGCGAAGCCGACGTGGTTCGCGCGCACGTCGGAGCGCAAGGACGTCCTGCTCCGCGAGAACGAGACGATCAACTGGCATCCCGACTACATCAAGCACGGGCGCTTCGGTGACTGGCTCGAGAACAACGTCGACTGGGCGCTGTCACGTGACCGCTTCTGGGGCACGCCGCTCCCCGTGTGGCGTTGCGACGGCTGCAACGGCGACACGTGCGTGGGCTCGGTCGCCGAGTTGAGCGAGCTCGCCGGCCGCGATCTCTCCGATCTCGACCTGCACCGACCCTACGTCGACGACGTCACCATCTCGTGTCCGCAGTGCTCGGGACGCGCGCGTCGCGTCGATCCCGTGCTCGACGCGTGGTTCGACTCGGGGAGCATGCCATCGGCCCAGTTCCATTACCCGTTCGAGAACCGGGAGCTCTTCGAACGGCGCTTCCCCGCCGACTTCATCGCCGAGGCGATCGACCAGACGCGCGGCTGGTTCTACTCGCTGCTCGCCGTCAACGGGCTCGTGTTCGACCGGGCCCCCTACCGCAACGTCGTGTGTCTGGCGCTGATCGTCGCCGGCGACGGGCAGAAGATGTCGAAGTCCCGCGGCAACGTCATCGACCCGTGGGAGATCCTCGACACCCGCGGCGCCGACGCCTTGCGCTGGTACTTCTTCTCCTCCGGGTCACCGTGGACGACGCGCCGCGTGTCGGAGGCCGGCATCGACGAGTCGACCGGCCGTTTCCTACTCACGCTCTGGAACACGTACTCGTTCTTCGTAACGTACGCGAACCTCGACGGGTGGGCGCCCGACCAAGCGGCGCGCGTGGAGCACGTCCTCGATCGTTGGATCCGCTCGCGCCTGCACCGCACCGTCGGCGAGGTCACCGACGCGCTCGAAGGGTTCGACGCCCTCCGGGCCGCCCAGGCGCTCGACCGTTTCGTCGACGACTTGTCGAACTGGTACGTGCGACGCTCCCGTCCGCGGTTCTGGAAGGACTCCGACCCGGCGGCGCACGGGGCGCTGTACGAGAGCCTGCTGACCGTCGCGAAGCTGCTGGCGCCGCTGTGCCCGTTCACGACGGACGAGGTGCATCGGAACCTCAGCGGACGCGACAAGTCCGTGCACCTCGCCGACTGGCCCGCGATGGACGTGCCCGCGCTCGACGACGAGCTCGAGGCGGAGATGGTCGAGGCCCGTCATGTGGTGTCACTGGGGCTGGCGGCGCGCAGCGAGGCGCGCCTCAAGGTCCGGACGCCGCTTCGGCGCGCCCTGGTCCTGCTCCCCGACGGGCGACGCCTCGGCGACGCGGTGACCGAGGAGATCCGGGACGCGCTGAACGTACGCGAGGTCGAGCGCATCACGGGTCTCGAAGGCCTGGTCGACTACGTGGTGGTTCCCAACTTCCGCGCGCTCGGACCGCGCGTCGGCAAGCTCATGCCCGAGATCAAGGCCGCGTTGGGGTCCGTTGACGGTGCCGCGGTCCAGCGCGCCTTCGACGCCGACGGCCGGTACCGCATCGAGCTCGCGAGCGGCGACACCGTCGACGTCGGTCCCGACGAGGTGGAGGTGCGGGCCACGTCCCACGCCGAGCTCGCCCTGGCGCGGGACGGCGGCTACGCGGTCGCGCTCGACACGACGCTCGACGACGACCTCCGGCGCGAGGGCACCGCGCGCGAGCTGGCCCGCAAGCTCAACGACCTCCGCAAGGCGTCGGGTCTCGACATCAGCGATCGCGTGCGCGTCACGGTGTGGGCGGACGGCCCACTGGCCGACGCGGCCCGGCACCACGACCAGTGGATCGCGGCCGAGGTTCTCGCCGTGGACTGGGACGTCGAGGAGGGTGAACCGCCGCACGCGGACGTCGCGCAGCTGGACGTCGACGGATCCACGGCGTCGGTGCGGCTGCAGAAGGTCGAGCAGCCCGGCTGACGCGTCAGCCCGGGCCGGAGAGCACTAGCGCCGGCGTCCCCAGCCCCGCTTGCGGGGCGGCGCGGTGTCGTCGTCGTAGAGGTCGTCCTCCTCTTCGCGCGGCCCGAGCGGGGCGTCGTCTCGCACCGCCTCACGCAGCGTCGCGAAGAACGCGTCGTCGTCGAGGACCTCGGGCTCGACCGGCTCGTCGGCGGGAACGAAGTCCGACAGACCGGGAGTGCTCCCGACCTGCGGCTTCGGGACCGGCTCCGACGGCGGCGCCTCCGGGCCGCGCCACCCCGGCTCCGGGTCCGCGGGCGGCGCGCTCCGCGCCGGCTCCGGCGGCGCCTTCGGGAACGGGTCCACCGCGTCGATCTCGGCCGTGGGGAGCGACGGCGACGAGGACGGGCCCGGCGGTGGGGACGGTGACGACGGCCGGCCCGAGTTCGCCACCGCCTCGCGCGGTGGCGGGACCGAGACGTCGTGGAGCTTCGGGCGCTGGCCGTGCTGCGCGCTGAACTTGCCCAGCGAGTCGAGCTCGGACTCGATCGCCTTCCGAAGCCGGGTGCGGTACTCCTTCTCGTACTTCTCGAGCGCCTCGACGTCGGCATTCAGAGCGTCGCGTCGCGCCGAGAGGTCCTGGACCTCGCTCTCGAGCCGGGCGCGCTCGTTCTCGGCGACCCGGCGCGCGGTCCCCTCCGCTTCGTTCACGACGTTCCGAGCCTTCGTCTCGGACTCCTCGAGCAGCGTGCGCGCCCGCTCCTGCGCTTCGGCGATCGCCTCGTCGGCGGTCTTCTGCGCGAGCACGAGCGTGCGCTGGAGCATCTCTTCGGTCTCGCGGCTCTTGCCCGCGCTTCCTTCCGCGTTCTGGAGGCGGTCGGTCAACTGGCGTACGCGTTCGGTCAGACCTTCGACCGTCGACGCGGCGCGTTCGAGCAACTCGTCGACGTCGTCGCGGTGGTAGCCGCGGAAGCCTTCCCGGATGTCGGTGTCCCGCAGCTCACGGGGAGTTACATCCATGACACCCCATGCTATCGAGCCGCCCGGCGCAGGTGGGAAACCCTCACAGTCCCGCAGCACCCCGGAGGACTAGCGCGGAGGCGGCGGCTTTGCCGACCGCCGGAGCAGGAGCCGGAGCTTGCGACGGCGACCGACTACAGCGAGCAGACGATCCCCTGGACGATGAACAGCACGAAGAAGACGACCATGAAGGAGAGGTCGAACATCCCGACCGGCGGGATGATGCTGCGGAACGGTCGCAACACCGGCTCGGTGAGATCCGCCAGGAGCGTCGCGATCGACCTCAGCGGGCTGCCGGGACGAACCGGGAACCACGACAAGATCGCGCGCGCCGCGAGCACGACGAGGTAGATGCGCAGAACCCAGCAGATGAGCTGCACTCGTCAGGCCCGAAACAGGCCGCGCGCCTGCAGCCGCTCCTTGTCCTCCTCCGAGACCTCGACGCTCGTCGGGGTCAAGAGGAACACCTGGTCGTCCACTTTCCGCATCGTCCCGCCCACCGCGTACGCGAGACCGCTCGAGAAGTCGATGAGGCGACGCTGGAGGTCCCGATCGAGCCCGCGGAGGTTGAGGACGACGGCCTGATTCGCCTTCAGGCGGTCGCCGAGCTCCTGCGCGTCGTTGAAGCCGCCCGGCTCCACCACGTGCACCGGCGAGGACGACTGGTGTCGCATCACCGGTGGCCTCGGCGCCACCAGCGACGACGGCTCCTCACGGGGTACGGGCCGCACCAACCCCGAGTCGTTGCGCGCGGTCGGAGGGGGCTGGACCGCCTCGTGGAGCGGGTCGCCGTTTCGCGGGTCGCCGTGCAGCGAGCGCACCTCGGACGTGTCGCGCGGCTGCGCGCGGGCGTGCGCGCGTTCACGCTCGCGCGCGGGCGCGGTGCTCGCGTCCTCGTCGTCGTACTCGTCGTAGTCGGCGTAGTCGGCGTCCCAGTCGAACTCCTCGTCGTCCTGGAGCCCTAGGTACACCATCGCTCGACGCCACATAGAAGCCACGGGTCCGGCTACCTCCCCGTCCTTCAGAGCCTACTGTCGCCCTGCGCCGGGATCGTGGCAAGCACCTCGGGCGCCCGCGACCGGCGACGGGCTACCGATCAGGCCCTGGCCCCGAAGATCGCCCGTCCGATTCGGACCATCGTCGCGCCCTCGGCGACGGCCGCCTCGAAGTCGTCGGTCATGCCCATCGAGAGCTCGTAAACACCGAGGGCGCCCGCGAGCGCGCGCAGCGCCGCGAACCACGGTCTCGGGTCGTCGCCCGCGGGTGGGATCGTCATGAGCCCCTCGACGTGCAGACCCGCCTGCCGGAACGCGTCGACGAGGCGGGCAGCGTCGGCCGGCGCGCATCCCCCCTTCTGCGGCTCGCCGGCCAGGTTGACCTCGACGAGCACGCGCGCCCCTGGCGCGTGCCGGGCGATCGCGGTGCCGAGTGGATCGCGGTCGACGGACTGCCACCACGCGACCCGAGCCGCGAGGCTCCGCACCTTGTTGCGCTGGAGGCGTCCCAGGAAGTGCCAGGACGCCGCCGCCGTCGGGACGAGCTCATCGAGGGCGTCGGCCTTGGCGATCAGCTCCTGGGCGCGGTTCTCCCCGATGTCGGTGACGCCGAGCGCGACCGCCTCCGCCACGCGCTCGGCCGGCACCGTCTTCGTGGCGGCGACGAGGCGCACGGCGTCCGGGTCGCGGCCCGCGCCGCGCGCCGCGGCGGCGATCCGCTCGCGGACCTCGGCGAGCGCGGCCGCGACGTCACTCACGATCCGCGCGTCACGATCAACGCCTGACGGCCGGTGACGCCGTCGCGACGATGGGAGAAGTGGTCGGCCGACTCGTACGTGCACACGTCGACGTCGGTGCGATCGGCCACGCCGGCGGCGGCGAGCGCGGCGCCGACGCCGGCGCGCAGGTCGAGCGCCGGGGCTCCCGCCTTCGTGCGGGACCGAACGACCGGGCCGACCCGATGCGTCACCTGGTCGAGCTCCTCGACGCCGAACTCGTAGCGCGCCGGGGAGATGCAGGGGCCGATGACGGCCCGGACGGGCGCGCCGCCCCGCTCGCGGGTGGCGTGGACGGCGGCGGCGATCACGCCCGCGGTCAATCCTCGCCACCCGCAGTGGACGGCGGCCACGGCGTCACCGGCGACGAGGGCGATCGGCGCGCAGTCCGCGACCAGCACGACGAGCGAGACGTCCCCCTTGGTGGTGACGAGCGCGTCGGCGTCGCCGCCACCACCCGGCCCGGCGACGTCGACCACGCGTCCACCGTGCACCTGGCGTACCCAGGCCCAATGCCGCGCGTCGGGCGCACCGGTCACAGTGTGCGCGGCGCGGCGGCGGTTCTCCGCCACCGCGGCGGGGTCGTCGCCGGTCGCGAAGCCGAGGTTGGCGGTGTCGTAGGGCGCGAGCGACACGCCGTCGTGCCGGTCCGTGAACGCGATGCGCGCCGCGTCGACCTCGAGCGCGATGTGCCCCAAGGGCCCGCCCGCGGCCCTACTTCAGGAACTCGGGGACGTCGAAGTCGTCGTCGAAGTCGAGGTCGTCGCGGGCCCGGGTGAGGGCCGCGTCCTCCTCCTCCTGCAGCCCGAGCGGCTGCGACCGGAGGTCGGCGGCGCGGCGGCGGTTCCGCTCGCCCTCGTACCGATCGAAGCCGGCGGCGATCACGGTGATGCGGACCTCGTCCCCGAGGGCGTCGTCGATGACGGCGCCGAAGATGATGTTGGCGTCCGGGTGTGCCGACTGGCAGACGATCTCGGCGGCCTCGTTGACCTCGAACAATCCGAGGTCCGATGGCCCGGAGACGTTGAGGAGGAGGCCGCGGGCGCCCTCGATGCTCGCCTCCAGCAGGGGGCTCGCCATGGCCGCGCGAGCAGCGCTGATCGCCCGGCCCTCGCCCGACGCGTAGCCGATGCCCATGAGGGCGGTCCCGGCGTCCTTCATGATCATGCGCACGTCGGCGAAGTCGGTGTTGATCAAGCCGGGGGTCGTGATCAGGTCGGCGATGCCCTGCACGCCCTGCAGCAGCACCTCGTCGCACATCTTGAACGCGTTCAGCATCGAGGTGTGCTCGTCGGACAGCTGGAGCAGGCGGTCGTTCGGGATCACGATGAGCGTGTCGAGCTTGCCCTTGAGCCACTCGACGCCGTTCTGCGCCTGGATGGCGCGACGTCGACCTTCGAAGGTGAACGGACGGGTAACGATCCCGATCGTGAGGGCACCGACGCTGCGGGCGATCTCGGCGATGATCGGCGCTCCGCCGGTGCCCGTGCCGCCGCCTTCGCCGGCGGCGATGAAGATCATGTCGGCGCCCTTGAGCACCTCTTCGATCTCGTCGCGGTGCTCCTCGGAGGCTTCGCGTCCCACCTCGGGGTCCGAGCCGGCACCGAGGCCGCGCGTGCGCTCGCGTCCGACGTCGAGCTTCACGTCGGCGTCGCTCATGAGCAGGGCCTGGGCATCGGTGTTCACGGCGATGAACTCCACGCCCTTGAGGCCCGCGTCGATCATGCGGTTGACCGCGTTGCAGCCACCGCCCCCGACCCCGATGACCTTGATCACGGCCAAGTAGTTCTGCACGTCATGCAGCATGTCGGCCTCTTTGCTCTTCGCTCGGCGCGTGTCGGACGGGTCTGACCCTCCGGCTTCGCGTCGCCGAGGCCCGCCCACGGCCCCACCGGGGGTTGGTGCATTCTCGCAGGTCACAACGGCCCGGAGAAACCTTGTGGTTCGGCGCCGGGATCGACGGTGATGTCAACCCCAGTCGCCGGCGAAACGGTAGCTGACACGAACCCCACGAGCAACGCGCTCGCGCGAGGCGGCGCGATCCGGTCATCCGGCGACGGGCGCGCCCGGAACGCGCACGTCGATGTAGCGGGGCGGGGCGGCGGCGGTGGACGTGATCACCGCGACGGCAGCGCGGGCCTTCTCCGCGACGCGCCGCGGCATCCCGAGACGGACCTCGGGCCCGTCGCGCAACGCGAGGGTGACATCCTCGTTGGCGACGGTCACGCGGGTCGTCCGCAAGCCCAGCGCCGGCGGAAGCTGCTCGAGCACGCGGGCCGCCGCCACCGGGGCGACGTCGCGGCCGAATTCGGGGACGGCCCGCAGGCCGGTGATCTCGGGCAGGTTCGGCGGCGGCTGGGCGGCGTCGGCGAGTACCCGCCCCCGCGCGTCGACGAGCGCGACCCGGTCCGGCGCGCGCCGGACAAATGCCGCCGGGCGGCGTTCGGTGACGTTGATGTCGACCTCTCCCCCGAGACTGCGCTCGACGCGTGCCTTGTCGATCCAAGCGACCCGTTCGACGTTCCGGGCGATCGCGCCCGTGTCGACGAAGAGGATCGCGTCGCCGGGCTTGACGCCGGCGGCGAAGCGCACCTGGGCCGGCGTCGCCTGTTGCGTCCCGGTGACGCGCACGCGCTCGACGTCGAGCAGGGACGAATGGGTGACGGCCCACGCCGCCGCCGCCAGCGCCGCGAGCACGACGACCCCGACCATCCACCGGAGGCGACGTCGACCTTGGGCCCGCAACACTGCGACGCGCCGTTCCCGGATGCGCGGGTCGATCGCCTTCGACGCCGGGCGGGGCGCAGCCGCGGTCCGCGAACGCATCTTCGTCGTCATGGTGACCCCGCGTCGTCCCCGACGACGTGCAGCTCGGGAACGAGCTCGACGCCGGTGGACTCCGCCACGCGTCGCTGGACCTCGGCCACGAGGTCGATGACGTCGCGAGCGGTCGCGCCCGCCTCGGCCTGGAAGAAGTTGGCGTGCTTGTCGGACACCACCGCCCCGCCGACGCGCAGCCCCTTGAGCCCGGCGGCGTCGATGAGGCGCCCGGCGCTGTCGCCGGGCGGGTTGCGGAACACCGAGCCCGCGTTCTGGCCTCCCGGCTGGTGTTCGCGCCGCCAGCGCACGATCTCGGCGACGCGGGCCTCGCAGGCCTCGGTCTCGCCGGGCGTCACCTCGAACTCGGCCGCGGTGACGACCTCGCTGGCGCGGAGGTTCGAGTGGCGGTAGCCGAGATCGAGGTCCTCGGCCTTCCGGGCCCGCGCCGCGGCCTCTCCGGCGCCGTCCAGGAGATCGACGACCCAGGCCTGGTGCAGGACCTCGACGGTCTCGCGGCCGTGCCCGCCCGCGTTCATGCGCACCGCGCCCCCGACCGAACCGGGGATCCCGACGAAGAACTCGACGCCGGCGAGACCGGCGGCCGCCGCCCGGCGGGCCAGCACGGGCAGGGGCACGGCACCGCCGGCGCGGAGCAACGTCTTCTCGCCGGCTCCGCCGGCAGGCAGCTCGATCGCCTCGAACTCGCCTTCGAGCACCACAACCAGGCCGGAGAAGCCGACATCCGACATGAGCAGGTTGGAACCGCGTCCGATCACGAGCAGACGGGGCCGATGTCGACGCGCCACCTCGGCGACGGCGGCGAGGGCGTCGACGTCCTTCGCGCGCACCAGCACCGCGACGCGACCGCCGACGCGGTAGGTGCTCAGCTCGGCGAACGACGTGCCCTCGGTGGTGGCGTCCGGTAGGCGGTCGCGCAGGTCACCCGCGAGCGAAGCGAGTTCGGCGGACGTGCTCACGACGCGGCCTGCATCAGCCACTCGTCGGGCACGGTGGTGAGGTCGCCGGCGCCGAGCGTGAGCACCACGTCGCCCGGACGGGCGAGGCGGAGCGCGTGCTGCACGACGTCGGTGCGCCGGGGCAGGTAGACGACGGGCAGGGCGGGATGCGCGTCGAGCACCGCACCGAGGATGAGGCGGCCCGAGATCCCCGGCTGCGGCGTCTCGTTGGCGGCGTAGACATCGGTGAGCACGACCTGGTCGGCACCCGTGAACGCGTCGGCGAAGTCACGCCAGAGCCGGGCGGTGCGGGTGTAGCGGTGGGGTTGGAAGACGACGATCACCCGTCGCCATCCGCCTTCACGCGCCGCGTCGATCATCGCCGAGATCTCGCCGGGGATGTGCGCGTAGTCGTCGACGAGGGTGACGCCGCCGATCTCGCCGCGGAACTGGAACCGGCGTGCGACGCCCCCGAACCCGCGCATCGCCTCGACGGCGGCTTCGAACGGCGCGCCGAGCTCGAGCGCGAGCGCGATGGCTCCGGTCGCGTTGGCGGCGTTGTGCCGTCCGGGCACGGGGAGCTCGACGGCGCCGAGCTCGCGCCCGTCGTGCAGGACGCGGAAACGGCTTCCGCTGCGGTCGCCCTCGTACGACACGATCCGGTACGTGGCGTCGGCGTCGAAGCCGTACGACGCGGCGCCGGCGTCCGTGCGCGCGAGCGCTCGCGTCAGCGGGTCGTCGGCACACACCACGCGGGCGCCGGGGATCCCGGCGAAGAACCGCTCGAACGCGGCGGTGAGGTCCCTGAACCCGCCGTAGTGGTCGAGATGATCGGGCTCGACGTTCGTGACGATGCCGGCTTCGGGCGCGAGTTCCAGGAACGTCCCGTCGCTCTCGTCGGCCTCGACCACGAGCCACTCGCCGTCGTCGTAGGCGGCGTTCGACCCGACCTCGTTGAGATCGCCGCCGATGATGAAGCTCGGGCGCCAGCCGGCGGCACGCAGGATCAGCGCGAGCATCGACGACGTCGTCGTCTTGCCGTGGCTGCCGGCGACGGCGATCGTCCGTCGGGTCGCGGTGAGGGCGCGCAGCGCGTCGGCACGGCGGAGCACGGGCACGCCGCGCTCGACGGCGGCGCGGACCTCGATGTTCGTCTCCGGGATCGCGGTCGAGACGACCACGGCGTCCACGTCGGCGGGGATGTTCTCGGCGCGATGGCCGACGTCGGCCCGCACACCGAGCAGGCGGAGCCGCTCGAGCCCGCGTGACTCTTTGAGGTCGGAGCCGGTCACGCGGTGGCCCATGCGGGCGAGGACCGTCGCGATCGCGCTCATCCCCGCGCCTCCCACTCCGACGACGTGCACACGCCGCGGCGCGGAGAGGTCCAGCTCACGCCGCGTGTCATCGACGGTCACGGGCAGCCTCCTCGACCATGTCCGCCAGGCGGGCGGCGGCGTCCGGCCGGCCCACCGTGCGCGCGGCGGCGCCCATCGCCTCGAGACGGGGGGCGTGGGAGAGCAGCCCGCCCAGCTCGGTATCGACGCGGGCCGCGTCGCAGTCGGCGTCGGGCACGATGATGGCCGCGCCCGCGTCGACGAGCGCCTCCGCGTTGCGGGTCTGGTGGTCGCCGGGCGCGCCCGGGAGGGGCACGAGCACGGCCGGCACGCCGGCGGCGGCCAGCTCGGCGACCGTGATCGCGCCGGCGCGGCACACGGCGACCGACGTGCGGGCGTAGAGCCGTTCCATGTGCTCTTCGTAGCCCACCAGCTCGTAGTCGAGCCGGTCGGAGGGTCGGCGAACGGCCGCCAACCGGGCCGAGCACGCCTCGTAGTTGCGGGAACCGGTGACGTGGTGCACAGCGACGTCGGCTCGGTCCCGCCACCGCTCGTACAGGCCCAGCGCGGCGTCGTTGATCGTGCCGGCGCCCAGGCTCCCGCCGAAGACGGTGACGAGCGGGCGTGACGGGTCGGGCCGGCGCCGCACCGCCGCGACCTCGCCCCGCACCGGGTTGCCCGTGAGCACCGCGCCCCGGAGCGGCGTCCCCGGGAGCGACACCGCCGCCCGGGCGCCCAGGCGCACGGCGATCCGGTTGACGAGGCCGGGGGCGGCATTCTGCTCGTGCACCACCGCCGGGATGCGTCGCATGCGCGCCGCCACGAGGGACGGCAGCGACGCGTAGCCGCCGACACCCACGACGACGTCGGGCTGCGCGCGCGCCATGATGCCCCGCGCCTGCACCAGGGCGCGCAGGTTGTCCCAGGCGGCGCCCACGTTCGCAGCCGCCAGCCGGCGCCGGAACCCGCGCCCGGGCAACAGGTCGATCGTGTAGCCCGCTTCGGGTACGACGCGCGCTTCGAGCCCGCGCCGCGCGCCCACGAACCGGATCGTGTCACGGGCGTGCCCGCGTGCGACGAGCTCGTTCGCGAGCGCGAGGGCCGGGTACACGTGGCCCCCCGTCCCGCCGCCGGTGATCACCGCGAAGACCTCGCCGTCCCCCGCCGGCGTCACCGCGCCTGGCGGGCGACGTTCCCGAGGATGCCCGCCGCCACCATCGTGAACACGAGGGCGGAGCCGCCGAACGAGATGAACGGGAGCGGGATCCCCGAGACGGGCAACAGGCCGATGACCGCGCCAATGTTGATCGCGGCCTGTCCCACGACCCACGCTGTGATGCCGGCCGCCAACAGCATCCCGAAGCGGTCGGGAGCGCGAAACGCGGTGCGCGTCCCGAGGACTGCGAACGCGATGAACAAGCCCACCACGAGCAGGCATCCGAAGAAGCCGAGCTCCTCGCCGATGATCGCGAAGATGAAGTCGGTGTGGGCGTTGGGCAGGAAGAGCCACTTGGCGCGGCCGGCGCCGAGCCCGACACCGGTCCAACCGCCGCTGCCGATCGCGATCAGTGACTGCGAGATCTGGTAGCCCGCGTTGGACGCGTCCGACGATGGGTGCAGGAACGCGAACACACGTGCACGCCGGTACGGCTCGACCAGCGCGAGGATCGTGCCCGCGACCACCGCCGTCCCCCCGACGAGGGTCAGGTGGCGCAGGCGCACGCCGCCCGCGGCGAGTACGGCGAACGCGATCAGGCCCAGCACGATCGTCGAGTCGAGATCGGGCTCGCGGACGACGAGCGCCCCGATCACGGCGAGCACGATCAGGACCGGGCGCAGCACCCGCCGCCAGTCGTGGAGGTCCTTGGTCCGCCGGGCGAGCAGGTCGGCGGCGTACACGAGGAGCGCCAGCTTGGCGATCTCGGTCGGCTGGAACCGGAGCATCCCGGTGCCGAGCCAGCGGCGCGACCCGGCCACCTCGACGCCGATGCCGGGGACGAGGACGGCGACGAGGAGCACCAGGCTGATGACGAGAAGCGGGCGGACGGCCTTGCGCCAGGCGTGGTAGTCGATCCGGGCCATCACCATGAAGGCGACCGCCGCGACCACGATCCAGGCGACCTGGCGCTCGAAGAAGTACCAGGCCGACCCGTAGTCGGTCAGCGAGGAGACCGACGATGCCGACAGCACCATCACGCCGCCGACCACGTTGAGCACGCCGACCGTAGCCACCAACAGCAGGTAGTTCGGCGGACGGGACGCGCCCGCGCTGACCCACCGTTGGCGCAGGGCACCGAAGGTCGCGGTCGCCGCCGTCACGCCACACCCCGCTCGCTCAGGCGCGCAACCTCACGCGCGAAGTCGTTGCCGCGGGCCGAGTAGCTCGGGTACCAGTCGAACGACGCGCACGCCGGCGAGAGCAGGACGACGTCACCGCCCTGTGCGCTCCGCGCCGCCTCCGCCACAGCGGCGCCCATCGACCCCGCCGGTGTCACCGGGACCGCGCCCTCGAACACCGACTGGACTTCGCCCGCGGCCTCGCCGATCGCGACGACGCCGCGCAGGCGCGGCGCGCGCTCGCGCAGTACGGAAAGGTCGAGTCCCTTGTTGCGCCCGCCGGCGATCAACACGACCTTGCCGTCGATGCCGTCGAACGCGCCGACCGCCGACAAGGTCGCGTGCGGGTTCGTGGCCTTGGAGTCGTCGTAGTACTCCACCCCACCAGTGTTGCCGATGCGCGCGACGCGGTGGTGGAGCCTCGGGTACGCGCGCAGCGCGCGTTCGACGTCGTCGCGCGTCGCGCCGGCGGCGAACGCGGTGGCCGCGGCCGCGAGCGCGTTGGCGCGGTCGTGCGGCGCGGTGAACGGCATCTGCGCGGCATCGGCGAACGGCTCACCGTTCGAGTCGACGAGCAAGCCGTCCGCGATCCGGAACATGTCGTCTCGCGAGCCGAGCGTGAACCCCACGCGCTGTGCGGGCGCGGAGTCCGCCAGGCGCGCCGCGATCTCGTCGTCACCGTTGAACACGAGCCGGTCGCGACCGCGTTGATGCGCGAACACCCGCGCCTTCGCCGCGACGTAGGCATCGAACGAGCCGTGCCAGTCGAGGTGGTCGGGTGCCACGTTCAGCAGCACCGCCACGCGCGGCCGGAACGCCTCGGTCGTGCATGCCAGCTGGAACGACGACACCTCGGCGACGAGCGCGCGGGCGTCCGAGTCGGCGGCATCGAGCAGCGGCAGGCCGATGTTCCCGGCGCCGAGCGCGGCACCGCTCGCGCTGTCGAGCATCGCCGTGACGAGCGTCGTTACCGTGGTCTTGCCGTTCGTGCCGGTGACGGCGACGAGGATCTTCCCCCGGGCGGCGGCCAGCTCGGCGGCGAGGTCGACCTCGGCCCGGACGGGGACGCCGACCTCGCGGGCGACGACAAGCGCCGGGTGGCCGAGGGGGACGCCGGGGCTCGGGACGACGGTGTCCGTCTCGTGCACGAGCTCCGCCAGGTGGGCGGGCGTGGGCTGCTCGACGATCTCGGAGCCGGCCGAGACCGCCGCCGCGACCCGGTCGCGATATGCCTCGCCGCCGGACGGCACGTCCTCGACCACGACGACGTGGTCACCGGCGGCGGCGCGGTGACGCACGACGGCGTCACCGGTGACCCCGAGGCCGAGCACCAGCACGCGACTCAATCGATCACTCCCGGGATTCGGATGAAGTCGGCGTAGAAGAGACCCAGCCCGAACGCGACGCACAACCCGCCGAACAGCCAGAAGCGCACGATCACGGTGAACTCCGGCCAGCCACCGACCTCGTAGTGATGGTGGACGGGCGCCATGCGCAGCACACGGCGGTGGAAACCGCGGAACGCGACGACCTGCGCGATCACGCTCAGCGTCTCGACGACGAACAGGCCGCCGAGGATCGGCAGCAGCAGGTCGGTGTGGGTCAGCAGCGCGAGCCCGGCCATGCCGCCACCGAGGGCGAGCGAGCCGGTGTCACCCATGAAGATGCGCGCCGGTGCCGCGTTCCACCAAAGGAAGCCCGCGCACGCGCCCGCCATTCCCGCCGCCACGACGGCAAGGTCGAGCGAGTTGGCGGCGAAGCCGCCGGGCGCGGTCGCCATCGAGAGCGACCCGTACACGGCCGGGTGCCGGAACTGCCAGAACGCGATGACGGTGAACGCGAAGAACACGAGCGTCGCCGCACCCGCGGCGAGCCCGTCCATGCCGTCGGTAATGTTCACGGCGTTCGCCGACCCGAAGATGATGACGATCGCCCACGCGGCCCACAGCCACGTTCCGAGATCGAGGTCGATGAGACGCGTGAACGAGAGGTTCGTCGACGTGTCGACGTAGCGCAGGGCAAGGAGCGCGAAACCCACCGCCACCGCGAGCATGCCGGAGGTCTTGCCTCGCTTGCGCAACCCGAGGTTCCGGCCTTTCCGTACGCCCAGGTAGTCGTCGATGAACCCGACCGCGGCGAGCCCGATGATCAACAGCATCAGCGTGACGCCGGCGCGCGCGAACTTGAGCTGCTCCGTTCGGATGTGAGCGACGACGTAGCCGGCAAACGCGCTCACGATGATCGCGATCCCGCCCATCGTCGGTGTCCCGGCCTTGGCCGCGTGTGGATGCGTGAACGGGCCGTCGTCGCGGATCGTCTGACCGATCCCGCGCGCGCGGAGCACGCGGATGAGGAAGGGAGTCCCGAATACGCTGAGCAGGAACGCCACCGACGCCGCCAGCAGCAGTGCGATCATGCACCGACCGCCGCCGTCAACACCTCGGCTACGCGTTCGAGCCCGACGGCCCGGCTCGCCTTTACAAGAACCGCGTCACCGGCGCGGGCCAGGCCGGCGACCGCGACGACGGCGGCGTCGGCGTCGTCGACCTCGATCACTCGGGCGCGGCCGGCGCCGGCGAGACGGGCACCGTCCGCGATCGGTCGCGCTCCGGGGCCGACGGCGATGACCACGTCGACGTCCGACGCCACCGCGAGGCGTCCGACCTTCTGGTGCTCGGCGCGGGCGTGGTCGCCGAGCTCGAGCATCTCACCGAGGACCGCGATCCGGCGCTTGTCGGCGGCGAGGTACCGGAACGAGCGCAGCGCCGCCGCCATCGACGTGGGACTCGCGTTGTAGGCGTCGTTGACGACCGTGATGCCCTCGTCGGTGCGGGTCACGTCCATGCGCCAAGCCGCCGTCTGGGCGCGCGCCAACCCTTCGACGACCCGGTCGAGCGGCGCGCCCAGCTCCAGCGCCACCGCGGCCGCCATCGCTGCGTTCACCGCCTGGCGCTCGCCCCGCATTGCGAGACACACCGCCGTCGAGCCCCACGGCGTTACAAGCTTGAAGCGGGGGCGCAACTCGTCGTCGAGCACGACGTCCACGGCCCGCACCGTGGCGCTCGGCACGTCGCCGACGCCGACGGTGACGACACGCGCGCGCGTCCGGGCCGCCAGCGCGGGCGTGAACACGTCGCCGGCGTCGAGGACGGCGGTGCCGTGGCGATCGAGCGCCTCGAGCAGCTCGCCCTTCACGCGCGCGATCCCCTCCCGCCCGCCGAGCAGGCCGGCGTGGGCCATGCCGACGTGCGTGATCACACCGACCTGCGGCTCGGCGATCGCGCACAGCTCGGTGATGTTGCCGGCGAACCGCGCGCCCATCTCGGTCACGACGACTTCGGTGTCCTCGCCCGCGGACAGCAGGGTGAGCGGGACGCCGGCCTCGTTGTTGAACGACGCCGGGCTCGCGTGCACGCGATGCGTCCGACCGAGGGCGGCGGCGAGCAGGTCCTTGGTGGCGGTCTTCCCCGCCGAACCGGTGATGCCGACGACGGTCGCGGCAGCCAGCCGGTGGCGCGCGGCGCGCCCGAGCGAAGCGAGGGCCGCCAGCGTGTCAGACACGTTCACGGCCGCGCAGCCCTCGGGAACCTGATGCGGTGGGCGCGTGACGACGACGATCGACGCTCCGCGCGCCCACGCGTCGTCGACGAAGTCGTTGCCGTCGCGGTCGCCCTGCAACGCGACGAAGCACCCGCCGGGTTCCAGACGACGCGTGTCGATGGCGTACGAGTCGGCGCGGGCGGTGGCGGCGCCGATGAGCTCGCCGTCCGTGGCGTCGAGGACGTCCTTCGCGTTCAGGCGCATCCGAGCGCCTCCAGCTCCTCGCGCACGACGACCCGGTCGTCGAACGGGATGGTCTGCTCACCGATCGTCTGACCGGTCTCGTGACCCTTCCCTGCGATCAGCACGACGTCGCCGGCCCGGGCGGAGCGCAACGCCTCGTGGATGGCGGCGCGCCGGTCGAGTTCGACGACGACGCTCGCCCGGCCATCGCGTAGTCCGTCCAGGACGGAGCGCGCGATCTGCTCGGGGTCCTCGGAACGGGGGTTGTCCGACGTGAGCACGACGCTGTCGGCGCCAGTGGCCGCGGCTCGTCCCATCGCCGGTCGCTTCTGCCGGTCGCGGTCGCCGCCGGAACCGAACACGACGATCACGCGGCCACCGGGCGCGAGCCGGCGTGCGGTGTCGAGCACACGCTCGAGCGCGTCGGGCGTGTGGGCGTAGTCGACGAGCACCGTGAACGGGTGACCGGGCGCGTCGACGCGCTCCAGGCGGCCCGGGATCGCGAGCGGCGCTTGCAGCCCCGAGACGACGGCGTCGAGCGGAAGGCCGGCGACGAGGGCGGTGCTCGCAGCCGCCAGCGCGTTGCTGACGTTGAACCTGCCCAGCAGCGGCGACTCGACGGTGGCGCTTTCGCCGGTTTCGCCGATGACGAGCGCGAACCGCGTTCCGGCGCTGCTCGGCTCGACGTCCTCGGCGACGACGTCGACCGGCGTGCTGCGCGGCCCGCCGGACTCGGCGAATGTCATCACGGGCAGCCCCGCGTCACGGGCCCGCCGCGCGATCTCGAGTCCGTGCCGATCGTCGACGTTCACCGCCGTCGCTCCGGTCCGGGCGGGGTCGAAGAGGAGCGCCTTCGCCTCGAAGTACGCCGCCATCGAGCCGTGGTAGTCGAGGTGGTCCTGGCTCAGGTTCGTGAAGCACGCGGCGGCGAACCATGTCCCGTCGACGCGGTGCTGGTCGAGCGCGTGCGACGACACCTCCATGGCCACGGTTCGTACGCCGTCGTCGCGCATGCGCGCGAGGATCGCCTGGAGGTCGTCGGCCTCGGGCGTCGTACGCTCGAGCGGCAGCGCCGAGCCATCGACCCGGGCGCCGACCGTCCCGATCACGCCGACGCGCTGTCCGGCCGCACGCGCGATCGCCTCGATCAGGTACGTGACGGTGGTCTTCCCGTTGGTACCGGTCACGCCGAGGCAGTGCAGATGCCGGGACGGGTGGCCGTAGAACGCTGCGGCGGCCGGGCCGAGCGCAGCGCGGACGGTGGCCACGCGCGCCTGCGCAACCGGGAGGTCGAGCTCCCGCTCGACGAGCAACGCGACCGCGCCGGCGTCGACCGCGGCCGGCGCGTGCAGATGGCCGTCAGTCACGGCGCCGGGGATGCACGCGAAGCAGCTGCCGCGCGCGACGCGACGGCTGTCGTGCGTGATGGCACTCACGTCGACGCCCCGGTCCCCCACCCACCCCAGAACGCCGATTCCGCCGAGGAGCTCGTGCAGGCGCACGGGCCGTCCTCCCGCTGGTTCATGGGGAATGCGTCAGGGTATCGGCCGGGGCGGCGGGGGCGCCGTACGCGGCCGGGGCGGGCGTCGAGACGTTGCTCGTCGGGAGGACCCGCTCCATCCGCAGCGCGTACTCCATGATGCGGGAGAAGACGGGCGCCGCCACCTGTCCGCCGAAGTAGTCGTTCTGCGGCTCGTCCAGCACGACGATGGCGGAGAGCCGCGGCGAGTCGGCGGGAGCGAAGCCCGCGAACGACGCCACGTACTTGTAGGGCGGCTTGTCGTAGGGCGGCTTGCGGGCCGTCCCCGTCTTCCCGGCGACGTCGTAGCCGGCGATCTGCGCCTTCGTGCCGGTGCCGCTGGCCACGACGTCCTTCAGCATCGAGCGCATCGTGGCCGCGGTGGTCGGCGACACGACGGGTCGCGACTCCGGCATCGGCTCGTCGCGGCGTACGCCGTTCTCGTCGAGCGTCGCTCCCACGAGACGGGGCGGACGAGTGGTGCCACCGTTGGCAATCGTCGTGTACACGTCGAGCATCTGCATGGCGGTGACGGCGAGGCCGTTGCCGATCGGCATCGACGCCATGCTCGTGTCCGTGTACTGCGAGAGCGGGAGCACGAGCCCGTTCGCCTCGCCCGGGAACCCGAGCCCGGTGGGTTGGCCGAACCCGAATGCGCGGAGATACGCATCGAAGCGTTCCTTCCCGAGCTTGCGCGCGATCTGGATCGTGCCGACGTTGGACGACAGGCGGACGATGTCGTGCACGCTCATCGTGCTGGGGTGCGACGCCTCGTCCTTGTAGTCGGTGCCGCCGATGGTCAGCTGACCCGGCGTCGGGAACGGCGAGTCGGCGTTCACCACGCCATCCTGGAGGGCGCCGGCCACCGTGATGACCTTGTTCGTCGAGCCGGGCTCGTACACGTCGACGACGGACCGGTTGCGTTGATCGGCCGGCGCCGGACGCGCCGGGTGGCCCGGGCCGGCGCCCTCGACGTTGGCCATCGCGAGGATGTTGCCGGTCGCGACGTCGAGCACGATCGCCATCCCGCCCTTCGCGTTTGCGCTCGTCACTCCGTCCGTCAGCACCTGCTCGGCTTCGTACTGCAGCCCCTGGTCGATGGTCAGCACGAGGTCGCCGCCCCGTTGCGGCTGGCGCACCTGCCGTTCGCCGCCGGGGAGCTGGCGGCCCTGCGGGTCACGCTCGACCTGGAGCACGCCCCGCTTCCCGGCGACGCGGTGGTCGTACTGGGACTCCAGCCCGGCGAGGCCGTTGTTGTCGGTGCCGACGAAGCCGAGCACGGGAGCGGCGAGCGAGCCGTCCGGATAGAACCGCTTCGACTCCGGGACGAAGTCGACACCGGGAAGCGCCAGTGCCTTCACCTTCAGCGCCGTCGCGCTGTCGACCTTGCGGGCGACGTAGACGAACCCCTTGTTGTGCTCGGCGAGACGATCACGCAGCGACGCTTCGTCCACGCCGACGACGGGTGCAAGTTGTGCCGCGTACGCGGCCGGGTCCTTCACGACCCGCGGGTTCGCCCACACGGTCTGCTGAGGGACGGACGCCGCGAGGTCGTGGCCGTTCCGATCGAACACGCTGCCCCGCTCGGCGGCAAGGTCGACGGTGCGGACACGCTGGTCCAGTCCGAGCTGCGCGTAGCGCTCGCGGCCGATCGCCTGGAGGTCGACGAGGCGGGCGCCGACGACCAGGAACACGATGACGAGCGCTGCGAGCAGCGCGACCAGACGCCGCCGCGTCGTGCCCGGCCGCGGCCGCCAGGCGCGCAGTTTCGCCTGCCGCTGCCGCCTCCGTTGCCGGTGACCGGCAAGCTGATCGCGCCCGACCTCGTGCGCGGTGTGCCCGGCCCGCCGGAGCGCCGGCGCGAGGCGATCGCGTGCGATCCGCTGCCCCGTGTGCGCCGCCTTCAGGAGGAACGGCCCGACGACGGGCCCCCGGCGGACCGGCGGCTTGCGTGGCCCGCCGCTCGGCCGGCGCGGCTCGGTGCGTCCGACGCGGCGAAGTGGTTGGACGCGCGCCGGGGACGGCCGCGCCGTCCGTCGAGCCGCCGGCGACGGGAGCGGGCGCGCCCGGGGCTGGAGTCTCGTGACCCTGCCGCTCCGGAGGTCCGTCCGGCGCCCTCGGGTCAGGCGCGCGTCACGGCTGGGTGCCAAGGTGGGGCTTCACCTTCTTCCACCCGTCTTGCAGCGTCGTGGACGTCTGGTCGGGTGACGGGGTGGAGGGGCCGGCGTCGGGGACGACGAGATAGGTGGGAACGTCGCCGTCGTGGACCATGCCGAGCGCAGCCACCCGGGAGGTGATGGCCGCGGGCGAGGACTGCTGGGCGAACTGCAGACGCAGCTGCTGGTACCGATCGCGCGCGGCGGCCGTCTTGTGCTCCAGTCGATCGAGCTCGAGCTGGCCCTGGGCGAGCTGGACGTGGAACGCAACCGCCGCCAGCAGCGCCACGACGACCAGCGCGCCGACCAGCCATGCGACCAGCCGGACGCGGCGTGCTTGCGCCCGGGCTTCGGTGTCGACGAGGCGCAGCCGCGGCTTGCGCGTCGCCGACGGGCTCCGAAGCGGCGCCGGCCGCGCGGCGCGCGACGTCGTTGGCGCACGTCGCGCGGCCGGACGCGCCGCTCGGAGGGTGGTGGCCGCGCTGCTCACGACGGCTGCACCCTCTCGGCGGCGCGCAGCCGCGCGCTCTCCGACCGTGGGTTCGCGGCGACCTCGTCGGCGGCCGGCCGGCGGGGCCGGCGCGTGAGGATGCGCACCAGCGGGTGCCGCGGTCGCGCCACGGGCATCCCGGGGGGCTCGGTGTCCTCGCGTCCCGCCCAAGTGGCGAAGCGGCGCTTCACGAGACGGTCCTCGAGGGAGTGGTACGCGATGACCAGGACGCGGCCGCCCGGGGTGAGCAGGTGCACCGACTCGTCCAGCCCGGCCGCCAGGTTCGGGAGCTCCCGGTTGACCTCCATCCGGATGGCCTGGAACGTGCGGCGGGCCGGGTGACGGCCGCGCCGCCGCGCCGGCGCCGGGATGCCGGCCCGCACGGCGTCGACGAGCTCGCCGGTCGTCGAAAGCGGCCGGGCGGAGACGATCGCGCGCGCGATGCGGCGTGCGAACCGCTCCTCGCCGTTCCCAGCGATGACGGCGGCGAGGTCGTCCTCGCTGTAGGTGTTCACGACCTCGGCCGCGGTCAGCTCCTGGGCGCTGTCCATCCGCATGTCGAGCGGCGCGTCGGCCCAGTACGAGAAGCCGCGCTCGCGCCGGTCGAGCTGCGGGCTGCTCACGCCCAGGTCGAACAAGATCCCCACGATGTTCCCCTCGCCTTCGGTGCTCACGATCTCGGCGAGGTCCTCGAACCCTCCCCGCACCACGCGGGCTCGTCGCCCGAACCCCACCAATGCGTCCCGGGCCGCGGCCACGGCGTCCGGGTCACGGTCGATGCCGAGGACGCGCACGTCGTCCCGGGCCTCGAGCACGAGGCGGGCGTGCCCGCCGCCGCCGACCGTCGCGTCGACGATCAGCCCGGGGGGCACCGGCGTCAGGAGCTCAGTGACCTCCCGGCCCATCACCGGTTGATGTACGAACTCCGGCACCCGCGCGCCCCCTCGTGCGCCCCCGGGCCTGCGACCAGCCCCCCGGACAACGAGCGCCGCTCGGTTGTCTCCCCGAATCGACTCGGTTGGAAAGCGGGCGGAGTAGGGGCTCTCAACCGTGTCGCCCAGGGGGCTGGTGGCAGGCCCGAAACGGGCCTCACCGTTGGTTGTCAACTGCTCTGTGCTGGTCGTGCCTGCCTTGCGTCCTCGTCAGATCCCGAAGTCCGGCAGCTCGTCGGACTCGTTGAGGCTGTGCTCACCCTCCCGGTCGCGCTCCTGCCAGCGCCGGCCGTCCCAGATCTCGACCCGGGAGAAGACCCCCGCCACGACCACGTCGCGGTCGAGGCCGGCGTACTCGCGCAGGTGCTGCGGGATCGCGATGCGGCCCTGCTTGTCCGGGGTGACCTCGGCCGTGCCGGCGAAGAACGACCGTGCGGCGTCGAGCTCCCGCCGACCCCGCTTCGACGCCTCTCGTACCTGCTCGGCCACCTCGCTGAACTCCTGCGCCGCATAGACGGAGAGGCAACCGCCTCTCCCCTTGGTCACGTAGGCGCCGCCCGACAGCTGGTCGCGGTACTTCGAGGGCAGAATCACCCGCCCCTTGGCGTCCAGGGAGTGCTGGTACTCCCCGAGGAACATCTGGCTCCCTCGCCTGCCGGTTGTCGCCCCATGGACGGCGGATCGCTCCCCCGTCCTCCACTTCGCGCCACCCTACGCCCCCACTCCCCACAGGTCAACCCTCGTGCCCCCACCCCGCACCCCCCGACGGGCTCATCGAGGGGTGAACGTGTGGGGCGCCGCATGGGCGGCCGGGCCGCCGGACAATCCGGCCCGCCCGGCCGAGACCCGGGTCGAAGACCCGAGCCGAGCGAGCGGAGCGAGCGAGGCGAGCAGGGGCTCGGCCGGATCAGCGGTGCCGGTCCGCCGGACCCGGTCGGCCGTGCGGCGCCCGCACCGGACGTGAGC
>DATFXK010000016.1:0-2953 GCA_035316005.1 Acidimicrobiia bacterium | reverse complement strand
GAGCTGGCGGACGGCCTGCGCTTTGTGCCCGCCGTACGCGTAGAACTCGAGATCGCCGGTGTAGTTGCCCTCGGCGTCGACGGCGGCGCGCGTGCCGACCGCCTCGTCGGCGCCGAGGAACTCGCCCAGGGGCTCGACGACCTCCGTCGGCGCCGACGAGACGATGACCACCTTGCGCCCGGCCGCGTGGTGCTCGTCGAACAGTTCGAGCGCCTCGGCGTAGATGATGGGCTCGATGACGTCGGTCAAGGTCTCGCGCACGATCGACGCGACATGGTCGCGGTTCCAGCCGCGCGTCATCGCCGACATGGCGACCCGCAATTTCTCCATCTTCTCCTCGTCGGCGCCGACGAGCATGAAGACGACCTGGGCGTACAAGCTCTTCACGATCGTCCGCCGCGACAACAGACCCTCGCGGTAGAACGGCCGCCCGAAGGCGAGCACCGAGCTCTTGGCGATAATCGTCTTGTCGAGGTCGAAGAACGCGGCGGAATTCGTCCGGATGCTCACGACGGTTCGAGCCTACGCGTCTCTTGACATCTCGCTCATGGATCCCCTACGTTCGTTGAACGCTCCCCGGTCGGGGAGCGTTCGCGTTCCCCCGCCTTCCCCTTCCCGTCGCGCGCGGAAACACGCGCGCACGGACGCGCAAGAGAAAAGGAGAAAAGGAGAAGAGCAAGAAGGCAAAAGAGAAGGGAGGGGGAGCTGTGCTCCTGGCCTTGTGGTCACCCAAGGGCGGGTCGGGGACGTCGGTGCTCGCCGCCGCCTGCGCGCTCGTCCTCGGCCGGCGCGGGGGCGCCCGGCTCGCCGATCTCGACGGCGACCAGCCGGCGTTGTTCGGGCTGGCGTCCGACCCACCGACCGGCCTCGTGGACTGGCTCGGCGCTGGGCCCGAGGCGCCCACCGACGCGCTCGAGCGTCTCACCGTGGAGGCCGCCGACGGCGTCGCGCTGATCCCCCGGGGTTCGCCGGCCCGGCCGCTGGCCCCCCTCCCGGCGGCCGAGGCCGGCGCCGCGCTGGCGGTGGCGCTGCGCGACGGGCTCGTCCCGACGGTCGCCGACGTCGGGTCGGCGGAGAGCCCGGCGGCGAGGGCCGTGGTCGAGGTCGCCGACGTGTCGGTCGTCGTCGTGCGCGGCTGCTACTTGACGCTCCGGCGGGCGGTGCGGGCGTCGCCGCTCGCCCACGCCGCCGGGATCCTCCACGTGGCCGAGCCGGGCCGGGCGATCGGGCGCCGGGACGTCGCCGCCGTGCTCGACCGCCCGGTGCTGGCGGAAGTGCCGGTCCGGTCCGCGGTCGCCCGCGCCGTCGACGCCGGCGTCCTGCCCGCGCGCCTGCCGGACGTGCTGGCGCGACCGGTGAACGAGGCGCTGGGCCGGCTGGGGCTGCTCGGGGATCGCCGGGGACGGGCGGCATGAGCGCGATCCCCATGTCCTCTCCGCCCCCGTCGGCGGGAGACGCCGCCCTGAAGCAGCGCGTGCACCGGCGCCTCGTCGCCGCCGGCGGCCTCGACCCGCTCGAGCGCCTCGACGAGCACGACCGAGCCGGGCGCGCGCTCGCTGTCCGCACCCGGCTCGCCGAACTGCTGCGCGACGAGGCCCCGCTCCTCACGGCGGCGCGTTTCGAGCAGCTCCTGCGCGACCTGACCGACGAGGTGTCCGGTCTGGGGCCGCTCGAGCCGCTCCTCACCGACCCGCGGGTGAGTGAGGTCATGCTGAACGGCCCAGGGAAGGCCTATGTCGAGCGCGCCGGGCAGCTCCAGGCCGTGGAGCTCGACCTCGACGCGTCAACCATCGTGCGACTCGTCGAGCGCGTGGTCGCGCCGCTCGGCCTCCGGCTCGATCGGGCGTCGCCCATGGTGGACGCCCGCCTCGCCGACGGGTCGCGTCTCCACGCTCTGATTCCTCCACTCGCGCTCGACGGGCCGTGCGTGACGATCCGCCGCTTCCGCGCCCGCCCCGTCGACCTCGAGGCCTTCGGCGCCGGCGGCGCGCCGGGCGCGTTCCTGCGTTGGGCGGTCACTGCCGGTTGGAACCTGTTGATCTCGGGTGGCACCAGCGCGGGTAAGACGACACTGCTCAACGCGCTGTCAGGGGCGATCCCGCCCGGCGAGCGCGTCGTCACGATCGAGGAGACGGCCGAGCTCCGCCTGGCCCAACCACACGTCGTGCGGCTCGAGGCGCGTCCGCCCAACGCCGAAGGGGCGGGGGCGGTCAGCGTGCGCGATCTCGTGCGGAACGCGCTGCGGATGCGTCCGGACCGCATCGTCGTCGGCGAGGTGCGGGGCGGCGAAGCCCTCGACATGCTCCAAGCCCTGAACACCGGTCACGACGGGTCGCTCTCGACCGTCCACGCCAATGGTGCGGCGGACGTGTTGCCTCGTCTCGAGACGCTCGTACTGATGGCGGGGGCGGGGCTCCCGCTCGTCGCAGTGCGCTCGCAGATCGGCGCCGCGATCGACGCCGTCGTGCAGGTGACGCGCTCGCCCCGCGGTGCCCGGCGGGTCGACGCGATCGCCGAGCTCGTCTCCGGATCCGCCGACACACTCGTGGTGCGGCCCCTGTTCGAACGGCGTGGTGGTGTGCTCGCCGGCGCCGGCGCGCCGACACGACCGCCGCGCCGGCCGGGCACGCCGCTGCCCGATCATCGGTGGTTCGTGTGCTGACCATCGTCGTCGCCCTCGCGGGTCCCGTCCTGGTCGCGGCGCTGGCGCTCGCGGCCCGGCGGGCGGCCACGGCCGAGCGCACCCGAGCCCTCGCCAACCCCCGGCGGTGGCGGCTGCCCAGGCGGCCGCGCGCCGCGCTCGAACGCGCGCTGGCCGACGCCGACGTCGCGCTCGAGCCGGAGCCCGCCGTCGAGCTCTGGACGGGCGGGACGCTCGCAGTCACGGTCGTCGCGGCGGCGATGTCGCCCGGGCTCTTGCCACCGGCACTGCTGCTCGCGGGTGCGGGCCCAC
>DATFXK010000015.1:0-5320 GCA_035316005.1 Acidimicrobiia bacterium | reverse complement strand
CCGTCGGCGGGGTGTTCCACCGCGCCGACGTCGGCGAGTCGAGTGAGGTCGACGACGCGTTCGCGACCGTCGAGCGCGAGCTCGGCGGCATCGACATCGCGTTCCTCAATGCCGGCATCGCGATCGGCCACCCCGACATCGACACGCTGCCGGACGACCTGTACCGGCTGATCATGCGGGTCAACGTCGACGGCGTCGTGTACGGCACGCGCGCCGCGGTGCGAGCCCTGGAGCGCCGGGGCGGCGGGGCAATCATCGCGACGTCGTCGCTCGCGGGGATCATCCCGTTCGCGCCCGATCCGGTCTACGACCTGAGCAAGCACGCGGTCGTCGGCTTCATTCGGAGCGTCGCACCATCACTCCTCGCCAAGGGCATCACGGCGAACACGGTGAACCCGGGCATGACCGACACCAACATCGTCGGCGAGGTCGAGCGCCGGGCGCTGCGGGAGGCGAACTTCCCGTTGATGCCGCCGAGCCAGATCGCCGAGGCGGTGCTGCGCATCGTGCAGACGGGGCGGACGGGCGAGTGCTGGGTGTGCCAGCCGGGCCGGGAGCCCGAGCCGTACCGGTTCCACGACGTCCCGGGCCCGCGCACCGAAGATGCGCAGGGCCGGGTCCCGCCGGGCGTGCGCGAGGGAACGCCGGGCTGAACCCTGCGGGAACGGCTCGAGACACCTTCTATCCTGGGAAGGCTCCCGAGGCACCGGAGGGAGAGGACACCGTGGAACAGGAACCCGGCGCGACATCCGAGCGCGTGCAACCCGAAGTCGTGCAACAGCCGGCCGCGCCTGCAGGCGGAGGCGACGGGAGCGCGCCGCAGGAGCAGGTCAGCCGGCCGACGAAGCTCATCCGGATCGCGTCGATGGTGCGCAACATGCTCGAGGAGGTCCGGCGGGCGCCGATCGACGACGCCGGGCGCCGGGCGTTGCGCGAGATCCACGAGCGGTCGATCCACGAGCTCGAGGACGTGCTGTCGCCCGACCTGAAGGCCGAGCTCTGCGAGGTCGTGCTCCCGTTCACGGGGGAAGCACCGAGCGAATCCGAGCTGCGACTCGCGCAGGCCCAGCTCGTCGGCTGGCTCGAGGGCCTGTTCCATGGCATCCAGGCGACGCTGTTCACCCAGCAGATGTCGGCGCAGGCGCAGATGGAAGAGATGCGTCGGCGCGCCCTCGAGTCGGGCCAGCCGCCGCCGCAGGCGCCACCCGGCAGCGGATACCTCTGATGCAGGACCCGCTCGCCGCATCCGAGCCACCTCGGATGTTCGGCTCGTGGACGCCGGACAGCTGGCGGGCCCGACCCGCGGGCCAGCAGTTCGCGTGGCCCGACGCCGCCGCGCTCGAGGAGGCGCGGGCGGACCTCCGCCGCCAGCCTCCGCTGGTCTTCGCCGGCGAGGCGCGTCAGCTCCGGGAGTCGCTGGCCGCCGTGGCCGCGGGCAAGGCGTTCCTCTTGCAGGCCGGCGACTGCGCGGAGTCGTTCGACGCCTTCTCGGCCGACACCATCCGCGACAAGCTGAAGATCATCCTGCAGATGGCGGTCGTGCTCACGTACAGCACGGGCGTGCCGGCGGTGAAGGTGGGCCGCATCGCCGGTCAGTTCGCGAAGCCCCGCACCGCACCCACCGAGACCCGCGACGGAGTGGAGCTGCCGTCGTTCCGCGGCGACATGGTCAACGACTTCGCCTTCGACGCCGCCGCCCGCACGCCAGACCCGCGCCGGATGGTGCGCAGCTACCACCAGTCGGCCGCCACACTCAACCTGCTGCGCGCTTTTACGAAGGGCGGGTACGCCGACCTCGGGCGCGTACACCAGTGGAACCTGGAGTACGTCGCCACCAGCCGGGAGGGTCGCCGCTACGAAGCGGTCGCCCAGGAGATCGACCGGGCCCTGCGGTTCATGGCCGCGTGCGGCATCGACCTCGACGCCGAGGTCCAGCTCCACCAGGTCGACTTCTTCACGGCCCACGAGGCCCTCGTCCTCGAGTACGAGGAGGAGCTGACCCGGCGCGACAGCCTGACCGGGCGCTGGTACGACTGCTCTGCCCACCTGCTGTGGGCGGGCGAGCGCACCCGCCAGCCCGGCGGCGCCCACGTCGAGTTCCTGTCGGGCGTGGAGAACCCGGTCGGGGTCAAGCTCGGTCCCGACTCGTCACCCCAGGACGTGCTGACGTTGTGCGAGCGCCTCGACCCCGCCCGCACCCCGGGCCGCCTGGTGCTGTACAGCCGGATGGGCGCCGACCGGGTCGAGGAGTGCCTCCCGCCGCTGCTGCGGGCGGTGCGCATGTCGGGTCACCCGGTCGTCTGGGCGTGCGACCCCATGCACGGGAACACTTTCGTGCACGACAGCGGTTACAAGACACGGCGCTTCGAGGACGTCATGGGTGAGCTGCGCGGCTTCTTCGCCGCCTGCGCCGCCGCTGACGTGTGGCCCGGGGGCGTCCACGTCGAGCTCACCGGCGAGAACGTCACCGAGTGCCTCGGCGGCACCGAGGAGGTGCTCGGTGACCACCTCGAGCACCGGTACGAGACGATGTGCGACCCGCGGTTGAACGCACGCCAGTCGCTCGACCTGGCCTTCCAGGTCGCCGAGCTGGTGCGCCGCTGAGCCACGACGGCCGCCGGGGACGCCGGCGCGGCGCCCCCTCGGGAGGAGCGATGGCAGAGAGCGAGTTCGAGGACCTGGGGCCAAACTCCGGGCTGGTCGAGGAGATGTACGCCCGGTACTCCGAGAACCCGGAGTCGGTGCCCGACGAGTGGCGCGAGTTCTTCGACCACCGTGAGGACGGCGCGCCCGCGCCCACGCCCACGGCCGTGCCCGCCCGGACCCGCCCGGCGCCGGCGCCGCCCACCCAATATCGGCCTCCGGCGCCGCAAGGTCACGCGCCCGCGCCCGAAGGTTCCGCCGCGCCGCAGCCACCGTCACCGGCTCCACCGGCCGACGGCGACAGGCCCGTCCCACTGCGCGGGGCCACGGCGCGGATCGTCGAGAACATGGAGGCATCCCTCGGCGTCCCGACCGCGACCTCGGTTCGCACCGTCCCCGCCAAGCTGCTCGAGGTCAACCGGCAGATCCTCAACAACCACCTCGCCCGCACCGGCGGCGACAAGGTGAGCTTCACGCACTTCATCTCCTACGCCGTGCTGAAGGCGCTGGCGCGTGTGCCCGTCATGAACTCGTCGTTCGAGGTCGTCGACGGGCAGCCGAACGTCGTGCGCCACGAGCACGTGAACCTCGGGCTGGCCGTCGACGTCGAGAAGAGCGACGGATCGCGCACGCTGCTCGTCCCCAACGTCAAGCGCGCCGACACGCTCGACTTCAAGGCCTTCCACGACGCCTACGAGGACGCGATCGGGAAGGTGCGCTCGGGCAAGCTCTCGCCCGAGGACTTCGCCGGCACCACCGGCACGATCACCAACCCGGGCACGATCGGCACGATGCACTCGGTGCCCCGGCTGATGCCCGGCCAGGGCTTCATCGTCGGCGTCGGCGCGATCGCGTTCCCGGCCGAATACGAGGGCGCCGACCAGCGGACGATCGCGCAGCTCGGCGTCAGCAAGACGATCACGCTGACGAGCACGTACGACCACCGCGTCATCCAGGGTGCCGAGAGCGGAAGGTTCCTCGCCGTCGTCCACGACCTCCTCCTCGGCAACGACGAGTTCTACGACGACATCTTCCAGAGCTACGAGGTGCCGTACGAGCCGGCACGGTGGAGCGTGGACGTGAGTCCCGCCGCCGCGGTCGGTGAGCCGGACGCGCTCGCCTCGACCGACAAGGCGGTTGGCGTCCAGCAGCTCATCAACATGTACCGGGTGCGCGGCCACCTCATCGCCAACCTCGACCCGCTGGGCACGAAGGAACCGCAGACCCATCCCGAGCTCGACATCAACCATTACGACCTGACGATCTGGGACCTCGACCGCGAGTTCCCGACCGGTGGCCTCGCCGGCGAGCCCACCATGACGCTGCGCGACATCCTCGGCGTCCTTCGCGACGCCTACGCCCGCACGATCGGCGTCGAGTACATGCACATCCAGGAGCCCGACCAGAAGGCGTGGATCCAGGAGCACGTGGAAGGTGTCGTGTGGGAGCCGACCCGTGAGGAGAAGGAAAGGATCCTCGAGCGCCTCGTCGCCGCCGAGGCCTTCGAGCGCTTCCTGCACACGAAGTATCTCGGCCACAAGCGCTACAGCCTCGAAGGTGCCGAGAGCACGATCCCGATGCTCGACGCGCTGCTGTCTGCGGCGGCGGACGACGGCGTCGAGGCGGCGATCCTCGGCATGCCGCACCGCGGCCGCCTCAACGTCCTGACGAACGTAGTCGGCAAGTCGTACTCGCAGATGTTCCGCGAATTCGAGGGCGAGCTCGACCCGATGTCGGCGCAGGGCTCGGGGGACGTCAAGTACCACGTCGGCGCGACGGGCAAGCACGCGTCGCCCGCCGGCAACGAGATCGTCGTCACGCTGGCGTCGAACCCGAGCCACCTCGAGGCCGTCGACCCCGTCGTCGAGGGCATGGCCCGGGCCGAGGAGGACCAAAAGGGCGACCAGGAACGACGCAAGGTCCTGCCGGTGTTGCTGCACGGCGACGCCGCTTTTGCCGGGCAGGGGGTCGTGGCGGAGACGCTCAATCTGTCCGAGGTGCCGGGGTACGACGTCGGCGGCACCGTGCACCTCGTCGTGAACAACCAGCTCGGGTTCACGACCGCGCCGGAGATCGGCCGCTCGGCCGTGTACGCGACCGATGTTGCCAAGATGGTGCAGGCGCCGATCTTCCATGTGAACGGCGACGACCCCGAGGCGTGCGTCCGCGTGATGCGCCTGGCGTTTGCGTTCCGGCAGACGTTCCGCAAGGACGTCGTCGTCGACATGATCTGCTACCGCCGCTACGGCCACAACGAGGCCGACGAGCCCGCGTTCACGCAGCCGCGCATGTACGAGCTCATCCAGAGCCACCCGTCGCCGCGCACCCGCTACGTCGATGCGCTCGTGCGCGAGGGCGACATGACGGCCGACGAAGCCGCCGCCGTGAGCGAGGACTTCAAGGCCCGCCTCGACGCCGCGTTCAGCGAGACGCACAAGAGCGCGCCGCCCGACCCGAGCCGCGCCGCCACTCCCGACGCGCCGAGCGAGCCGCGCCTACAGGCGCCGCAGGCCGACCCGTCGGTACGGGTCGTGACGGGCGTCGACCGGTCGGTGCTCGAGCGCGTCGTCGAGGGGCTCACGTCGCGTCCCGAGGGCTTCACCGTGCACCCGAAGCTCGAGCGCATCCTGCAGGCCCACCGCGTCGCGTTCGAGAAGGACGAGGTCGACTGGTCGCT
>DATFXK010000014.1:0-4062 GCA_035316005.1 Acidimicrobiia bacterium | reverse complement strand
TGCGTTGGAGATCGTGCTCACCAACGACGACCTCCGCAACGAGATGGTCTCCAAGACGCCCTTGCGCCGGTTGGGCGAGACGGACGACATCGCGATCGCCGCCCTCTACCTCGCGTCGCCGGCGAGCAGCTTCGTCACCGGAAAGCTCCTCGAGGTCGACGGCGGGATCGAGTACCCGAACCTCGCTCTGAACCTTCCCGATCTGTCGTGAGGATCGGAGTCGTCTTCCCGCAGACCGAGCTCGGCGGCGACGTCGGCGCGGTGCGCGCCTACGGCGAGAGAGTGCAGGAGCTCGGGTTCACGCACGTCCTCGCGTACGACCACGTCGTCGGCGCCGACCCAGATGTGCATCGCGACTGGCGCGGCCCGTACAACGTAGCGACCACGTTCCACGAGCCGTTCGCGCTCTTCGGCTACCTCGCCGCGATCACGTCGATGGAGCTCGTGACCGGCATCATCATCCTCCCCCAGCGTCAGACGGTCCTCGCGGCGAAGCAGGCGGCCGAGGTCGACCTGCTCACGGGCGGGCGGTTCCGTCTCGGCGTCGGTATCGGATGGAACGCGGTCGAGTACGAGGCGCTCGGGAAGGACTTCTCGAACCGGGGCCGGCGGCTCGAGGAGCAGGTGACGCTGCTCCGGCGGTTGTGGACGGAGCGGAGCCTCACGTTCGACGGCGCGTACGAGCGCGTCACCGGCGCCGGTCTCGCGCCGCTGCCGGTGCAGCGGCCGATCCCGGTGTGGTTCGGTGCGGTGGCGGAGCCCGCCCTGCGCCGGGTCGGACGGCTGGCCGACGGGTGGTTCCCGCAGGTCCCGCCGGGCGAGCGACTCGACGAGGCGCACGACATCGTGCGCAAGGCGGCCGCCGACGCGGGACGCGACCGCCGCCGCATCGGGATGGAGGGCCGCATCACCTGGGCCGAAGGCGACCTCGACAAGCTGGCGCGCCAGGCGGGCAAGTGGCGCGACGCCGGGGCGACGCATCTCTCGGTGAACACGATGGGCTCGGGCTTCGAGTCGGTCGACGACCATCTGGCGGCGCTGGCGTCGGCGGCCGAGGCCCTCAGCCCCCTTCAATCGTGAACCCGGCGCAAGCCGCGAAAGGATGGCGATGCTGAAACCGGACGATCTGGTCGGGACCTGGCGGCTGCGGTCGTGGAAGAACACCGGTAGCGACGGCTCCGTCGTCGATCCCCTCGGCGAGAACCCCGTCGGCTTCATCTCGTACCACGACCACGGATACATGTCGGTCGAGATCATGGCGGAGGGCCGGACGCCGTTTCGCGACGACGACGTCCTCGGCGGCACTCCTGAGGAGCGGTCGGCGGCGATCAGCACCTATCTCGGGTACGCCGGTCCGTTCGAGGTGCGCGCCGACGAGGGCGCCGTCGTCCACCACATCGAGGTGTGCTCATTCCCGAACTGGGTCGGCGACGCCCAGGTGCGCTTCGCCGAGCTCGACGGTGACACGCTCACGCTCAGCACCAAGCCGATGACGTTCCAGGGTGTCGAGCGCACGGCTGCCCTCGTCTGGGACCGCGTCGGCCGCGCCTAGCGCGGCGGGCACGTGACACCGCCGAGCGCGAGGTCGGCGCACGCGGTCTCGCGCGTGGCCTTCCAGGTGCCATGGTCCAGAACGACCCGCCCGATCCGGTTCGCCATCTCGGGGATGTAGTAGCCGGGAAGCAGGATCGTGTACCGGACGCCTGCGGTGGTCGGGTTGAGGAACCGAACCTCGTCGACGCGTGCGGTGATCTTGTCGAGCGGCACCTGCGGGAAGTGCACGAGGATCTCCTGACGTAGCTCCACCTGTCCCTCGGAGTCCTGGATGCTCGCGAGTCGCTCGGCGTCGGTGCTCGATCCCGCAGTTGCGACCTCGATCGCGCGCCTGACCTGCTTGCGGGCCGCAGCTTCGTCACGCGGAGGCGGCCCGTCCGGCTTCGGGAGCGTCGGCGCCACGTACGTCAGGGTGACGCCGCCGGGGACGATGCCGGACTGCGGAGGGGGGAGCAGTTCACGGACCGTCTCGTTCGAACCGACGACGAACGCCCCGATGACGAAGCCGAGCGTGCCCGCGGCGAGGACGCAGCTCGCGAGCATGACCCAGACGACCCTGGTCGGAAGCGTCCCCCCGGCCATCCGCGGCCCCTTCCGGCTATCCGGTTCCGCCCGAGGGTAGGGGCGCCGGCTCCTTGTCGGCCAGGATGCCGAGAAACTCACCCTTGATCAACCACGAGACGCCGAACGCGACGACGCAGATCGTCTCCAGCCAGAAGAACGAGTGCAACCAGTCGGGCGGGGGCCACTCGTTCGAGATGGGGATGAGGATGATCGCTACCGCAATGATCACGCCGCACGTTCTGTACACGCGGTTCCGGATGATCTTCCTCGGCGTCATCTGACCACTCGACTTCGGGAACAGGAAGTACGCGAACACGGCGAGCAGAGCGAACAGGAGTCCGGCGAAGCTGAGGTGGATGCGCCCGACGACGTGGTCGGCGTCGGAAACATGCCCGGTCCTGGTGGTCGGCAGGAGGGCGACGATGATCGCTGCGCCGCCGGCGATCCAACTCAGCCGGTTGTCCAGGTTGAACCCGGGCAGTGGCTTGTAGTTGTACGAAAAGAAAAAGACCCCGAGTGCGCAGAGCGAACCGACGAACACGTTGCCCATGTGCGTGTGGTAGTAGGCGCTGATCGAGTCTTCGATCTGGTGCCCCGTCAACCACCAGTTTCCGGCGATGAGTACGAACGGCAACAACACGGCGATGACACCGACGATCTTCCGAAGCAGGGTGTACGCCGCGTCGGCAAAGTCCGCACCGCTTTGCTGCGCCAGGTCGGGCATCTCGCTCCCCGGTGGGTCACCGGTTTTGCGAACGGTACATCTCGAACCGGCACGGCCGGTGGATATCACGCGCGTCGGGCGATCGTGATGATCTCGGGGCTCGAGTCGGTCAACGGCTCGCGGCCCCAGTCACCGAACTGCGCTTCGATTACCAGGCCGGCGTCGAGGAGGAACGACGACAGCGACTGCGCGTCGAGGAACCTCAGGGTGCTGCGGCTCACCTGTGGGTGATCCCATCCGGGACTCGAGTACGTCGTGGTGAAGCTCACCACCTCGTCAGTCGCGGGCTCGTCCACTTGGTGCGCCATCCGCAGCGTGACTCCGGACGCGTCCGTCGCTTCGACCGCGTTCTCAGGCGTCCACTCTTTCCATGCGCGAGCGAACGGGTTGCGAGTCTCGAACGCGAACCTGCCGTCGTCGGCGAGCGCGGTCCGAATCGCGACGAGCGAGGAGCGCAGCTCGTCCTCGGTCACGAAGACCTGGAAGGCATGGCCCGACATGACGATCAGGTCGAACGCTCGACCCCAACCGACTCCGGAGAGGTCACCGCGGACCCACTCGATGTCCGATCTCTTCCGGGCCTGCTCGAGCATCCCCACAGCTGGATCGAGCCCGCAGAGCCATCCGGTGTGCCCCGCTTCCCGTGCCCGATGCAGCAGCGCGCCCGTTCCGCACCCGACATCGAGCACCGCATCCGCCGACAGCACGAGAGGGAGATAGAAGGCCAGGTCGTCGCGTGACTCCCACGGATGCAGCACGTCGTAGAGCGCGGCGAGCTCGGCGTCGTCGAAGTGTCGATCTGCCACCGGGCATGGGTAGCCGAGGCGGCCGCCAACCCGCGCCGGATATCCGGCCGCGGTTGCCATCCGGCGAACCGCACCCCAAAATAGAACGCGTTTCACCGACCGGACCGGGGGGAGGTCCCGTTGCTCGACTACCTCATCCAGGGGGGCACCCTCGTCGACGGCACGGGGGCACCCGGCCGCCGGGCCGACGTCGGCGCGCGCGACGGGCGCATCGTCGCCGTCGCCGAGCCCGGCGCCATCGACGAGCCCGCGACGGAGACGGTCGACGCCGAGGGCCTCGTCGTCTGCCCCGGGTTCGTCGACCCGCACACGCACTACGACGCGCAACTGTTCTGGGACCCGCTGGCGTCGCCGTCGACCGTGCACGGCGTCACGACGATCGCCAACGGCAACTGCGGCTTCACGTTGGCGCCT
>DATFXK010000013.1:0-2889 GCA_035316005.1 Acidimicrobiia bacterium | reverse complement strand
AGTCCCGTTCGAGGCGTGTCCGCGCGCTCGGCACGTCGTCGAGCGTCCTCGAGTACACGACTTTGTCCGTCCCCCGCCACAGTGCCGCGAAGTCCGCCATGACGGACGGCTCACCGTTCGTGTCCATGGTCTCCCAGGGGGCCAGGACCTCGTACATCCGGCGCCCCAGGAGCATCGTCCCGATGCGCCGTTGGAGGTCGTTGGCCGCGGCGTGCACCTCTTCGTCCGGCGCGGCCCAGTCGAAGTTCCCCTGCTCGTCTGCGACATAGCCGTCGAGTGACGAGATCGACGAATAGATCAGCTTCGCCAAGTGCTAGTACCCCTCGTCGGCGTCGACGACGTGGAGCACAGGCTCGCCGGATGCGTACCGGCTGAGATTGTCGACGAAGATCTCGAGTGTGCGCGCCATGCCCGCGGGCGACGCCCACGACACATGGGCGCTGAGCCGCACCTTCGGATGCGAATAGAACCAGTGACCCTCCGGCAAGGGCTCGGGGTCCACGGTGTCGAGCGTCGCCATCGCGACCCGTCCGTCGTCGAGCGCGACGCGGAGCGCGTCCTGGTCGACGAGCGCGCCGCGGGCGATGTTCACGAGGTGCACACCCGGCTTCACGAGCTCGAGCGCGCCGGCGTCGATGAGGTGGCGGGTGCGCGGGGTCGCCGGCGCCGCCAGCACGAGATGGTCGGCGACCGGAAGCAGCTCCTCGAGCGATCCGACGACCTCGACGCCTGCAAGCGGGCTGGGCTCGGGCCGGCGCCGCAGGGCGCGCACCTCCATGCCGAACGGCAGGGCGCGTTCGGCGACGGCCACGCCGATGCCACCCAGCCCGACCAGCCCGAGCGTGCGGGTGTTGAGCCAGCCGAGCGGGGCGAAGTTCCAGCGCTCGGGCGGCTCGTGGATCCACGTCTCGGGCAGCCGCTTCTCGAAGGCCAGCATCGCCGCCAGCACGAACTCGGCGATCGGGATCGCCGACGCGCCCCGCGCGCAGGTGACGGTGCGGCCGTCGAACAGCTCATCCGGGAAGCTGTCGATCCCGGTGCCGGCGAGGTGCACCCAGTCCACGCGCTGCGCGTGGTCGAGGGAGTGCGGGCCCCATCCGCCGAACAGGACGTCGGCGCGCACGTCGGGCGGGAGCGGGTCGGCGCCGGCCTCGATCACCTCGACATCGGGCACCGCCGCCTTCATCGCCTCGGCCGCCTTGGGCCCGAGCTGGTTGATCACGCGGAGGGTCACGTTCGCACGCTACGTCAGAAGGCGCGAGTGACCGCGCGGGTGGGCCCGAAGCTGTGCAGTGCGAGCGCGTGGAGGTTCCCGAGGCCGCCGCACACCATGACCAGCATGTGCTCGGGGCTCTCGACGAGGTGCACCATGCCGTCACCGTCGACTCGGCCATTCTCGACGGCCTTCTCGCGGTGGGGTTCGGGCCAGCGGGCGACCGGCAGGGATGCGTGCGCCCACAACCGCTCCTGAACGTCTTCGATCGCGGGACACGCCTTGGCGATGAGATCCGCCCACGGCGGCGCGAGGCACACGAGGATCTCGGCGCCGTGGTGTGACCCGATGAACGCGTTCGTGCCCGGGAACGCCAACGACGTGCCGATGACCTCGAGCAGGTCCCGGCCGTTGTCGGCGACGATGTCGGCCATGTCGACGGTGCCGGTGCAACCGTGCACGGTGACCGCGTTGCCGGCGACGCCGCGCCGCTCGGCGAGCGGCGCCCACGGCGAGCGCTCTTCCCATTCCCCCGCGACGATCCCCGCCACCCGGCCCGGCTGACCGAACACGCTCTTCGAGCTGACGCCGACGACCTGGCCGGCGACGTTGCGCATCACGAGCCGGAGAGCGCGCCCGATCGCGGGCGCGGGGCCGGCGACTCCCCCGAAGCAGCCGGCGTCGAACGGGATCGACAGCTCGTGTCGTGCGGGGCCGTTCACGAACACCCCGGGCACGACGCATGAGGTCGTCGTGTTCAGCGCGAAGAGGTTGAACGCCGGGTCGGCCATCGCGTCGACCGCCGCGCACAGCAGCGGCATCGCCTCCGGAGGTGGGCCCGCCATCACCGCGTTCACCGCCAGCTTCTCGACGGTGCAGCGGCCGTTGCGGGGTGGGAGCTCGGCGATGCACTCGTCGGGGAACCGGCCCGATGCCACCAAGTGCTCGCGAACTCGCTCTTCGGTCGGAGGGACGACGGGCAAGCCGTCACCCCAGCCGGCGTCGGTCGCGAGCTTCTGGAACGCGGCCGGGTCGCCGTCGACCTCGATCCGTGTGCTCGTCAGCCAGTCGAGCTCGCATCCCTCGGGACCGCAGTCGACGCGCCCCGCGATCTCGCTGTGTGCGTCGCTCACCGAGCTACGACCTCACGCCGAGCGTCTCGAGCAGGCGAGGCCAGTGCTCGCGCGCGATGTCGCGCACCTCGGCTTCCGGCCGCGACTCCAGCGGGTATGGCAGCACGTGGACGCGCAGACCCGCCCGCCCGGCATTGGCGGCCATGGTGTGGGCCAGGTGCTCGAACTCCGCTGTCACGACGACGACCGCCGTCTTCCCCCGGGAGGCCACCGCGACGGTGTCGTGCACGCTCCAGGAGGTGCAGGAGCCTCAGTTGCCGAGGCCGATGACGGCGATGTCGACATCGGTCGCGAAGTCGTCGAGCTCGGCGAACGTGCGGATGCCGTCGTCGCCGATGCGGTTGCCGGCACGCCAGGGGCGCACCTGCGCCCCGGCGGCGCGCAGCTCGCGCGTCCACTCGTCGAGGACCCACTCGAACGACGGCCACGTCCGATCCGAGCGGACGCCGACTACGCGGCCGGTGAGGCCCCCGGCGTCGGGCCCCGGGTCGGGATCGACCTCGGGCGGCGCCGCGGTCGGGTCGAGGACCGTGATTCGTGCCA
>DATFXK010000012.1:0-4480 GCA_035316005.1 Acidimicrobiia bacterium | reverse complement strand
GTGTCGCCCGCGTTGTAATCGAGCGTCGTCTCCCGATGCTCGAGCCGGACGACGAGTGACTCGGCGACGGCCACGTGGTCGACGGCAGGCGCCGGCTCGGGAAGGACGAACCGCTCGATGAACACCTTGTCGGATGGGACGAGGAGCGTGGAGAGCCCGGCCGCGACCGTGTCCATGTAGGGACCGGGGCCGCAGAGATAGAAGTCGGCATCCGAGTCGTCACCGACCAACGCGGCACACTGCGCGGCGTCGAGGAAACCCCGCTCCGAGTCGAGATGATGATGGACCGAAAGGCGTCCACCGGACGCCGATCTGAGCCGCTCCAACTCGTCGGCGAAGATGACCGAGTCGGCGCTGCGGTTGGCGTACACGAGCCGGATCCGTCGATCGGTGGTGGCGAGCGCGCTCTTGACGATCGACATGACCGGGGTGATACCGCTGCCACCGGCGAATGCGACGACAGGTGCGTCGGTGTCTTGGAGCACGAACAAGCCCGACGGACGCAGCACCTCGATCGTGTCGCCCGCGGCGAGGTCGTCGTTCATCCAGTTCGACATGCGCCCGCCCGGGACGCGCTTCACGGTCGTGGTGAAGCGGTCGGGCGTGTCGGGCGAGCTCGACATCGAGTAGCAGCGCACGACCGGCTCGCCGTCGATCGTCGCCCGAAAGGTGCAGAACTGCCCGGCTGTGTACGCGAACGCCTGCTCGAGGGCCGGGGGGATCTCGAGCACGAACGACCTGGTGTCGGCGGTCTCCTCCACCACGTCGGCCACCGTGAGGGAGTGGTACTCATGGTCGTGCAGCAGCATCGGTGCCGGATCTCCCCGGTCGGGCCCCACTATGATAAGCCCATATTCGCTCAGTGGAAGTAAGCTTTCCGCTGCTGCTAGGGTCGTTCTCGGAGATCCGGTGGGGGGCGCCCGTGCGCAGCGAGGTCAACTGGCCGACGATTCCCGCCATGGTCCGGGACGCGGCGGAGCGGTTCGGCGACGCCGACGCGGTGGTCGACGGCGATCGCCGCGTCGGCTTCGCCGAGCTGTCGTCTCTCGTGTCCGGTGGGGCCCGGGCGCTCGTCGCGTCCGGCATCGAGCCGCGCGACCGCGTCGCCGTGTGGGCGCCGAACTCGCTCGAGTGGATCGTCGCCGCGCTGACGGTGACGACGGCCGGGGGTGTGCTCGTCCCGGTCAACACGAGGTTCCGGGGCGCCGAGGCGGCGTACGTGCTCGGCCGCGGCCGTGCCCGCGTGCTGTTCACCGTGCGCGGCTTCCTCGACACCGACTACCCGGCGCTGCTCGCGGAGGCCGGCATCGAGCTCCCCGCACTCGAGCACACCGTCCTGCTGTCGGGTGACTCGGAGGAATCGAGTGTCGGCTGGGACGAGTTCGTGGCCCGGGGAACGGCAGTCTCCGACGCGGACGTGGACCGGCGCCTCGACTGCGTGGGCGCGGACGACCCGAGCGACGTCGTCTTCACCTCGGGCACGACCGGGAACCCCAAGGGCGTGGTGATGGCGCACGGCCAGACGCTGCGGGCGTACCTCGATTGGTGCGACTGGGCCGACTTGCGCGGCGGCGACCGCTACCTCATCGCGAACCCGTTCTTCCACATCTTCGGCTACAAGGCGGGCTGTCTCGCGTCGCTGATGCGAGGCGCCACGATCGTCCCCGTCGCCGTGTTCGACGCTGGTGTCGTGCTCGAGCTGGTCGAGCGTGAGCGGATCTCGGTGCTGCCCGGTCCGCCGACGATGTACCACGCTCTGCTCGACCATCCCGACCGGACACGCCGTGACATCTCGAGCCTGCGCGTCGCGGTGACGGGCGCGGCCGACATCCCCGTGGAGCTCATCCGGCGCGTGCGCGAGGAGATGCCGTTCGAACGCGTGCTGACGGGCTACGGGCTCACCGAGGCGGGAACGGTCACCGGCAGCCGGCCCGACGACGACTTCGAGCACATCGCCACGACCGTCGGCGTTCCGTGGCCCGGCTTCGAGGTGCGCACCGTCGCCGAGTCGGGAACGGAGACCTCCGCCGGAGAGGCGGGGGAGGTCCTGGTGCGCGGCGACACCGTGATGCGCGCCTACCTCGACGATCCCGACGCGACGGCCACCGCGATCGACGCCGACGGATGGCTGCACACGGGCGACCTAGGCACGATCGACGCCGACGGCTACCTTCGGATCGTCGGGCGCATCAAGGACATGTTCATCGTCGGCGGGTTCAACGCGTACCCGGCCGAGATCGAGAACCTGTTGCTGCGCCATCCCCGGATCGCGCAGGTGGCGGTCATCGGCGTGCCCGACGCGCGCCTCGGCGAGGTCGCGAAGGCCTTCGTCGTGCTCGAACCGGGCCCGCCGATCGAGCCGGCCGTGCTCATCGAGTGGGCCCGCGGGGAGATGGCGAACTTCAAGGTGCCGCGGACGGTGGAGTTCCTCGACGCGCTCCCGGTCAACGCCACGGGGAAGGTCGTGAAGGACGAGCTGCGCGCCCGGGTGGTGCCGACATGACGCGAGTTCCCGTGGCCGAGGGGATCTTCACGTGGCCTTCCGCCGATCCCCAGCTGATCGGGAGCCGGTGCGGAGCGTGCGGCATCGTCACGTTCCCGGCGCAGGGGTCCTGCCCGCGCTGCGCCTCCACGGACATGCGCGAGCAGCTGCTCGCCCGGCGCGGGCGGCTCTGGGCCTGGACCACGCAGGAGTTCCCCCCGCCGTCCCCGCCGTACGACGGCGCCTCGGGTGACGACTTCGTCCCCTTCGGCGTCGGCTACGTCGAGCTCCCCGGCGAGGTCAAGGTCGAGGCGCGGCTGACCGACGCCGACCCCGACCGGCTGACGGAGGGGATGGACATGGAGCTCGTCGTCGTGCCGTTCCGCACCGACGACGACGGGAACGAGGTCGTGACGTTCGCGTTCCGGCCGGTCGACTGACTACGGAGGCGAAGCCCATGAGCATCGACGTCGCCGTCGTCGGGGTGGGACTCCATCCCTTCGGCCGGTTCCCCGGCGTGTCGGGCATCGAGATGGGCGCCGTCGCGATCCGCCGCGCCCTCGCCGACGCCGGCGTCGAGTGGAGCGACATCCAGTTCGCCTTCGGCGGAAGCTACGAGGTCGACAACCCCGACGCCGTCGTCGGACTTCTCGGCCTCACGGGCATCCCGTTCACGGACGTGTACAACGGGTGCGCGACCGCTGCGAGCGCACTGACGCTCGCCGCCAACACGATCCGCCTCGGCGACCACGACCTCGGAATCGCGGTCGGGATGGACAAGCACCTTCCGGGCGCGTTCAGCGCCGACCCCCGTCAGTACGCGTGCCCGTCGTGGTACGGCGAGGTGGGTCACTTCCTCACGACCAAGTTCTTCGGGATGAAGATCAACAAGTACATGCACGACCACGGCGTTTCGCACGGGACACTCGCCAAGGTCGCGGCGAAGGGATACCGGAACGGTGCGTCGAATCCCAATGCGTTCCGCCGCAAGCCCCTCTCGGAGGAGGAGATTCTCGCGTCGCCGATGTTGAACTATCCGCTGACCCAGTACATGTTCTGCAGCCCCGACGAGGGCGCGGCCGCCGCCGTGGTGTGCCGGGCGGAGGACGCCCGCCGCTACACGGACACGCCCGTCTACCTCCGCGCCACGACCGTGCGCACGCGTCGCCTCGGAGCCTTCGAGGTGCACAGCCCGTGGCTCCCGGTCGAGGAGACGCCGGGCCCGACGGTCGACGCGTCGCGAGCCGCGTTCGAGACGGCGGGCATCGGGCCCGAGGACGTCGACATCGTCCAGCTGCAGGACACCGACGCCGGCGCCGAGGTCATCCATCTCGCCGAGAACGGCTTCTGCGCCGACGGCGAACAGGAGGCACTCGTCGCCGACGGCGCGCTCGAGATCGACGGCCGCCTGCCGGTGAACACCGACGGCGGTCTCATCGCGAACGGCGAGCCGATCGGAGCGTCCGGCCTGCGCCAGGTGCACGAGATCGTCCTCCAACTGCGAGGCCAAGCGGGGAAGCGGCAGGCGCCAGGCGATCCCTCGGTCGGATACACGCACCTGTACGGCGCACCCGGCACCTCCGGCGTGTCGATCCTCTCGCGCTGAAGCGTCGTGGACACGCGGGACACCCCCGAGCAGGCCGAGCTCCGTCGTTCGGCGCGCCGCCTCGCGCACGAGCTCGGGCCGGCGACGGTGGCGGATCTCGCCGACGAGACCCGGACCAAACGCCTCGCCGGCGCCGTCCGTGACGCGGGCTGGCTCGAGCTCCGGAGCGACGGCGGAGACGGCAGGCCGTTGGCGGGCGGCGTCGAGGCCGCGATCGTCGCCGAGTCCCTGGCCGAAGCGGTTGCCGACGTGGCATTCACCGGTCCGGTGCTCGCGGCCGATCTCGCGCGCCGCGCCGGCACGAACGCGAGCGACGGCGCGGTCGTCGGGTTCTCCTCGTCCCTCACCCACCCGGCGGTCGTGGCGGGCGACGCGACCTCGGCTCCCGTCTT
>DATFXK010000011.1:0-23132 GCA_035316005.1 Acidimicrobiia bacterium | reverse complement strand
CCGTCGGGGCTGTTGTCGTCGACGACGAGGATGTCCGCGCTCGGGAGGGCGGCACGTGCCCGCCGGAGGAACTCGTCGATGTTCTCGGCCTCGACGTACGTCGGGGTGATGACGAGCGTGCGCACGCCCGGCAACTTACCGCCTACTTGTTGCAGCGCCGGTACAGCTCGTAGACGCCGCCGCGTCCGAACTTCTCCACTAGGCAGAAGTCCCGCTTCAGGATTTCGTTCGGCCGGTTCGACCCGAACTTCCTCGCGTTGTTCGGCTCGTCCCAGTCGTTCCAGATGGACGACAAGATGGCGATGTCGGCCGACCGGAGGTCCTCCGCCAGCCCCGACCCCGAGTCGTTGGCGACGCCCGGGTCCATCTCGATGTAGTAAGTCGCCGGGTCGAGGTCGGGGAGCATGTAATAGAGGTACGCGTCGCTGTACGGCGTCTTGCGGAGATCGGTCGGCCCCACGAACAGGCGCTCGCCCGGCTTGGAGATGCGGTCGGCGACGGGCAGGAGCTCGTTGGCGGCCCGCGCCGCCTCCGGACGTCCGTAGTAGAAGATCCGGCCCTTGTGCTCGATCCTGTACGCGATGCGATGCACGCCGATGCTCTGCAGCGAGAAGTCGACGTACGTGCGCGCGGTGAAGTACGGCAGGACGGCCAGGACGAACACGAGCACGGACGTTCCGGCAAGGAGGCGCCTCGCGCTCGCCCGCAGGCGCGGCGCGTTCGCCCGCAGCACCTCGTTGACGGCGACAGGGAGGAAGGCGATCGGGACACAGCTGACCCACGCGAAGTGGGCGGAGTCGACCCGCTGGATGGCCTGGGGCAGCAGCCCCGCGCTGAACACCGCCACGGTGGCGAGCACGCGCGCCGTGAACGACGTCCGGTCCTGTCGCAGGCGCCAGAACGCGACGAAGAGCAGGAACGCGACCGAGGCGAGGAGGAAGAAGAACCAGATCGTGAGCTGTTGCGAGGTCGAGAACGAAGGAATCGGCCACGAGAGCGGCTCGATCGCTCCCACCTTCTGGAGAAAACCGTCGAGGTGGTTCCACGGAGGTGGGATGGGCAGCCGGCGGCCGCCGCGGAGGTACACGACCGGGTCGAGGATCATGCCTCGGAAGGTGTTCCCCACGCCCGCAGTGGCGAGCTGGATCACGTACGGCGATGCTCCCGCCGCGATGCCGCCGAGCAACCATTTCGATCGCGGTCGTCCTGCGCCACGCAGCATCACGATCGTCGCGAGCCCGACGGCGAGGACGAGGTCGATCCGGTAGAGGAGAGCGAAGCCGAGCAGCACGCCGCCGAGGAACGCGTCGCGGCGTGCGCGTCGCCTGTCGGGGCGCCGACGACTCTCGAGCGCGAGTGCCGTGCCGAGCAACCCCAGCGCGACGCCGCCGACCCAGCCGAGGGCCGTGAGCCCGACGGGGGGGACGATGATCACGAGCGAGACGAGCGCGCACGGGAGGGCGATCGTCCGCCCCCAGTGGCGGGCGAGTGCGTACACGCCCAGCACGACGCCCACCTGTTGGAGCAGCCCGACGAGGCGCTCCGCCGTCAGGGACACACCGAACGTCTTGAACACTCCGGCGAGCACCCAGAGGCTGCCGGGGCCGTAGAGGTGCAGGAAGTCGCGGTTCGGGAGCTCGCCGTGCAGGACGCGTTCGGGGAAGACCAGCATGAAGCCTTCCTCCATGGACGGCCCCTGGGAACGCAGGAGCCCGAGCAGTGGGATCAGGAACGCGAGCGCGATGATCCCGAACACGACGAAGTTGCGCTGACGGGGGGTGAGACGCGCGCGCCGACGAGGGCTCGTCCGAACCTGGTCGTCAGCGGTGCGCTCGTCAGCCAGTTGGGCGCTCATGGGGACAGGTCCTCGTCGGGGCTCTCCCGACCGGCGCTCCGCATGGGACGCGCACTGTAACAGTCGGGTGTCCGGATCCCGTCCGCGCCGACGGTGTCGCGGGCGGCCGTGTCCCTACTCGGCCGGCGTTGTGCGGGCCGGATCGACGCCGTGTTCGAGGTCGAGCTGCGCCTTCAGCAACGCGAGCTCCTCGGCGAGCGTGCGCGTCCGGTTCTCGAGACGGGACAGCTCCCACGAGAAGTGGATGACGATGAGGAAGAGGAAGCCCACCGCGAGAAGCAGGAAGATGGTCGGGGAATAGGTGACGTCGAGCCAGTCCGATGCGGTGTTGAGAACACCGGGGAACGCCGCCAGCACGAGAAGCATCGTCCCGACCACCGCCCACAGCAGCGCGTACTTGCTCCGGAGCTGTCGGGCGCGAACCAGCCGAACGATGAACAACGCGGTCAGCAGCGTCGCGACGATGATCAGGATGTGCGCCTGACCACTGAGTGATCCCCTGGGCAGGTCGATCATGGTGCTTCCCTTCGGAGACGGGCCCGGCGCGAAGGTCCATGCTACGGCGAGCAGCGAGGGAATCTCCGGGACTGGGCCTTCCTATACTCGCCGTTCGGTGAATCCCGGCCGCGCGCCCAGCTCGTCGGTCCAGGACGTCGCTGAGGTTCTCGAGGAGGATCGCGCGCCGAGTACGCCGCGAACGTCTCGCCGAGTCCCAGTGCGTCGGTTGATCTTCGGTGAGGGACCGCGCCCGCGCCCCGCGGTCGTGATCATCGGCTTGCTGGTCGTGCTGACGGTTCCGCTCGCGGTTGCCCTCGCGGTGTTGCACGGCACGCACTGGTATCCCGTGCTGGACTTCGCGTGGACCGAGATGCGCGTGCGGGACGTCTTCAGCAGCCACCCGCCGCTGATCGGCCTGACGGGCAGGATCGGTCAGCTCGGGAGTCAGGGGAGTCATCCCGGCCCGCTGAGCTTCTACGCGCTCTGGCCCTTCTACCAGCTCTTCGGGGCGGCGTCGTTCGCGTTGGAGGCGGCGGCGGTCTCGTTGAACGTGCTCGCCATGGGCGCCGCGTTGTGGATCGCGCACCGGCGGGGCGGGGTCTGGCTGGTGCTCGGCGTCGCGGCCGTGCTTGCCGTGCTGACCCGTGCGTTGGGGACCACGATCCTCACGCAACCGTGGAACCCGTACATGCCGGTGCTGTGGTTCTTCGTCTTCATCCTTGCCGTCTGGTCGGTGGCGTGCGACGACCTTCCCATGCTGCCGGTCGCCGCGCTCGCCGGGTCGTTCTGCGCACAGACGCACGTGCCGTACCTCGGTACGACGGTCGCGCTCGGCGTGGGCGTGCTGGCGTATGCATCGATTCGCACTTACCGCCGGCGTCGCAATCGGACAGCGGTGCGCCGCTTCGCGGGGTGGGTGACGATCAGCGCCGCCATCGCCGTGCTCGTCTGGATACCACCGGTCGTCGACCAGCTGACGAGCTCGCCCGGGAACCTCTCGGTCCTGTACGACTACTTCCGCAACCCGCCCGAGTCGCCGGTGGGACTGCGCGACGGCATCGACGTGCTGCTCGTGCACCTCAACCCGTGGACGCTGGTCACGCAGGATCTCGCCAATCGCCAGCTCCTCACGGGCCAGAGCGAGGCGGCGTCCGGCTCGACGCTGCCCGGGATCGGGTTGCTCGTCGTGTGGGTGGGGAGCGTGTTCGCGGCGTGGCGGCTGCGGCACCGATCGCTCCTGCGCCTCGACGCCGTGCTCGGCGCCTCGCTCGTGCTCGCGCTGATCTCGATCAGTCGCATCTTCGGCCTCGTGTGGTTCTACTTGGTCCTCTGGGCGTGGGTGCTCACGGCGCTGCTCGTCCTCGCCGTCGGATGGACCGCCGCCGCGCTCGTCATGCGGCGCGTCCGATCGCCGCGCCGATGGGCAGCTGCGGGAGCGACGGCGCTGGTCGCCGCAACCGTCCTTTTCGCGACGCTGTTCACGGTCGACGCGTCGTCCGCCGAGGTTCAGGCGCCCCGACTGTCCCGGACCCTCGGTGCGATCGTCCCCCCGACCACGAGGGCCCTCGCCCGCGGCTCGATGGAGGGAACGGGCCCGAACGGCCGGTACCTCGTCACGTGGTTCGACCCCGTCAACATCCATGCTCCCGGCTTCGGGTTCATGAACGAGCTCGAGCGAGCCGGCTATGACGTGAAGGCACTCAAGCCGTTCGGTCCGGCCGTCACGAAGCACCGCACGATCCGCCCCGATCAGGCCACGGCGCTCGTGCACCTCAGCGTCGGAGGAGAGGACATCCGCGCCTGGCGCGCGAAGCCCGGCGTGGTCCAGGTTGCGTACCACGACCCACGCAACCGGGCCGAGCGCGCCCGCTACGACCGCCTGCGATCGGAGGTGATCGCGGAGTTGAACGCCACCGGTCGAACCGACCTGGTGCCGTCGGTCGACGGCAACGTCTTCGGCGCCAGCGTCAATCCGCGCGTCCCGGAGCGCGCTCGCGACCGACTCGGCCAGATGGCTGACCTCGGGCTCCCAGCGGCGGTGTTCGTCGGGCCGGTGTCGGCGGAGGGCTGACGCGCACCCCCGAAGCGCGCGCTCAGCCGCGGCGCGCCGGGACGGACCGCCAGCCGGGCACCAGGGACTTGAGCCGCAGGGCCGGCCGCTCGACGACGTAGTAGCTCACGGTGGCGGCGGCCACACTCAGGGCGAACACGGCGAGGAACATTGTCCAGAACGGCGACGGCTCGGGGAACACGCCGTTCGCGCGGCCACTCCACTCGACGTACTTCTCGAGCCACGTCTCGTTCCAGAGGTACAGCCCATAGGAGATGAGCCCGAGCCACTGCACGGCCGGGTACTGCAGGAGCCGCCGTACCCGGCCTGACCGTTGCGGACCGAAGATGCCCGGGAGCAGGAAGAAGAACCCGATCGCCAGATAGAAGTAGTGGATCCCGAGGTCCTCCCAGAACGTGTAGTGCGGGCTGCCCGACGGGGGCCGGCCGATCCAGAGCGACAGCACCACGAAGAGGGCGACGGCGATGCTCCAGCTCGCCGCCGGGAAGACGCGCAGCCTCGCCCAGATGGGTTCGCGAGCATCGCGGTGGGACAGCCACGCGCTCACCACGGCCAGCACCATTCCGACCGAGAACACGTCGATCCATCCGGGCAGGATGTTCTCGAGCTGACCCATGCGCGTGAGGCCGAAGGATCCGTACGCCACTGCGATGCGGTACGTGACACCGAAGACGAACAGGGCGGCCAGCGCGATCAGGTCGAAGCGCACGCGGCGCTCCGCCGCGCCCCCCACGTGGCTCAGTGCGAACACGAAGATGGGGAGGAACACGTAGAAGGCGACCTCGGTGACCAGCGTGTACGACGACAGGATGGGGCCGAAGATGTTCCCGAGGCTGTAGAGGTGGGTCAGCGAGTAGTACAGGAGCAGATCCTTCGCGCTGGGAACGTCGCTCGGCACGTGCAGCACGAAGATCGTGATGGTGAGCGCAAGCCAGTATGCGGGAAAGATCCGCAGCGCACGACGCCAGAAGTACGCGCGAGTTGCCTCACGCGGCCGGTCGTCGTACCGAGCCGCGACGAACGGTCGATACAGCAGGAATCCGGAGATCAGGAAGAACACCGCGACACCGACGTCCATGCGAGCGGTGAACGCGCCGAGCGCGGATCTGGTGTTGAAGCCGCTCAGATAGGCGACGTGGGTGACGAGCACGCTGATCGCGGCGATGGCGCGAAAGCCGTCGAAGCACGGGAATCGAATCCGCTTCGGCGCGTCGACCGGCTGCGCCGTGCTGCCGAGGCCGCCGACGGCCTCCGGGCTCATCGGGCTCGGGCCGTGGCCACCGCGCGGCGTGGCGACCGGGCGATCGCGAAGAGGCCGGGTGTCGTGGTGGTGATCTCGCGCGTCATGAAGAAATGAGACTGGTCGAGGCCGGACCCGATGCCCGACCCCCGGTTTCCGAGCGCCTTGTACACGAGCGGCAACGCGCGCTCGTACGACCACACGTACCAACTGCGCGGCATCCGGTGGCGGAGGCGGAGCACGTCGAGCTTGAGGATCTTCTCGCCTCGTGCGCGCCGGGCGGCGAAGTCGGCCTTGAGCTCCTCCGACCCCTCGAGTCCCCACACCTCTACGTCGCAGAAGAAGAGTCGCAGCAGGCTGGCGAGCTCGGGCGCCTCGAACAGGTAGACGTGGAAGGGGTTCTCGAAGTCGGCGGGCCGATTCGGGGTGATGACGTACGCCGTCCCGCTGTCGGTGAGGACACGGGCGAGCTCGGCGACGTGCAGTTCCGGCGCGGTGAAGTGCTCGATGATGTGCGACGAGCACGCCCAGTCGAGGCTGCCGTCGCGCAAGCCGAGGCCGGAGCCGTCCATGCCGGCGAAGCGCACGGCGCTCCCACGTCTGCCCCCGGGTGCCCAATCGGCGGCCGCCGACACCGCGGTGTCGGCGTCGTAGTCGACGCCGATCACGAGACGATCGGGCTGCACGAGCCGCGCGGTCTCGTCCCCCACGCCGCACCCGATGTCGAGCACCGTCCCGGGCCCGAGCCGGGCTGCCACCTCACGGTAGCCCGCGTCGTGGAAGGCGAGGAGGGAGTCGGGCGTCGCGCCCTCCATCGGGCGTTCGCCGGTGAGCTTCACAGGTCGGCAGCCTACGAGGCTGCGCTCTCGGACCGCCCGGGAGCCGGCGGGCGGCACGCTCAGCTTCGGAGACGGGCCCGGCGCGACGCCGAGCCGAGGATGCCGATGAGGAGCCGGAGGTAGTTGATGATCAGCTTCAACCGGCGTGTCGACGGAACTCCGCCGGCGCGGGGTCGCATCCTGATCGGCACCTCGTCGACGCGAAACCCGGCGTAGCGCACGATCAGGAGCGCCTCGACCGCGTCGGCGAGGTATTCGACCGGATACTCGCGCGCGAGGAGCTCGATGACCGGGCGGTCGTAGGCCCGAAACCCGGACGTGACGTCCGTGTAGCGCTGGCCGGTGAGCGCGCGGACGATCAGCGCCAGAAACCGCATCGCCTGCCGGCGGGTACGACCGACGCGGAACTCTCCGGTCGGATCGGCGAACCGGCTCCCGACGGCCATGTCGGCGCCGGCGTCGAGTGCATCGAGGAGGGCGGTGATCCCGGCCGGGTCGTGCTGCCCGTCGGCGTCGATCACGACGGCGCGTTCGTAGCCGTTGCGTTGGGCGTAGTGCAGCCCGACGCGCACGGCACCGCCGACGCCGAGCGTGAACGGGAGCTCCGCGGAGACCGCACCGGCCCGGCGGGCGACGTCCGCGGTCGCGTCCGTCGAGCCGTCGTCGATGACGGCGACGTCGTGCTTGTCGACGACCTCCCGCAGCTCCTTGAGCGTGGCGGGAAGGCTCTCCTCTTCATTCAGCGCCGGAACGATGATCAGCGTCCGTGTCACTGGGCAACCATGCTACGGGGAGCGCGGAGCCGTGCCCGGGACGGCGTCCTCGACGTACAGCCAGTCGCCGCCGACGAGGTCGAGGGTGTGCGGGCGTTCGGTGCCGGTCCAGGCGAGCAGCGAGAACCGGTAGGGGAAGAAGTGGATGTGAGGGTTGAACGTCGCCTGGTACGGCCGCTGGTGCGGGACGACCACGACGACCCGGCGCCTCGCGACGCGGCGCAGCTCCTCGAGCGCGATGCCCAGGTGCTGGACGTGCTCGAGCGTATGGGTCGAGACGACCGTGTCGAAGGACCCGTCCCGGAACGGCAGCTCCTCGACGTTCCCGTCACACCAACGCACATTCGGGTGGGTGCCGCGGCGACCGGCGGAGACGGCGACGTCGCAGCCGACGACACGGTGGTCGGGAGCGAGCCGCTCGCAGACGTACCCCAGACCACATGCGACGTCGAGGACGCTGTCGCCCTCCACGGCACGCAGCACACCCGCCAGCGACTCCGGGGTGAGGTCGGTGACGCCCTGGTCGAAGCGCGAGCGAAGGCTCTGGTAGAAGGCGGCGAACTCGGCCCGGGACAGGTAGAACGCCTTGTCCTTCAGGTCGACCACGTCCACGGTGAGCTGCCCGTACATCCGGCGGGCGACGCTCCCGAAGAGCTTCGAGTCGCGCAGGACGGGAGGCAGGTAGCGATCAAGGGCGTCGTTGATCCACAGCGACGCTTTGCGCCCGAGCCTCACGCCACCGAGGATCCCGCCGCCGCTCCTGCCACCGGCCGCTCGCCGGTCGATCGCACGGCTCAGAGCCTAGGGGCCTCGGCGCGGCCCCGAAGGGCCTCGGGCGGCCCGCTCACCTAGCATTTCTCCCCGACTCATGGACCCCACTGCGTCGACGCCGTCCCGGCGCGTCCCCGACCCGGCCGAGGAGATCGCCAAGATCGGCGACCTCGCGGCCGATGCCGGCATTCGTCGCGTCTGCATGCTCGCCTGGCGCGACCTGGACGATCCCGAGGCGGGGGGATCGGAGGTGCACGCGTCGACGGTGGCCGCGCTCTGGGGCCAGGCCGGCATCGAGGTCACCATGCGGACGTCGTTCGCCGCCGGCCACCCGCAGATCTGCTGGCGCGACGGTTACCGCGTCATCCGCAAGGCAGGGCGGTACATGGTGTTCCCGCGCGCCGCGTTCAGCGAGATGATGGGCTGGCACGGCTCGCGCGACGGTCTGGTCGAGATCTGGAACGGCATGCCGTTCTTCTCGCCGGTGTGGGGAAAGGGACCGCGGATCGTCTGGCTCCACCACGTGCACGCGGAGATGTGGCAGATGACGCTGCCGCCGCGTCTGGCCGCGATGGGGAACGCGCTCGAATCGAAGGTCGCGCCGCACTTCTACCGGCGGACGCCGGTCGTCACGCTCTCCGAGTCGTCGAAGCGGGAGCTCGTCGAGGAGCTGCGGTTCAAGCCCGAACGCGTCACGGTGGTGCCACCGGGCGTCGACGGCCGCTTCTCTCCGGGCGGCGAGAAGTCGCCGACGCCGCTGGTCGCGGCCGCGGGCCGGCTCGTCCCGGTGAAGCGGTTCGAGGAGCTCATCGAGGTGCTCGTCCGCGTCAAGGAACGCCAGCCGCTCCTCGAGGCGGTGATCGTCGGGGAGGGGTACCGCCGCGAGGATCTCGAGGCGCAGCTGCGGGAGACGGGCGCCGACCGCTGGATCCGCCTCGCCGGGCGCGTCAGCGACGAGGAGCTGCTCGATCTCTACCGGCGGGCGTGGGTCGTCGCGAGCGCGGCGGCCCGCGAAGGATGGGGGATGACGATCACCGAAGCGGGGGCGAGCGGGACGCCCGCCGTCGCGACGCGGATCGCCGGGCACAGCGACGCGATCGCCCACGAACACAGCGGGTTGCTCGTCGACGGTCGTGACGAGTTCGTGGGCGCGCTCGACCGCGTGGTGCGTGACACCGAGCTCCGCGAACGACTGAGTCGAGGCGCGATCGAGCACGCGTCCCGGTTCACCTGGGCGGCGACGGCCCGCGGGACGCTCGAGGTCCTCGCGGCCGACGCCGTCCGCCGCCGAGGACGACCGTGACCACCGTGACCCGACGGCCGGCGCCCGTCACGACGGAGGCGCCGGCGGCACCGCCGGAGTCCGCGCGCCGGCGGCGCATCCTCGGGTACTCGCTCCTTGCCGCGCTCGCGTACATCCCGCCGCTGCTGTCGGCGCGGGGAAAGGTCGCCGCCGACACCAAGCAGTACCTGTACCTCGACCCGACGCGCCTGCTCGAACGGGCACCGTCGATGTGGGACCCGAACATCGGGCTCGGCACCGTTACGCACCAGAACATCGGCTACATGTTCCCGATGGGGCCCTACTACTGGGTCCTCGAGAACGTGGGCGTCCCCAGCTGGGTCGCGCAGCGGCTGTGGCTGGGAAGCCTGGTGTTCTTCGCCGGCCTCGGCGTCCTCTACCTCCTCCGCACGATCGACATGCGCGGTCCGGGCGCGGTCGTGGCCGCGCTCGCCTTCATGCTCAGTCCGTACGTGCTCCACTACTCGGCGCGGATCTCGGTGATCCTGCTGCCGTGGGCGGGTCTCGGTTGGATGCTCGGCCTGATGGTGCGGGCGTTGCGCAAGGGCGGATGGCGATATCCCGCTGCCTTCGCCATCGTCGTGCAGATCGTCGGCAGCGTGAACGCGACCGCGCTCGTGTTCGGTCTCCTCGCTCCGCTGCTCTGGGTGCCGTACGCGGTGTGGATCGCCCGGGAGGTCGACTGGCGCCGAGCCGCGCTCACGCTCGCCCGCATCGGCGTCCTGACGCTCGGCGCGTCGCTGTGGTGGATCGCCGGTCTCTGGGCCCAGGGCAGCTACGGCATCGACATCCTCAAGTACACGGAGACAGTGAAGACGGTCGCCACGGCGGGCGTCGCGCCCGAGGTCCTGCGTGGCCTCGGCTACTGGTTCTTCTACGGCGGCGACAAGCTCGGCAACTGGATCGAGGCGAGCGTCCATTACACCCAGAGCCGTCCGCTCATCGTCGTCAGCTACGCCGTGCCGACGCTGGCCTTGCTGGCGGCGGCGTTCATCCGCTGGCGTCATCGGTTCTACTTCGCCGTCCTCATGGTCGTCGGCGTGGCGATCGCGGTCGGGGCGCACCCCTTCGACGATCCGTCGCCGTTCGGCGCGCTGCTCAAGGCCTTCGCCGACAGCTCGAACGCGGGATTGGCGCTGCGAAGCGTCGGGCGGGCGGTGCCGCTCGTCGCGCTGGGCGCCGCCGTGCTGCTGGGCGCGGGCGTGTCCGCGTTCGTGCGCTGGCTCGACCGGCGCAACCTCCACCGTTACGCCCTCGTCGTCGTCGGTGTCGTGGGCGCGATCGTGATCGCGGCGCTGCCGGCCCTGTGGAACGGCGACTACTACGGCAAGAACCTGCAGCGACCGGAGGACGTCCCGAACTACTGGACGCGGGCGATCGCCGCCGTCGACGGCCAGCCGCACGACACCCGCGTCCTCGAGGTGCCGGGCTCGGACTTCGCGTCCTACCGATGGGGCAACACCGTCGACCCGATCACCCCCGGCCTGATGGACCGGCCCTACGTCGCCCGCGAGCTCATCCCGTACGGCACGCCGGAGACGAACGACCTGCTCAACGCGCTCGACGGGCGCATGCAGGAAGGTCTGCTCGACCCGAACGCCATCGCGCCCATCGCTCGCCTCATGAGCGCGGGCGACATCCTCGTGCGCAACGACCTCCAGGTCGACCGCTACAACCTCGTCCGCCCGAAGCAGATGGAGCAGCTGCTCACTCCGCCGCCGGCGGGGATCGGCGCGCCGACCGGGTACGGCACCAGCCTCGGCCCGCCGCTCGACTACCCGTTGCTGGACGAGAAGACGCTCGCGCTCCCGGCCGGGATGGCCGACCCGCCGCCGGTGGCCGTGTACCCCGTCGAGAACGCGCCGGCGATCGTACGGGCCCAACCGGCGAACGGGCCCCTGGTCGTCGCCGGCGGCGGTGACGGACTCGTCGACATCGCCGGTCTCGGCATGCTCGACGGCAACGGCGTCGTCCAATACGCGGCGTCGTACGCCGGCCATCCCGACGAGCTGCGCAAGGCGGCCGGCACCGACGGCGCCGAGCTCGTCGTGACCGACTCGAACCGCCGCCGCGCCCGCCGCTGGAGCACCGTGCGGGAGAACGTGGGGTACACGGAGCGGCCGGGCGAGAAGCCCCTGGTGCACGATCCGTCCGACGCCCGGCTCGACGTGTTCCCCCGGGCGGGTGACAACTCGTACACCGTCACGGAACAGCGCGGGGCGACGGTGGAGGCGTCCGGGTACGGCAACAACATCTCGTACACGCCCGAAGACCGCCCGGCGCGCGCGATGGACGGCGATCTCCGCACGGCGTGGAAGGTCGGTGACTTCGGAGCCGTCGAGGGCGAGCACATCCGCGTCACGCTCGACAAGCCGGTCACGACCGACCACATCAACCTCGTGCAGCCCCTGTACGGCGACCGCAACCGCTGGATCACGAGGGCGACGCTGCGCTTCGTCGACGGCCACCAGATCACGACGAACCTCGGCGACAAATCACGAACGGAAGCCGGTCAGACGCTGACGTTCCCGCGCCGCACCGTGAAGTCGTTCGACGTCAGGATCGACGAGACGAACCTCGGCAAGCGTGCGAGCTACAGCGGGGTCAGCGGCGTCGGCTTCTCGGAGATCCGCATCCGTGACCAGGCACCCGACGCGCAGGACGTGCACGTCGAGGAGGTCACGCGAATGCCCGTGGACCTCACGCGCAACGTCGGCGCCGGCTCGCTCGACCATCGCCTCGTCTACTCGATGAGCCGGTCGCGCACGATCCTCGTCCCGCCCCGGTACTCCGAGGACGAGCGGAGCCTGACGCGTGCGTTCGACGTGCCCGACGCGCGGGAGTTCGCCCTCGCCGGGACCGCGCGCATCTCCACCGCCGCACCCGATCAGCTCGTCGACCAGCTCGTCGGCATCCCGGGTGCCGACGCCGGCGGGATCACCGCCTTCTCGTCGGCGCGCCTCCCCGGGGACCTGCAGGCACGGGCCTCGTCCGCGATCGACGGCGACCCGTCCACCGCCTGGACCACGCCGTTCGCCACCCCCGTCGGGCAGTGGATCGAGGTCGACGCCGGGCAACCGGTCACCTTCGACCATCTCGACCTGCAGGTGGTCGCCGACGGGCGCCACTCCGTGCCGACGCGCCTGCGCATCGACGGCGACGGGCAGACCCGCACCGTCGACCTGCCGGCGGTCGGGGACCAGCCCGCCGAGAACTCCACCACCCCCGTCACCGTGTCGTTCGACCCGGTGACGGCCCGGAACGTGCGCATCACCATCGAGGCAGTGCGCGAAGTGAAGACGCGTGAGTACTACTCGAACACGCCGATCGTGACGCCGGCGGCGCTGGCCGAGCTGGGCATCCCGGGTGTGCAGCGGCCGCCGGTGGGCGACGCGCTCGTGGGCGCCTGCCGCGATGACCTGCTCACCGTCGACGGATCGCCCGTGCCCATCCGGGTCACCGGTTCCACCGCCGACGCCACCGCCGGCCGGCCCCTGAGTGCCGAGCGGTGCGACCCGTCGACGGGCGGAGCGTCGTCGGCTCCGCTGACGCTCGCGCGCGGGCAGCACGTCTTGCGCTCGGCGCTCGGCGTCGACACCGGGATCGACCTCGACGGGATGGTCCTCGGCTCCGAAGCCGGCGGTGTGCCGATGGCGCTCGGCGCGCGCGGCGCCGTTGCGCCCGCCGAAGTGACCGGCTCGGCGCCCAAGGTCGAGACGGTCTCCTCCGGACGCACGAGGATGAAGCTGCGCGTCACGGGCGCCGACGCACCGTTCTGGCTCGTGCTGGGCCAGAGCCACAACCGGGGTTGGGTCGCGTCCGTGGACGGGCACGACATCGGAGAGGGCAAGCTCGTCAATGGTTACGCCAACGGGTGGCGCATCGATCCGAAGGGCGGTCGCGCCATCGACGTCACCCTGACGTGGACGCCGCAACGCACCGTATGGATCGCGATCGCGATCTCGGCCATCACGATGCTGCTGTGCACGGCGCTCGCGCTCGGTCTGCTCACGCGCCGGCGCCGACAGGCACTGGCGACGCAGTCGCGGGAGGCGACCGGAGAGCTCGACGAGCCGCCCGCCTTCCGCTGGCCGTTCGTGGCGGCGGGCACGCGCCCGCGTGGTCTCGTGGTCGCGGCCACCGCCATCGGCACCGGGCTCGCCGCCGCGGTGCTGATCAAGCCGTTGCCGGGGCTGCTCGTCGGTCTGCTCACGCTGGCTGCGCTGCTGCGGGCGCGCTGGCGCGTGGTGCTCGCCATCGGGGCGCCGGTCGCGCTGGGCCTTGCCGCCCTGTACGTGCTCTTGGAGCAGACGCTCAACGAGTACCCGCCGGTCTTCGAGTGGCCGACGTTCTTCGACCGGGTGCACGTGCTCGGCTGGCTCGCGGTCGTGTTGATCGCCGCCGATGCGCTGGTCGAGGTCGTCCGCACCCGTCGCCGGCGCCGGGCGGATACCTCCGACCGGCGCGACTCGACGAGCGGCTAGCGGACGCCCTCGACCGTGACGGCGGTCCGGCGATTCTCGATAGCGCTCGGGGTCGTTGTCACCGGCGCGTTCGTGTTCCGCCTCGCCTATGTGCTCGTCCAACACCGGGACGAACCGCTCGGCGGCGATGCCCTCTACTACAGCCTGCAGGGCCACCACCTGGCGCACGGACGGTGGTTCATCGAGCCGTACCTGTTCCGGATGGACCACGTGACCCTCCCCAGCGCGATTCACCCGCCCGTGTTCTCCCTCTACCTCGGCGTGGTCTCGCGGCTGGGCGCCGACTCGGCCCTCGCGCACCGCATCGCGGCGTGCCTCGCCGGCGCGGCCGCGGTCGGCGTGATCGGCCTCGTCGGGCGGAGGCTCGCCGGCGACCGCGCCGGCCTGATCGCGGCCGTGATCGCCGCGTTGTTCCCGTACCTCTGGATCAACGACGCAGTGGTGCTCTCGGAATCGGTGCTCGCGCTGACCACCGCCCTGATGCTGCTGGCCGCGTACGAGTTCTGGCGACGCCCGACGCAGTGGCGGGCGGTCGCATTCGGCGCCGCCCTCGCGCTCGTCGCCCTCACGCGTGCGGAGGCGGCGCTGCTGTTCGGGATCCTGGCGGTGCCAATGGTGATCATGGCGCCGGGGCTCGACTGGCGCCGCCGCCTCGAGCGACTCGGCGTGCTGGCGCTGGCCGCCGTCGTGCTCATCGGCCCCTGGGTCGGGTTCAACATCGTCCGCTTCGAGGAGCCCGCCTACCTGTCGACGGGCTCGGGCGTGACGCTCGTCGACACGAGCTGCGACCCGGTGTACTCGGGCGATTTCGTCGGCTGGTGGTCCTTCACGTGCATCCCCGACCGGTTGGCGAAGGACGAGGCAGTCAATGACCGGAAGAACCGCGAGGTCGCGCTGCGCTACGTGCGCCACCACGAGTCCGAGGTGCCGAAGGTGGTCGCGGCGCGCATCGGGCGCATGTGGGGCGTCTTCCGACCCTTGCAGACGGCCGACCTCGACGGCCGGGGCGTCAACGCCGATCGCGTCGGGCTCGTCGCGTCCTACGTGCTCATCCCCCTGGCGACCTGGGGGCTCGTGCTCCTGCGGCGCCGCAAGGAGCCGATCCTGCCGATGCTGGCGCTCGCGGCGCTGGTCACGATCACGGCCGCGTTGTTCTACGGCGCCATCCGGTTCCGCGTCCCGGCCGACGTCGCGATCGTCGTCTGCGCGGCCGTCGCTCTCGACGGGGCCTGGTCCAGATTGCGCACTGCTGCCCGGTAGGCTCCTCTGATCGCTCCGCGCTCCGTGGCACTCCCATGGCGTCGCCACCTCCTCACGCTGACCGTGGCGGCGTGCGTCGTCACGATCTCGTTGACCGGCATCGCGGGCGCCAGCGGATCGGACCAGGCGCGGGTCGCGAGCTCGGGTGAGACGCTCGCGAAGTCGGGGAGCGCGAAGTTCCGGGGCACGACCACCTCCGACGGCGGCGGCGGCAAGGTCACGTTCGACGGCACCGTGGACTTCGACAACGGCGCCGCCGAGTACTCCGTCGACGTGGCGTCGATCGGCTTGCAGGGCACCGGCAAGGTGAAGGTCCTTCTCGTCGGGGGCGTGATGTACCTGAGCCTCGACGCCCTGGAAGGTGGCGATCCGTCGTCGAACCCCGCGCTCACCGGGAAGAAGTGGCTGAGGCTCGATCCCCAGGTGTTCGGCGGAGGAGGCGAGATCGGTCAGAGCGATCCGAAGAGCAGTGTCGGCGCGCTCAAAGGTGTGAAGGGTGATGTGAAGCGGGTCGGTGGTGAGCAGGTTCGCGGCACGCGCACCACGCGCTACCGGGTCACGATCGACGCCCAGCAGGCGGTCGACAACGCGCCCGTGGACCAGCGGGCCGAGGTGCGGAACAGCGTCATGGCCCTCGGGTCTGACTCGATCCCCGCCGACGTGTGGATCGACGGCAAGGGCCGTCTCCGCAAGGTGCGGCTGCACGTCGCCGCCTCGCAGTCCACGGCGAAGGGGACAGTCGCGTTCGAGTACTTCGACCTGGGAACCGGGGTGCACGTGGAGGAACCTTCGGCCAGCGAGGCGATCGACTTCCTCGACGTGCTGGGCGAGACCCCAACGACGGGAGGCTCGGGGTGAGCAGCGGGATGGCGCGCTTCTTGCGGTAGTCCTCGTCGCGGTCGCCGCGATCGTCGGCGGTGTCGCGCCGAGCGCGGCGGCGGATCCGGCCGACTACCCGATCACCCTGTTCCAGTCCGGGCCGGCGGGCCCGTTCTCGATCACCATCGGTCCCGACGGCGCGCTCTGGTTCACGTTCTCGAACGCGACGGAGTTCGGGAACGCCATTGGCCGCGTCGACACGGGCGCCAACGCCAGTCGCTTCGAGCTGCCGAACGCCGGCAGCCAGCCCGGGTACATCACTGCCGGTCCGGACGGCGCCTTGTGGTTCACCGAGGAGTTCGGCAACCGGATCGGGCGGATCACGACGACCGGGTCGATCACCGAGACCGACCGGATCGGTCGCATGACGACGGACGGGGTGGTGACCGACGACCTGCCGATCCAGACGTCCGGTGAGGAGTGCTCGCCCACCGGCGTCAGCGCCGGGCCCGACGGCAACGTCTGGTTCACCTGCGAGCTGGCGGACAAAATCGGGCGCATCACGCTGCCGCGGCCGGCACCGCCCGCCCCGATCCCCGCCCCGGTGACGGCGGCGCCCCGCTTCACGGGCTGACCGAACCGGCCGGCGCCCCTCGCCGGCATTTGTTACAGAAGTGCGACGCGCGGGGAGGCCGAGCTCGACGCCGACTCCCTTATGAACCCGGTGCACGAGCAATCCGTCGCTCCGCGTAATCCGCCTGTAACGAACGAGCAATTTCGCGGACATCGACATCCTTTTGCATGCGGCCCACTCGCACGACGCCGCTTCGGGTGGGGCGGCCCATTCTCGAGGAGGCTGCGGTGTCGAGAGGCAAGACGCTCGTCGCGATGACGTTGGTCGTGTTCGTCGCGCTGATTGCGGTCAATCAGTTCGGCCACGGTGGCAACGGAGACCCCGGGGGGACGAAGACCTCGGCGTACTCGACACCGGCCAAGAGCAGCGTCAACGACACTCTCGGGGCTTCGACGACCCCCAAGAACGTGCCGGTCTCCCAAACTGGCATCAACCAGCTGGCGAACGAGACCGGCCATCTGCGCGTCTCGATCAACTTCACGTGGCTGCTCATCACCGGGTTCCTCGTGCTGTTCATGCAGGTCGGGTTCGCGTTCCTGGTCACCGGTCTGACCAGAGCGAAAAACGCCGGCCACATGATGATGATGAACATCGCCGCGTTCGCCGTCGCGTTGTTGGTGTATTACGTCGTCGGCTTCGCTTTCCAGTTCGGCGGGGTGTCTCCGATCGCGAACCTCGGCGGCGCCAGTCCCCTGAGCGGGATCTTCGGTCACGGCACCGCCGGGGTGATCGGTCTGCACGGGTTCTTCCTGCAGAGCGGCAACACGTATGACGTCGGCGTGCTCGCGTTCTTCCTCTTCCAGGTGGTGTTCATGGAGACCGCCGCCTACATCATCATTGGTGCGATCGCCGAGCGGGTCAGCTTCGCCGGCTTCCTGGTGGCCGAGGTCGCACTGGCCGCCGTGATCTACCCCGTCTACGGCATGTGGATGTGGGGCGGCGGCTGGTTGTCACAGCTGGGAAACTCGATCGGATGGGGCCACGGCGCCGTCGACTTCGCGGGCTCGGGGGTGGTGCACGCGACGGGCGGCTGGATCGCTCTCGCCCTGGCGATGATCCTCGGCCCGCGCATCGGGAAGTACAGAAAGGACGGCAGTGTCCGCGCCTTCCCCGGGCACAATCTCGGGTACGCCGTCATCGGGACGCTCGTCCTCCTCTTCGGGTGGATGGGCTTCAACCCCGGTTCCACGTTCGGCTCAAGCGACCTACGCATCTCGATCGTCGCTGTCAACACGCTGCTCTCGGCGTGCGCAGGCGCGGTCGCGGCCATGGCGTGGACCAATGCCAAGTGGGGGAAGCCCGACATCTCGATGACGTGCAACGGCATGCTGGCGGGGCTGGTCGCGATCACGGCGCCGTGCGCGTTCGTCGCGCCCTGGGCCGCGGTCTTCATCGGTGTCGTGGCCGGGTTCCTTGTGTGCTACAGCGTGCGGTTCTTCGACTCGAAGGCCAAGATCGACGACCCGTGTGGCGCCATCTCGGTCCACGGCACATGTGGCATGTGGGGGCTGCTGGCCGTCGGGCTCTTCGCCGACGGCACCTATCCCGCTTCGGGCTGGAACGGCGTCGCCGGCCCTGTGAAGGGTCTCTTCTACGGCGACGTCGGGCAGCTCGGCGCCCAGATGATCGACATCGTCGTCGGCTTCCTCTGGGCCTGGGGGATGGCGTGGATCATCTTCTCGCTCGCGAAGCGGTTCGTGAAGGTGCGCGTCTCCCCTGAGGTCGAGCTCGAGGGCACCGACGCCGGCGAGTTCGGTCAGGTGTGCTACCCGGACTTCGTCCAGGTCACCGAGACGGACGCGCGGCTCCAGGACGACGACCTCTCGCTCCCATATCTCACCGCCCAGGAGCGGTCGACGGCATCCGCGGTGCACGCCGGGCAGCCCGTCGGCGCGGCCCCACACGACACGGGATAGGGCCACCGGCTCGCGGGGCGGCGCGCGATGCGTCGCCCCGCGGTCGCATCCCGACCTATGGCTCCGAGAACGGGAGGAAGTCGTGAGAGCAATCGTCGCCATCATCAAGCCGCACAAGCTGGACGACGTCGCCGAGGCGCTCCGTGACGCCGGCGTCAGCGGGCTGACGATCACCGAGGTGCGAGGGCACGGGCGGCAACGTGGTCACACCGAGGTGTACCGGGGCGCCGAGTACTCGGTCGAGTTCATCCCCAAGCTTCGCCTCGACATCATCGTCGACGACGGGGACGCCGAGAAGATCGCCGACACCATCGTCGCCGCCGGCCAGACGGGCAAGATCGGCGACGGCAAGATCTGGATCGGTCCTCTCGACAATGTGGTCCGCATCCGCACGAACGAACGCGGGAGCGACGCGATCTAACCGGGTGTTGCGGTCGTGACCGCGTCCACGGTCCCGCCGTCACTGATGAGGTAGCCCCGGCGCCGCACGCTCCGGATCGAGAGCCCGAGCGGGGCCAGCCGGCGCCTCAGTCGTGAGATGTGCACGCGCAGCGCGGTGTCGCTCCCGCCGTCCGGCCACGCGCGAGCGCGGAGCTCCTCGGCAGAGACCGGTTGGCCGAGACGCTCGATGAGGGCACGCGCGACCTGCTCGTCGACCGGCGGAAGGAACACGGTGGCGCCTCGATGCGAGAGGCACCCGTGCTCCTCGACGACTGGCGCCACCGGGTGCCGGGCGGCGCGCTCGCCGAGCGCGGCCAGGCGTGCCCGGAGGTCGACGTCGTCGGCGGGAAGGCGGATCCAGTCCTCGATGCAGCTCGTCACGCTCGGAGGAGCGACCCCGGGCTCGACGAGGAGGAGTCGGGGGATCCCAAGATGCCCGAGGCGCTCGACCGCGTCCACCTCGTCGGGCCAGCGCAGGACGAACACGTCCCGCTCCACCCGCCATCCGTAACACGCGCGGAGGCTCGAGGGAAGGTTGTTGACACCTTCCTAACGCGAGGCCGACACGCTCTGACAGCCTTCGACGCCCGAGCCCGCTCCGTCGGCGCTCCGCCACACGACGCGGTACGCCCGGGTCGGCTCGGACAGGCCCTTGAGGTGCTGCTGCTCGCGCGGTTCGAAGCGGAACCGCTTGCCGATGCAGAGCTCCCGCACCACGAGCGACACCGCGATCTCGCCCGGCGCCGCCGAATCACAGAGACGCGCCGCGAGCTGCACCGACGCGCCGAACAGGTCATCGTTCTCGTCGGTGACGGGCTCCCCGGCGCTGATCCCGATCTTCACGTCGAGGTGCATGTGCGCGCCGGCGAGCTCTTCGGGCGTGAGCTCGGGCAGGTCGTGACGATCCAAATAGATGGGCACGACGGAACGATACGGAGGAGCTCGAGGCTCGGATTGCGTTGCGCGACGTGCCATCCGTCTCGTTCCCGACGGGGAGGGTATGCCGGCGACTACGCCTGCCGAGAAGGGTGGTCCTCGCGCCGGCTGGCTTTGCGGTCGAGCTCGTCGAACGTATGACCCTTGAACACGAAGCCCACCCACGCGCCGAAGAACAGGCCGGCAAGGACGCCGACGGCCGCGGCCATAGCGAGGGGTCCCCCCAATGGAGCCGACTCGTAGCTGACGTCGAAGCCGACCGACGCCATGAACAGCACGACGCACACCGGTACGGCGACGGCGATCCCGATCACGATCCAGCGGACCAGATCGTGCTCGGCTCGACGCGTCTCCTCGACCAGGGGGTCGGTCGACTCGGCGTGAGCGAGGGTTGTCGACTGCGGCTCTTCAGCCATTGGCCGCCTCCTTCACGCTCCCGTTTGTCACCCGCGAGCCTGCCGCACGTCGGTCCTACCCAGGTCGCGGGCCGACGATGCGGCGTTTGGCGGGTACCGCGGTGGCGACGGTGTCCCCGCCGGGGCTGTCCTCCCTCAGCTCGGAAGGCGGCTGACGATCTCGCGCATCTCGTCGCCGGTCCACGCGCGCAGTGTCGTCGTACGCAGATTGCCCAGGCGGGACACCGCCAAGGTGTAGGCCACCATCGCCTGCTCGTCCGGCGCACGAACGACGCTCACCATGTCGTGGTTCCCTTGCGTCCACCACACGTGCTCGAGCTCGCAACCGAAGTCCTCACCGAGCCTGGCGCCCTGCTCCAAGCGCTCGACGGTCCGGTCGACCGCTTGCACACCCTGTTCGGTCCAGTCGACGAGCAAGACGTATCTCGGCATCCCGTCCTCCTTTATGCGAGCGCAGTTCGTACAGCTACGTCAGCCGCCGACGCGAGCCTTGTCCTCCAGCACTCGTCGCATCAGCGCCTGTGCGAACGCCGAGTCGCAGACGATGTCCTCGAGCTCGATCTCGTCGGAGTCGAGCAGCTGCAGCCGGAGGTAGTCGTGGCCGTCCAGCCCGTGCAGAACAAGGCCGGCACCGAAGAAGCCGAGCTCGTTCAGCTGGGCCGTCGCCCCGTTCACGTCGGCCACAGCCATCAGGTCGAGGTCCGCGTACGCGACGTCGACATGCTGCGAGCGCACGTGGCGCAGAGCCTCCTTCAGAGCCGAGCCGGCTTCCCTCTCCCAGCGCCGGAGCCGGAGGAAGCCGAGAGAACGTGGCTCGTCGACCTCGACGGTGATCGCGTCGCCCTCGAACGGGGCGGGCTGGGTCCAAGGTTCGATCGTGAGCCCAACGTTGGCGTACATGCTCTCGAGCAGTTCGCGGTAGACGACCGGCAGTGCGACCCGCCGCGGCTGGTCGTCGAAGGGCCGGTAGGAGCGGATCGTGGCCGTGCGTCGTCTGGGTCCCTCGCCACCGAATCCCCGCATCGTCGTCTGCGCCGGGACCATGCCGAGTTGGAGCGCCGTCTCGAAATAGCCGTTCGCACGCTCGACGCGCTGGCTGAAGGGATGGATCGTGACGGCATCGCCGAAGATCGAAGCAAGCCCGCGAACAATCGCTGTGTCGAGGTTGTGCCCGGCCAACCGGCCGAAGATACCGAGGCCGCGATAGGCGGAGTGGACGACTGCGGCACCTGACTCAGCGGAGGAGGCACCAGGGAGCGGCATCAACGCACCATGCGCGATCACTCGCCCGTCGTGGACGGCAATCGTCGACAGCAACCCGCCCGACTCGAGCATCGTCATCAGGTACCGCGGCCGGTAGAAGTCGGCGTGCACGTAGCTCAGGTGGTAGCTCTCGTAGAGGAGCTGTGCGATCGCCTCCGCGTCCCGGGGCGTTGCCGCCCTCACCTCGATCGGATCAGACGCTTCTTCCCCCGCCGCCGCGCGCCTGGGTGCATCCTCGATGTGGTGCAACCTCGCCCGTACATCGCCACCTGAGCGGACGGTCACCGCTGCGGTCAGCCGCTTTCCGTTGGATCCGAGGTTCGTCAGGAGCACGTCGCGCGCGTCAGGAGAGAGAGCGGCGAGCGCCTCGGGCAGCGGTCCGAATTCGCCTCCGGCGCTCGTCAGCGGCAGGCCCCAGTCGTGCACGCAGACATGAACAGATCCGTCGCCGGCGTCGAGCGCGACTTCGATCTCGCCGAGGTCGTTGTCCGGATATGCGTTGTCGAGTGTGAAGCTGACGAGTCGCTCGACAACCGCACCGAGCCGCCGCTCGTCCTGGGCGGGGATTCCGGAAGCGGCTGCAAACGCGGGGATCAGTGCAAGCACCATTGACGGCGCGCTCGCGTCGCTGAGGACGGTGATCTTTACCCTCGACACGGCAGGAGGTGATGGTAGGCGCGGTGTTCGAGCTCCGCCTCCATTGGGCGCCGCAGGCTCAAGGCCCTTCGGTTGCGACGGGATTTGGCTTCTCCGGGCATGGGCGCAGGACGCCTGTCCGGTCGCCGCCCACCGAAACGAGGTCGATCCCGTCGCGCATCGAATGAGGCTGCACTCGCGCGCCGAACGTGAACGGGTTGTCGAGCATGGTCAAAACGACGACGATCACCGTGAGAAGTGTCGCCACGCTGGCGAGTGCGGCGAGCCGTCCGCGTGGACGATCGGCGTAGTGCGTCCCGATGAGGAACACGAGGAGAAAGGCGCCGGCGTAGATCAAGACCCACAGCACCGCAGGGACCTCGGGCTCGGTGAAGAACAGCAATTGCTGTCGAGACGCGCCGGCGTCGGTGATGAACGTGGATGCGCGCCCAGCTGCGGATCGTTGGCGGTCGTCGTCCAGCGGTAGCCCGCGAATCCCTGCTCGGACCCGATCGCCGAATGCGAGCGTGCGGCGGTCCTCGAAACGACTCCCACGCTCCATTGCCGGCCAATCGTCCGCGACGACCGCTCGCATGTAGCAGATGAGATCGTGGTGAACCGCATCCCTTGTGTCGCGTGGGTAGACGTCGAGCGTGTCCCAGAGCGCGACGAGCGAGCTCGCCTCCTTCTGGGCCTCGCGGCGAGTGTCCGAATAGTGACCCACCGCGAAGACGACCAGCAGGCCCAACAACAGGCCGTACGCCGACCCGACGAACCCGAGGACAACCTGGTATTCGGGGGATTCGTCGCTCTTCCTCCTGCGGTGCACGAGCACCGACAGCGCGACGGCAAGGGCGATCACAGCCCAGAGGATGAGGACGCGGAGAATCACGGCAAGCGCTGGTGGGTGGCCACGGAGCCGAGCGATTCTCACCAGCGATCACCCCAGCGTCAAGGAGCCAGAGCGTCGATCGCGT
>DATFXK010000010.1:0-2291 GCA_035316005.1 Acidimicrobiia bacterium | reverse complement strand
GATCCCGTCCTCGGCGAGATCGGGGTGGCGTTCGTCGTGCCGGCGCCGAATGCACCCCCGCCGACACGCGACGGGCTCCGGGCTTGGTGCCGCGACCGGCTCGCCGACTACAAGGCGCCCGACCGGCTCGAGCTGGTCGACGAGCTGCCGCTCACCTCGATGCACAAGGTCGACAAGCGCGCGCTCGAGGCGCGGACAACGGAGGAGAGATGACCACCGAAGCGACGATCCAGCCCGTCGGCAGCGGCGACACCAGCGAGAAGCCGATCAAGCTCGGCGGCGCGCTGTTCACGATGGTCGAGCCGCACCCCGGCCACGAGGTCGCGTACAACCGCTGGTACGAGCGCGACCACTTCTACGCCGGCTGCATGATCGGCGCCTGGACCCTCTCCGGCGCGCGCTACGTCGCGACGCGGGCGTGCAAGGAGAAGCGTTACCCGGCGGACTCGCCGATCACGCCGGACCCGATGGTGGGCTCGTACCTCGCGCTGTACTGGATCCTCGCCGGCAAGTTCGGCGAGTGGATGAAGTGGGGAACCGAGCAGGTCAACTGGCTCCACGCCAACGACCGCATGTTCGCCGAGCGCGACCACATCCACACGCTCATGTACCGCTTCCTCGACGAGCAGCACGCCGATGCCGACGGGGTGCCCGCCGAGCTCGCGCTCGACCACCACTTCCCCGGGCTCGTCGCCGTGATCGGCGAGGTCGCCGCGGGCAGGACGCACGACGACGTCGTCCGGTGGTTCCACGACCGGCCGTGTCCCGCCGAGGTGATGACGGCGTTCACCCCTGTCCCGTTGTTCCAGGACGCGCCGAGCGACGTGCCCCGCAACGAGGACACCGACCGCTTCCTCCAGCTCTACTTCCTCGACGAGGATCCGCTTCCGGTCTTCGACGACCGCTTCGGCGGCCTCGGCAAGGAGTTCGACGCCGGCGGCGTCGGCCGCATCCTCTTCGTCTCGCCGTTCCTCGCCACCGTCCCCGGCACCGACCGCTACGCCGACGAGCTCCGCTAGGAGACGGCGCCGCCCTTGAGCCGCGGGAGCACCTGGCGCTCGAAGAGCTCGAGGCTCGCCCAGGCTACGTCGGGCGGGATGCCGCCCATGAGCGGGTGGAGAACGATCGTGCCGAAGTCTCCGAGCTCCTGCGCCAGCGCGACGCATTCGTCGGGCGTCACGACGCGGTAGACACCGCTCTTGCGGATGTCGTTCACGTCCTTGGCGTGCACGTCGACGGCGGAACGTTGCCCGGGCGTCTGCCAGCTCTCGTACACCTGCGCCTCGTGCAACGCGTGCGGCCCGATCGTCGCCCACGCGGCTTCCGGGTCCTCGGCCACGTGCACGAACCCGGGCCCGGCGGGAAGGCTGATGAACCCTTCGTCGAAGCCGACCTTCGCGCACTCGTCGTCGTAGAACTCCGCCAGCTTCGGATCACCGACCGCGGGGAACATCGGCAGCCGCAACCGCGCCGCGCGGCGCGCCGCCACCTCTGTGGAGCCGCCGATCATCATCATCGGGTGCGGCTGGGTCATCGGCTTCGGCGTCACCTGCACGGTCCGCCCCCGCCACTCGAACGGCTCCCCCGCCCACGCCTTGCGCATGACGTCGACGTACTCCTCGAGCAGCTTGCCGCGCTGCTTGCGGTCGACGCCCGCCATCTCGAACTCCTCGTAGCGGTACCCGACGCCGGCGACGAAGCTGACGCGCCCGCCACTGGCCAGGTCGAGCACCGCGAGCTCCTCCGCCAGGCGCACGGGATCGTGCAGGGGCACGAGGATGGCGGCGATGTTGATGCCGATCCGCCGCGTGCGGCCCGCGACGGCGGCGGCCATCGTGACCGGGGCCGGGATGTACCCGTCCTCGGCACCGTGGTGCTCGGAGAGGACCACGAAGTCGATGCCGCGCTCGTCGCCCCACCGCGCCTGGTCGAGACACGCCGCGTACATCTCGGCGTGCGTGGCCGGACCCCAGGTCGGCGCACGAAGGTCGTATCGGAGACCGATCATCGCCATGGTGCGACTCCAGACTCAGCGGGTGAGGTGCGGCCCGACCTCGGCGCCGAAGCGCTCGATCTGCTCGCACAGCTCGTCGATCGAGCGCGACTGGAACCGCACCTGCAGGTGCGACACGCCCATCGCGCCGTACTCGTTCATCGACTGGGCCAGCTTCTCGGGCGGGCCCGTGATCGTGCCCCGGGCCACCTCCCAGCCGGGCTCGCCGACGTACATCGCCTCGGTGATGACGCCGATCTCGGGCTCGGCGCCGGGCCGGACCCGGTCGCGGTGCTCC
>DATFXK010000009.1:0-2343 GCA_035316005.1 Acidimicrobiia bacterium | reverse complement strand
GAGGCCGGCGAGCCCGGTGGTGACCGGGCAGCCGTTCGTGTTCGAGATCGAGACCTGGAGATCGGTCGCGTACGGGGCGCCGAGCTTCGCGCTCTGCGGCGCGCCCGCGACGAGCGTCATCGTGTTCGGCGGGTTGTAGGTCGGGCAGGAGGGGGTGGTCGTCGCGGCCGGCGTGGTATCCGCGGCGGCCGGCGAGCTGCCGAGGGCCGCGCCGGCGCTCACACCGAGCGACACGACGAGCGCCGCCGGCACCACACGCCAGCACCAAACGCGGCGACTCACCGGACGGCCCCCTCGACGCTCGCGCTGTCAGTGACGATACGGCCGTCGAGCATCTCGACTTGTCGCGGGAGCTGGTCGGCGATCGCCCGGTCGTGGGTGATCACTGCGATCGTCGCGCCGTCTGCATGCAGCTGGTGGAGCAGGTCGAGGATCGCAGCGCCGGTGGAGCTGTCGAGGTTGCCGGTCGGCTCGTCGGCGAGCACGATCGCCGGCCGACCGACGAGCGCGCGGGCGATCGCGACCCGCTGCCTCTCCCCACCCGACAGCTGCGTCGGGCGCGCCTTGAGTCGCCCGCCGAGGCCCACCGCGGCGAGGACGTCGGCCGCCTGCTCGCGCCGCTCCTGGGCCGGCACGCCCGCGTACAGCAAGCCGTCGGCGACGTTGTCCAACGCGGTCGCATGCTCGGCGAGGAAGAACTGTTGGAAGACGAACCCGATCCGGGTCGCGCGCAACGCCGCCAGCTCCCGGTCGGACAGGTCGACGACGTCCAGGCCGGTGACGCGCACCGTTCCGGTGCTCGGGCGGTCAAGGGTCCCCATGACGTGTAGCAGCGTCGACTTGCCCGAGCCGGAGGGACCGACGATCGCGAGCAGCTCACCGGCGTCCACGCGGAAGCTGACCCCGGCGAGCGCGATCACCGGCGGATCGGCGCCGTACGTCTTCGTCACCCGCACGAGCTCGAGGACCGGCGCCACGCCGCCATCGACAGCGCTCATTGGGACGGCACCACCACGCGCCGGCCGGCGGCGAGCCCGCTGCCGCTCACCTGCACCATCCCGTCGGCGTCGTCGAACAGGCCGAGTTGGACGGCGACGAGCTGATGGACGCCGCCGGCGCCGACCTCCTCGACGGCGTAGCCGCCGGAAGCGAGCGCGAGGAGCGCGTTCACGGGGACGACGAGCGCGTTCTGGACGCTGCCGGTCGTGATCGAGACGTTCACCGGTGCCTGATCGAGCCGGCCCGTCGCGGCCGGATCAGTCGGGGTGACGTCGACCTCGATCGTCGGCGGCGTCGAGCCGTTCCCGTTGTCCGCGCCCCCGTTGTCGCTCGACGGAACGGTGGCGACGGTCCCGACGTACGAGACGCGCCCGGGCGTGGTCGAGTTGTCCGGCAGGGTGATCGTGACCGGGTCGCCGACCTTGACGTCCGATTGCTGCGCGGCGTCGAGGGCGATCGTGACCTGTCGTCTCGTCGACGTGGTCCCGAGCACCGGCCCCGGCTGCACGGTCGCGCCGAGGGTCGGCGTCACGCTCGTCACCCGCACCGCTCCCGGCTCAAACACGATCGAGCCGAGCAGCAACTCCCCGGTCTGCTGCATCCGCTGCACGGCCTGGAACGCGTCGATCGCGGCGGCCGTCGCGCCCGTGAATTGATCACCTGCCGGTGCGCCGTAACCGAGCGCGCGCAGATTCGCGTTCAACTCCGCCACGTCGCGACCGGGCGACATCCCCGAGATGAACGCTCGCCAGGCCGCCACCGTCCCGTACAGCAGCACGACCGGCTCGCCGCCGACCGCGAGCAGAGCCTGGCCACGCGCGACGATCTGACCGACGGCGGGCAGGTCTGTGTACGTGGAGCTCTCCCCGTACACGGTCGCCGACACCCGAGCCTGGGCGAGACTCTTCTGCGCACTCGTCACGCCGGCCTGCGCCGAGGCAAGCGCCTGACGGTCGCTCGCCTCCTTCGCTCGTGCTTGCGCGACGCTCTGTTCGTCGCTCGACACCGTTTGCGCGTCGCTCGCGCATACCCCCGTGGCCGAGCCAGCGCCCGACCCGCTGGTGCCAGCGGCTTCGGCGGCGTTGTCGCCGCCACAATCGACCGTGAGCTTTGCCCGGTCCGCAGACAACCTCTCCTCCGCCTGCGTCAGCGCCTGCGAGTCATTCGAGAGCGCTGTGCGTGAGGCTGCAAGCTGCGCCTGCGCCGTGGTCAGCTGCTGCTGCGCCTGCTGGAGCGCCGAGAGCGACGTCCCACCCGGCATCCCGACCGTCGAGGCATCCGCGTAGCCGAGCGTCGCGCTCACCTGCGTCTGCGAGGACAGCGACTGCCGCTTCACCGTGAAAA
>DATFXK010000008.1:0-59982 GCA_035316005.1 Acidimicrobiia bacterium | reverse complement strand
CCCGAACGCGGTGGCGCGGTCACGGTGCTGCGGCTACCCCGCGTCGGGGGTGCGGACCAGCTCGATCTCGCCGGTGCTGTCGTCCTCGACGACCTGGAACCCGGCGAGCTCGGCGAGACGGTCGCGGCCGTCGTCGGGGCCGATGGCGATGAGCTCGTCGCCCGCCTCGAGACGCACGTGGCCGCGGGGACGGTAGATGTACCGTCCGGCGCGCCGGATGGCGAGCAGATAGGTGCCCGTCCCGAGCTCGAGCTTCGCCTGACGCAGCGTGCGCCCCTCGAGCTCCGAGCCGGCGGCGACGGGGACCCAGGCGATGACCTCGTCGCTGTCGCCGAGCGCGAGCCCGAGCACCGGGTGCATCTCCTCGCCCTGCTCGACGAGCCAGACCATCTGCTGGGCGGAGTCACCGAGCTGCTCCGCCGCGCTCCCGAGGTGCAGCAGGCCGCGCAGCGGCGACGGGTCGATCTGCTCGGCGGCGGCGCGCAGTACCCACACCTCGAGGCGCTCGCGCATCTCGTCGATCCTGTCCTCGAGGTGGTTGACCTCGGCGGCGAGGCTCTGGTCGTAGAGCAGCAGGGCCGAATACGCGAGCCCGACCGCGACCTCCGAGAGGTTCTTCATCTCGACGAGCACGTCGACAGCGCGGTCGAGGTCGGTGATGGTCGGGTCCTCGTCGACGCCGGGCGGCCGCCATTCGGGCGCGCCGGCGAGGGTGCGGAGCTCGGCGATGCCGTCGGGCGCGCCCCGCAGGATGAGGACGTCGTCGGGCAGCATGACTTCGTCGCCGTCGGGGTCGATGATCCACTCCTTGCCGCGCCGGATGGCGACGACCCGCATCCCCAGCTTGGTCGGCAGCTCGACGTCGGCGAGCGCCCGGCCGGCGAGCTCGGAGCTCTCGCGCACGCGCACCCGGTGCGAGACCTCTTCGGCGGCAGCGAGATCGGCGACGAGGTCGGCGGGGATGCCGAGCCGGTGGATGACGATGCGGGCGATGCTCACCGCCGCGTCGCCGATGCGCTCGATCGACGAGATCACGTGCAGCACGCTCGACATCTGCTCGGCGTCATGGGGTGAGCGGGCGGCGAGGATGCAGACCTCGCGCATCTCGTGCACGAGCCCTTCGAGCCGCTCCTCGAGCTCCATGACCTCCTCGGCCATGGCGAGATCGTCGAAGAACAGAGCCGCGTAGCCGAGGTCGACCATCAGCTCGGAGGCATCCTTCGCCTCCGAGAGCATGGCCTTGAGATTTCTCGGGGGTTTCTCGTCCATCCGGTGTGGCCTCAGGTCAGGCCGAAGATCACGATAGCCAGGATCAGGGAGACGGCTCCGAGGAAGTCGAGGCTCGACGTGACGATCGGGATGCCGTGGTTGTCGGGGTCGAGCCCGAGCCGGTACGTGGCGACGGCTCCGTAGTACCCGACGACAACGGCCGCCGTCGTGGCGAAGGCGCCGGCCAGCATGGAGACGCCGATCATCTGCAGCGCGCCCGGGCTCCCGAGGTCGAAGATCGCCGAGACGACGTCGGCCGATACGCCGAGCAGGAAGAACACCGGCACCGCGTAGACGAACACGAGCAGGACGTCCTCGGCGGCGGCGCGCCACGGTGAGCGCGACAACTCGATGGTGCCCAGGTGAAGCTTGGTCGCGATCCGGGAGCTGAGGATGCCACCGAGTGCTCCCGCGTCCTCGAGGAACGGGGGCACGAGGACGAGCAACGCCGGATACACGAGGAAGGATTCGATGCGCTTCTCGATCGTGATCCCCGCGATCACGTCGACGGCGCCCGCGATCGCGAGCACCGGGACCGACTCGCGCACGATGCTCCGCAGGATCGGCAGACGGGCGCGCAGCCCGACGACGAGCCCCACCAGGCCGGCAACGACACAGATGATCGCAACCACGGGCGTGAACCAGGCGATCCCGACGAGGTACGTGGCGACGAACAGGCCAGGCAGGGTGACCATGTCGCCGGCGGCCGTCACGATCGGCGTGTGCACGTTGTCGAGGTCGAGGTCGAAGCGGACCGACACGGCCGTCACGACGACCACGACGAGCAGAACGACGACCGAAGACAGCATCCCGCCGACAACCGAGATGACGACGAAGTCGATGATGGAGATTGAGTTCGCGACGCCGAACGCGACCGAGACGGCCTTGGCGAGCACGGCGAGCACGAGCGAGATCGACAGTGAGAGCGCCAGCGAGGCGGCGACGTTCTGCCCGACGAGCGTGTCGAGACGACGCGACACCCGGAACGTCCCCGTGTGGATAGCGGTGCTGAACCGGCTGCCGAGAGCGCCGAAGATGTTGCCCCGCATGCCGATGGCGGCGGGGATGAGCACGAGCAGGCCGGGCAGTGCCTCCAGGGTGTTGGAGATCGCGCCGAGCGTCAGCCCCGCGACGAGGTCGCCACCCGACGAGAGCAGGAGCGCGACGAACCCCGCCCCGACCCCGCTCGGGTCGGAGCGAACAACGGCGACGAAGCGCCGGAGGAGGCGCGGGCGTCGGACCATCTGCTACTCGGGGGCTCGCTCATGGCTATCCGTCTCGTCGGCATGGGCCGGCTCAGGCTAACGGGTGCGGGCCCGGGGCGCGCTTGGAGAAGACTGTCGCCGGTGACGATCCTCGACCTGCTGACGGTGGCGGTGCTCGCGGTGGTGGGCGTGCGCCTGTTCGAGGCGGCGCGGACGTCGGTCGGCGCGCGCCGCAAGACGCTCGGCGTCGTGCAGGGCCTGCGCAGCCAGCACTTCGTCCGGGCGGTCCCGATCGTCGCGGTGATCGTGTCGACGGCCTTTCTGCTGATCAAGCTGCCCGTCCTCTCGTGGGGCTGGTGGACGATGATCGGCGGCGAAGGCAACCCGGTCGTCGGCGTCACCGACCGCGACTACGGGATCGTGTCGATCGTCATCCCGCTGTTCTTCATCGGCTTGCTGATCGTGGGGATGCCGTTGCTCGTCGCCCGCGAGGAGTGGGTGTTCCGCCGGGGCGCCGAGGGGCGCGGCACCGCCACCAACGTGTGGCGCTCGCTGGTGTTCGGCCTCGCTCACGCCGTCGTGGGCATCCCGATCGGCGCCGCGCTGGCGCTGTCGATCGGTGGGCTGTACCTCACGTGGTGCTACCTCGAGGGTTGGAAGGAGACCCGCTCCCAGGTCGGCGCCCTGATGGAGTCGACACGCGCCCACCTCGCGTACAACCTCACGATCGTCACGCTGGTGCTGGCCTCGCTCCTGGCGCTCTACGCGACGGGCAATACGTGACGTGCACGTTCAGTGGAAGTCGCGGGAGCGGACGAGGTCGCCGGCGGTGAGCGGGAGCTCCTCGATGCGGGCGGCGACGACGTTGATCACGCCCTGGTAGCGCTCGAGCATCCCCCGCACGATCAGCGCCGGTGACATCCGGGCGATCTTCCGGTACCGGCGCCACACCTGGGCGGTGCAGATCACGTTCAACAGCCCGGTCTCGTCCTCGAGGTTGACGAACACGACGCCCTTGGCGGTGTCGGGTTGCTGGCGGTGGGTGACGATCCCCGCCACCTCGACGACGCTGCGATGCGGGAACTCCCGCAGCGCCTCGACGGTGACGACGCCCCGGCTCGCCAGGCGCTCGCGCACGAACTCGGTCGGATGCCTGCCTGCCGTCAGGCCCGTCGCCCACAGGTCGGCCGCCGTCTCCTCGATGTCGGTCATGCCCGGCAGCGGCGGCGCGTCGACGCCGGTGACGAGCCCGGGCAGCTTGTCGGCCCGGGCGTCGCGCAGGGCGCCGGCGGCCCACAGCGCGCTGCGGCGGGTCTCGCCCAGCATCCCGAACGCGCCCGCGGTGGCGAGCGCCTCGATGGCGTCGGTGGGCGCGCCGGTGCGACGGGTGAAGTCGGGCAGCGACGTGAACGGCGCGCGTTCGCGTTCGGCGTCGATGCGGTCGAGCAGTGCGTCGGCGAGGCCGCGGACGTAGCGCAAGCCCATGCGCACGGCGCGCGTGGACAGGTCGGCGTGCCAGCCCCGGCGGGGGTGACCGACGGGACCGGCCTCGCTCGTACGGGGCTCGAGCGTGCAGTCCTTGCGCGACGCGTTCACGTCGGGACCGATCACCTCCACCCCGTGGTGCATCGCGTCGCGCACGATCGAGTGGGGCGAGTAGAAGCCCATGGGCTGCGCGTTGAGCAGGGCGCACGCGAACTCGGCCGGGTAGTGCAGCTTGATCCACGAGCTCGAGTACACGAGGTAGGCGAAGCTCACCGAGTGGCTCTCGGGGAACCCGAAGTCGGCGAACGCCTCGAACTTGGTCGCGATCTCCTCGGCGGTCGCGCCCGTGATGCCGCGCTCGGCCATGCCGGCGAGCAGCCGCTCGCGCATGACGGCCATGCGGGCGTGCGAGCGCTTCGAGCCCATCGCCTGGCGCAGCTGGTCGGACTCGCCCGGCGAGAAGCCGGCGATGTCGATGGCCATCTGCATCAGTTGCTCCTGGAACAGCGGGACGCCGAGGGTCTTCTTCAGGCACTCCTCGAGCATGGGGTGCGGGTAGGTGACGGGCTCCTGGCCGTTGCGGCGCCGCAGGTACGGGTGCACCGAGCCGCCCTGGATCGGGCCGGGACGGATGAGCGCGACCTCGATGACGAGGTCGTAGAACGTGCGCGGCCGCAGGCGAGGCAGCGTGGCCATCTGTGCCCGGCTCTCGACCTGGAACACGCCCACGGTGTCGGCCGCGCACAGCAGGTCGTAGACCTCCGGCTCCTGCGGGATCGTGGCGAGGTCGATCTCGGTGCCCTCGTGCTCGCGCACGAGGTCGACGGCCAGGTGCAGCATCGTGAGCATCCCCAGGCCGAGGAGGTCGAACTTCACCAGCCCGGCGGCGGCGCAGTCGTCCTTGTCCCACTGGAGCACGGAGCGGTCCTCCATGCGGGCCCACTCGATGGGGCAGAACTCGACCAGCGGCCGGTCGGCCATGACCATCCCGCCGGAGTGGATGCCGAGGTGGCGGGGGAAGTCGAGCACCTGGCCGGCGAGGTCGAGGACGAGGGCGGGGACCGGCGGGCCTTCCGTCTTCACGTTCTCGAACGCGCCGACGTCCCTCCCCCACCGGTCGATCCACTTCGTGAGCCCGTCGGCGTGACCGGGTGACAGACCGGCCGCCTTCGCCATCTCGCGCAGCGCGCTCTTGGGCCGGTACGTGATCACGTTGGCGACCTGGGCGGCGCGGTCGCGCCCGTATTTGTCGTAGACGTACTGGATCGCCTCCTCACGCCGCTGGTGCTCGATGTCGAGGTCGATGTCGGGCGGGCCGTCGCGCTCGGGCGAGAGGAAGCGCTCGAACAGCAGGCCGAGCTGGACGGCGTCGGCCTTGGTGACGCCGAGCGCGTAGCAGACGGCGCTGTTGGCGGCGCTGCCGCGACCCTGGCAGTAGATGTCGTTGCGGTGGCAGAACTCGACGATGTCGACGAGCAGGAGGAAGTAGCCGGGGAAGCCGAGCTCCTCGATCACGTCGAGCTCGTAGGCGATCTGGCGCATCGCCTGCTCGTGCTGCTCGTGGCTCGGTGGGTAGCGGACGGCGGCGCCGCGGGCGGTGAGCTCGCGCAGCCAGGTCATCTCGGTGTGACCGGCCGGCACGTCGTGGTCGGGCAGTTCGGGCGCGGCGAGGCTGAGGTCGAACGCGCAGGTCGCCGCGACCTCGCGCGTGCGCTCGACCGCGCCCGGCCAGCGGGCGAACCGGCGCCGCTGCTCGGCCGGGCTGCGCAGGTGCGCGAACGGCGCCGCCGGCAGCCAGCCGTCGATCTCGTCGAGCGAACGGCGGGCGCGGACGGCGGCGAGCGCGGTCGCCAGCGGCCGCCGGCCGGGTGTGGCGTAGTGCACGTTGTTGGTGGCGATCACGTCGACGGATGCCGTCGCCGCCACCTCGACGAGCGCGTCGTTGCGGTGACGGTCGAGCGGATCGCCGTGGTCCCACAGCTCGACGAGCACGCGGTCGCGCCCGAAGGCGGCGACGAGCCGGTCGAGCGCGCGTCGCGCCGCCGCCGGCCCGTCGTCGAGGAGCACGCGCGTGACCGCGCCCTTGCGGCACCCGGTGAGCACGAACCAGGCGTCGTTGGCCGCCGGCCGCGACGCGCCACCGAGATGGACGGGCGCCCGGGCAGCGTCGGCGAGCGCATCCAGGGCGAGGCGGGGCGCGCCCTTCTCCCCCGCCAGCTGGGCCGCGCTCACCGCGCTCGCCAGGCGGGCGTAGCCGACGGGGCCTTCGGCGAGCACGACGAGGTGCTCACCGGGCGGGTCGGCGTAGCCGTTCGGCGGCGTGCGGGGCGCGTCGAGGGTCAGCTCGGCGCCGAAGACGGTCGGGAGCCCGTGGGCGCGGGCGGCGAGGGCGAAGCGCACCACGCCGTAGAGGCCGTCGTGGTCGGTGACGGCGAGGGCAGCGAGGCCCAGGCGGGCAGCCTCGTCGGCCAGCTCCTCGGGGTGGCTGGCGCCGTCGAGGAACGAGAAGTTCGTGTGGCAGTGCAGCTCCGCGTAGCCACCGGTCACTGGCGGCCCCTACTCCGTCGGGGCCGGCCACCCTACCGAACGTATGTTCGATCTGGCAAGAGCCCCGCGGGGGGTCAGGTCCCGGGGTTCGAGTACACGCGCTCCGGCTCCACGAGCACCGCCACGCGCCGTTCGGCAGCCATCACGCGGTCGTACTCGTCCCAGTCGTCGTGCGTGCCGCCGGCGGCGCTGAACACGTCGCGCAGCACCTGTGGGACGCGACCGGCATCGAGCCCCTCGAGCGGATCGTCAGGCCCGGCCAGGTCGACTGGGCCCTCGACGGCGACCCACTCCCAGCCGGCCCGGAACACCACCGTCGCCCGCGGCCGGCGGCGCAGGTTGGCGTGCTTGCGGGTGCCGCCCGCCACGACGAGCCCGACGACCGCGTCGCCGCGCACCGGATGCGCGAGCACGCCGGCGTTGGTGATCGAGGTCTGCGGCGATCCGTCGGCCCGTTGGGTCACCGCCACGGCGAGGCCGTGATCACGCCCGACGAGCTCGCGGACGTACTCGATCGTCGCCATGACAAACAGCTTCGCGCGTCGGGCCCGGTGCGAGACTGGCCGCCTGATGGACGAGCTGGCCGCGGCCGCCGGCGACGACTTCTGCTACCTGACGACACTTGGGCGCGTCTCCGGCCGGCCGCACGAGATCGAGATCTGGTTCGCGCTCGACAGCCGCACGCTGTACCTCCTGTCCGGCGGCAATGAGCGGTCCGACTGGGTGCGGAACCTCCGCGCCGAGCCCTCGGTCACGGTACGAGTGCGCGACACCACGTACGACGCGACGGCGCGCGTCGTCGGGGCGGGTGGCGAATCGGAACGAGGGCGCGACCTCGTCTTCGAGAAGTACCAGCCGCGCTACAGCGGGAGCCTCGAACGTTGGCGGCGCGAGTCGCTCTTGGTCGCGCTCGACGTACGTCGGGCAGACTGACCGCATGGCCATCGAGCTCGTCCCTCTGTGCACGGCGACGATCACGTTGAAGGACCCGATGGTCCTGCCGAACACACCGAGCGGTATGCGGACGATCATCGAGGTGGAGGCGGCGAAGCTGGAAGGCGAGCGGCTGTCGGGCTCGATGAAGGGGGCGGCCGGCGCCGACTGGGCCACGATCGGGCCCGACATGACGTGCACGCTCGACGTCCGTATGACGTTCGAGACGCACGACGGCGCGCTCGTGCTCGTCACGTACTCGGGGCGCACCGACCTGTCGAGGGGACCGGGCGCGTCGCCGGTCTACGCCGCGCCGCTGTTCGAGACGGGTGACGACCGGTACGCGTGGCTGAACCGGGTCCAGGCCGTCGGCAAGGGAAGGCTCGACGGCGTGACGCTCACGTACGAGATCGCCGAGGTGCGCTAGCCCGGCACCGCGAGCGCCGACCGCTTAGCATCACCGACGTGCGGTTCTCTCTCGTCACGGTGTTCGTCGAGGACCCTGCGCCGCTGCGGGACTGGTATACGGGCACCCTCGGCCTGACGGTGTCGTCGGAGACGCCGCGGTTCGTCCAGCTCGCCGACCACGCCGGGCGCCCGTGCGTGGCCTTCCATTCCGGCCGACCGATCGGGCACGCCGAGCACGTGCAGCTCCACTTCGAGGTGGACGACGTCGACGCCGAGTACGAGCGCCTTCGTGCCGCGGGGGTGCCGTTCGACGAGCCACCCGAGGACAAGCCCTGGGGATGGCGGGTCGCGGCGCTGCGCGACCCGGCCGGGCACACGGTCGAGCTCGTGCGCCCGATTTGAGCGCGTCGAGGCAGTCGTAGATCGCCTCGAGCTCGGCGCGCCCTGCTGTCACCGCGACGAGACAGGCGACGCGCCCGCCGTCGGGCACGGCCACCAGCACCTGCCAGTACGCCCGGCGCGTCCGCGCCCGCCGGTCCCACCAGCGAGCGTCGTGCGCCCAGGGACCCGCCCACGCCGCGACCTCGCCCCCGCTCCCGGGCAGCGCCGCGCACCGCACCCGCGCCGGCGGCGCCGACGGGTCGCCCCGGCCCGACACGGTGACAGCCTCGCCGGCGGCGTCGAGCAGCTCGGCCGCCGACGGCGGATCGAACACCCGCGCCGGTGCCGGAGCCGGGATCGCCCCCGGCCACGGCGGGACCTCGCGGGCGTTGGCGCCCGGAGCCGCGACCGCGCCGAGGGGCCGGGCGGGATCGCGCGGGTCGCCCCACGGCACCCACCGCACCCGCTCACGCGGCGTGCGGCCGCCCTGGGGCACGGCCGTGACCACGGCGGGATGCCCGAGCATCCCCTGGACCCGGGCGAGCACGCGCCCGGCGCGATCGGCCGCCACCGCGTCGCCGCCCCAGAACCCGAGCTGACGACCGGTGGCGGGCAGCACCTCGTCCGGCACGAGCCGCAGGAGCATCAGTCCACTCGTCGCGAGCTCGCCGACGGAGCCCTCGTCGACCGAGCCGTCGCCGCCCGTGGTGTCGTCACCTGTGAGCCAGCCCTCGAGCTGCCAGCGGACACGCGCCGCCAGTGCCGCCGGGGTCAGCGCGCCCTCGTGACGCCAGCAGCGCGTCAGCCGCTCGCCCCGCTCGGTCTCCGCCTCGATCGTCACGCGGGAGCACGTGAGGCCGAATCCCCCGAGTCGCGCCAGGAGCCGCTCCGCCAGGCCCTTGGCCGCGAAGGCGGCGGTTTCGACGTGGACGGCGGGCGGGTCGAGCTCGGCGGTCTCGACGAGCTCCGGGGGCGGCGGCGCGGGGGGCGCGGTGGGCTCGTCCATGCCGCGGGCGAGCCGGTGGGCGCGCGCTCCTGCCGACCCGAAGCGACCGAGCACGGCGCCCTCGGGCAGGGCCGCGAACGCGCCCAACGTGCGCAGACCGAGCCGGACGAGCAGGTCGCCGAGCGCGTCGTCGGGATGCTCGGGGTCGTCGAGCACCGCGACGGGCCACGGCGCGAGGAACCCGGGTGACTCCTCCGCCGGCACCACGTACGCCGCGCCGGGCTCGGCGGTCCGCGCCGCGAGCGTGGCCGCGAACCCGCCGTCGGCGACGCCGACGCGGCCGTCGGTGACACCGACGGCGCCCACGGCGTCGAGGCAGTGGACGGCCATGGCGGTGTCGCCGCCGAAGTATCGCGATGGCCCGCGCGTCGGGAAGGTCACGCGACCCGGCTCCTCGAGCACGAAGCGGGGCGTGAACGTCTCGATCGCGCGCGCGACCCTCTCGAACGCGCGCGCCTCGACCTGCTGGTCCGCCTCGACTACGGCCAGGCCTGGGCAACGCGCCTCCGCCTCGCGTCGACGCAGGCCGAGCGTCACGCCTTCGGCAGCCGCTTCGCTCGACGTCGCGACCACGACGAGCCCGCGCTCGGTGCGCTCCACGACCGCGACCGGCGCGTCCCGCAACGCGGGATCCCGTGCGCGCAACGCGACGACCGGCCAGTCGGGGCACCAGAGGCACGCCGTACGCACCGGCACCGCGCGTTCACCCGGCTCGGGCCAGCGCCGCGAACCGCTCGCGCGGCGCGACGCCGCGACCGTCGACGTGCACTCGCCGATCGCCGTGGGCGAGCGCACCCTCTCCGACACCCAGGCCGCGCCACTCCGAGCCCGCGGCCTGCAGGCGAAGCGCGGCTTCGGCCGGCCACGGCCCCATCGCCACCAGCACCGCGCCGCGCTCACGCGCCCGGGCCAGCAGCCGTCTCGCGTCACCGGTCCGCGCGTACGCCGGCACCTCGGCGAGCACGACGCTGATCCCGTCGAGCAACGCCGCGACCACCGCGGCCCAGCGGGCGGGGGGCACCCGCCGAACCACGGCGAACCGATCGAGCTCGACCCCGGCCTCTCCCGCCGCCAGCCCACCCAGGCCGGCGCCGAGCTCGACCGCGGCGGCCCATTCACCCGCCGCCGTGGCCGCCGCCGCCAGCTGGAACGCGATCCCGGTGGCGCCGGCGCCGGGATCGCCGTCGACCGCCACCACCGTCCCCCGCCGGACGCCGCCCCCGGGAAGGCGGGCGCCCAGCGGGCCGGAGACGGCGAGGACGCGCTCGCCGGCCAGCACCACCGGCCGGGCGTGCCGGGCTGCGTTGTCAAGGTGCTCGCGGGAGTGCTCGTCCCGCCGGGGAAGCGCCGCCAGGGCCACCGCCGGACCATAGGCGAACGTGTGTTCGATCCGCAAGCGGGCGACGATGCCCTTGATCGACTCCCCGGTCACAGCGGTACCGGTTCTCAGGGCTACTGCCGAACCGCCCGGATATGGAGGAACAACGGAAGGCGACGCCAACGCGCGTGCTCGACACCCGAAACGGGGTCGGCCGGCTCTCTGAGCGCATCGATGACGAACCCGGCCTTCTCGAACGCACGGGCGTACATCCCAAGCGGCCGGTGGTAGCTGTGAAAGACCATGGGCAGGCCGTCGCGCTCGACCTCGTCCGAGTAACGGAACTGCTCGAGGTACGACCCAGCGATCAGGAAGACGCTGTTGGCCGTCTTATCGACGAACTTCCCTGCCGCATTGATTGGGTGCACGATCGACACGCAAAACCGTCCGCCTGGTACAAGCGCTCGGGCCGCTTCGAAAACTGCGCCGTCCAAATCGTCGACGTCGTGCAGAGACATGAACGCGATGGCGAGATCAGCGCCGGCATCCCGCACTGGCAGGTGGGCGACGTCCGAGAGAACAACCGGCTGCGATTGTTCGTGCGTCCTGGCAAGACGGACGAGGGTCTGTGATGAATCAACGGAAACGACACGATGACCTCGCTCCTCAAGGATCCGACCGAGCCGCCCTTCGCCACAACCGAGATCGAGGGTCAATCGGCCAGCGGCGGGCAAGAGATCGAGGAACGGAGGCAGGTTCACTCTCCAGAAGTAGACGTCGTGGCCTGGGGTGCGCGCCCATGCCGCCCAGTTCTCGGCTTGCGCCTCCCAGGCGTCGCGCAGGCTGCCCACGCGTGCCCGACTACTTCTGCGGCTCGGGCGGGGCCTTGACCTCGATGCCGAGGGCTTCGAGCGCGCCCGGCGACCAGCCGGCGTCGTCGCCGTAGTAGCCGAAGAGGTGCTCGATGGTCTCGACGACCTTCGGCTCGAGCGCCGCCCACTGCTCGGGCGGCGCCTGCACCGTGACCACGCTGGAGTAGATCGTCACCTGCGTGGCGCCGAGGTCGAACAGGCGCCGGGCGAGCACGTCGGGCGGCCGGCCCCCGTTCGTGTCCTCGACCTTGTGGTACCGCTCGATCTCCATGCCGGTGAGCGACCGGTTGAGGTCGAACAGCCGGACCGACGGCGACGCGCCGGGTCGGGCGGTGACGGTGATCTGCTGGCCCACGGGCTGGAAGGTTAGGGCCTACGGGGTCCGGCCGAGCAGCTCGAGCAACGCGGTCTGGCGGTCGGCGCCGGGCTCGGTGTCGTGGTGGCTGCCGAACGCGCCGCTCCCGAGCAGCAGCTCCTTCTGGGGCTCGATGACGGTCCAGCACGCCTCCACCAGCTCGGGATCGAGCGCAGTGTCCTGGCCCGTCGCCTTGGCGAGGTCCCAGCCGTGGATGACCACGTCGATGAACCGGTGCCCGGCGTACACCTCGCCCGGGACGGGCCCGTACGAGACCGCGCACGCCGCCTCCATCGCGCCCGGTGCCTGGAACGCCTCGCTCGCGGCGCGCGCCGACCCGTCGTAGGCGGCGGTGGGATCGTCACCGAGCACGTCGCCGTCGAGGCGGTCGCCCACCTCCTCGATCGTCTTCCCCCGCGCCAGCTCGCCGGCCCAGAAGTTGCCGCTCACGATGTGGTTGACGAGCTCGCGCACGTCCCAGTCCTCGTCCGGCGTGGCGTTCTTCCACTGATCGCCCCCGACGCCGGCGACGTAGCCCCGGGTCACGGCGAGCGCACGGTCGTGCAGTTCCGACAGGTCGTGTGCCATCTGCCCTCCTAGAACAAGCGGCCGGGCGGCGGCGGGACACCCCGCCAGCACAACCCGTCCATGAAGATCCATGAACGCCGATGGATCGCGCTCGGTCCGAACCACGCCAGCGCCGACTTGTGGACGGGCGCCGGGTACCCGACGTTCGACTCGAAGTCGTACGCCGGGTAGTGCTCGGCCTCCTCGCGCATCAGCGCGTCGCGAGTGACCTTGGCGACGCAGGACGCCGCCGCGACCGCCAGCGAGGTCGAATCGCCGCGCACGACGGTCGTCACCCGGGCGCCCAGCGCCAGGTAGTCGTAGTTGCCGTCGAGGATGATGCGGTCTGGCTCGTACCCGAGCGCGGCCAGCTGCGACAGCGCCCGGCGTCCGGCGGCGCGCAAGGCGGCGGTCATGCCGAGGGCGTCGCACTCCTCGTAGGACGCGTGGCCGACGCCGATCGCGACCGCCCAGTCGCCGACCCGTGCCGCGACGAGCTCGCGCTCGTCCCTCGTGAGCTCCTTCGAGTCACGCACGCCGCGCAGGTGCTCGGGCGGCGGGACCAGCGCGGCCACCGTGACCGGTCCCGCCCAGGCACCGCGGCCGACCTCGTCCATGCCGACGACGACGCGCTGGCCGTCCCGCCAGCACCGTCGCTCGAGGCGCAGGGTGGGCGTCCGGGCGCGCGGAGCGGCCGACGTACCGGCCCCTGCCGGCACCGGGGGAGCAGACGCCGATGCCACCACGCACGGACGCTACCAAGCGGCCTCGACGTCGACGCGCACGCCCGACCGGCACCCGTGTCGGTCCTGGTGGCGCCCTGTTACCCTCGCCTGCGATGGAGCTCGGCACCCGCGTCGAGGTGCGGTCACGCTTCGACGACCGGTGGTCGCGCGGCTTCGAGGTCGCCGAAGTCGTCGACGAAGCCGGCGGCGCCCGTTACAAGCTGAAGCGCCGCTCGGACGGCTCCCTCCTGCCCACGTTGTTCGTCGACGACGAGGTGCGCGAGGAGAAGAAGCGTTCGATGTGGTGGATCGCGTAGGCCCGGCCCGCTAGCCCTCGCGCTGCAAGCTCTCGATCAGCTCGTCCACCGAGATCGCCTGCAGGGTCGTCGTCCGCATCGTGCCCCGCGCCGCGAGCATGATCGCCGCCCGCGCCATTGTGGCCTCGTCGGGCGACTCGATCACGTTGAGGAAGTCGTACTGACCCATCAGCGCGTACTGCGCGACGACCTTCAAGCCCATCCCCTCGACCTCGCGTGTGACCTCCCGGATGCGCTCCGGGTTCTCGCGCACCGTCGCCCAACCGTCGGGCCCGAGCGTCGTGAGCATGGCGTAGGTCGGCATCGATTCCCCCTCTTACCGAGGCGCTTCCAAGCGCGCGATGTTGTCGGCCTCACCGGGATCGGGCTCGGTCGTGAACCACGCGTCGAGCATCTCGCGGGCGACCTCCGGACTGGTCAGCCGCAATCCCATCACGAGCACGTTGGCGTCGTTCCACTTGCGGGCGCCGGCGGCGGTGGCGCGGTCGGTGCAGAGGGCGGCACGCACACCCGGCACCTTGTTCGCGGCGATGGACGCCCCGGTGCCCGTCCAGCAGAACAGGACGCCCGAGTCGGCCTCGCCTTTGGCTACGAGCTCGCCGACGCGCTGACCGACCTCGGCCCACTCGATCGCCTCGCGGCCGGGCGGGCCGACGAGCACGACCTGGTGGCCGCGCCCTTCGAGGTCGGCCTCCACCGCGTCAGTCAGGGCGTTCTTCTCGTCGGATCCGAGCGCGAGCTTCATCCGGCCACAAGGCTACGGCGCCACGCGCTAGACACGCGGCCTTGGACCGGCGTGAGTTCCTCCGGCGGACGGCGCACCTGGGCGGGGCGGTCGCACTGGGTGGCTCGGCCCTCGCGGCGACGACCCGGGCCGCGCTCGCCGCCGACGACTTCGGCTCGATGCTCGACGATCCCGCGAAGGAGTCGCCGATCGACACGGTGGTCGTCGTGATGATGGAGAACCGCTCCTTCGACCACTACTTCGGATGGCTCGCCGACGACAAGCGGTACCTCGAGCGCGGCAAGAGCCGGTACGGGAAGCGCTTTCGGGTCAACGGCAAGCAGGTGCAGTCGTTCCCGGGGCCGGACGGGGCCCCGGTGCAGACGGCGCCGCTGCTCACGAACCCGGCGGAGACGAACCCGTACCGCGGCTGCGGTCACCCCGACCCCGGCCACCAGTGGACCCAGGGCCGGGCGCAGCGCGACGGCGGGTTCCTCGCGCCCGGCAGCGGCAACGACACGTTCGCACTCGGCTACTACGGCGCCGACGCCATGCCGTTCACCTCCCGGCTCGCGCGCGAGTTCACGGTCTGCGACGGGTGGCACGCGTCGATCCTCGGGCCGACGTATCCCAACCGCGCGTACCTCCACTCCGGGCAGTCGGGGACGTACCAGACCAACGCCCTCCCCACCGCGACCGGCGGGTACGACTGGGCGACGATCTGGGACCGCCTCGGCGCGGCCCGAGTGTCGGCGGGTTACTACTTCACCGATCTCCCGGTGTTGGCGCTCTGGGGCGGGCGGCTCGAGAGCTTCACGCACCCGATCGCCGACTACTTCACACGCGCGCAGGCGGGAACACTCCCTCACGTCGTCTTCGTCGACCCCGCCTTCCTCACCGGGAACCGCACCGACGACCATCCCCTCGCCGACATCCGGGCCGGGCAGCGGTTCCTGCGCGACGTGTTCGCCGCCTTCGCCCGCTCGAAGCACTCGCGGCGCGGTGCGTTCGTGGTCATGTACGACGAATGGGGCGGCTTCTACGACCACGTGAAGCCGCCGATCCTCCCCGACAACCGCGCCAGCCCGGTGGACGCCGCCAACTTCGGCCAAGCGGGCTTCCGCGTGCCCGCCGTGATCGCATCGCCGTACGCGCGGCGCGGGTACGTCGACCACACGCTGTACGACCACACGTCCGTGCTGCGGTTCCTCGAGTGGCGCTTCCTTGGCGCGCCCGCACACGGCCCGGGGAAGCCGGGTCAGACGTGGTTCCTCACCGAGCGGGACCGGCGCGCCAACAACCTCGGAGCGAGCCTCGCCGCCGACCCCGTCGACCGCCAGGTCGGCGTCCATCTCGACGTCGTCGTGGCCGATCCGTCGCCGCCGTGTGCGTCACAGCCGGGGATGGGCGGTGGTCTCGCCCTGCGCGCGCCCGTCCCGGCGACGCGGCCGGAGGACCACGCCTTCCAGCACGCCCACGACTCGGGCTGGTTCGAGCGCGTCGGCTTCGATGTGAAGCCGAGCCCGATGGTGCGGGAGTGGGTCCGGGGCTGAGCGTCAGGCGATCCGGAAGCCGTGCTCGGCCAGCACGGCCTGCAGCGCGGCGTGTCGGCGCTCGACGAGACCGTCGGTGAGGGGATAGCCGAAGCGGCGATACGCCTCGGGGTAGGCGACGACGCTCCCGGCACCGACGCGTACGGTCACCGCCTCCCGAGGAAGGAAGAGACGGCGCCCGAAGGCGAACCACAACGCGATGCCCTCGTCGAGGACGGCGAACCGCCACGGCAGGTAACGCGCGGCGGCGACACCACAGATCGCGAACACGACGGCGTAGAACGCCGCGGCGCGCCCCGTGCCGACAAACACCAGCACCGCGAACACCACCATTCCCGGCGGCCAGCACCGCAGGAACACGCTCGTGCCCACGTAGCGAGGCGGGCTCACACCCAAAGGCTATGCCCGTACTCACGCGCAGGTATGACGGATCCGAACGCGAAGCGGCCGGCGGGCATCTTCGCTCGCCGGCCACTCCGGCAGCCGCCGCGGAGCTGCGTTCTCGCTACCGACCGATGGTCGGGTCGGGCGACTCCGTGTGCGCGAGCACCTTGTCCTGCGCCGGGTCCTCACCGGCAAGGACGAGCTCGCTCGTCGTGAAGTCGTTGTACCCGAGCACGCCCATCTCGGGACGGTCGAGGCCCATGTCCTCCACCTCGGGAGATGTCCGAATGCCACCCTTCGTGAGGACATCGCAGATCTTGAAGAACGCGTACGCGATGCCGCCCATGACGAAGATGATCACGAGCGCGCCGATCACTTGCGCGCCGAGCTGACGGATGCCGAGGTCCCAGCTGTAGAACAGACCGGTGACGCCACTGCCCTTCGTCAGTGACGACGTGGTCAGGTTCCAGCCGGCCCCGTAGTCGCCGCTGGCGAACAGGCCGATCGACAACACACCCCAGATGCCACAGGTGCCGTGCACCGAGGTCGCGCCCACCGGGTCGTCGATGCCGCGCTTCTCGAGGAAGAGAATCGACACCACGACCAGGATCCCGGCGATGAAGCCGATGACCGCCGCTGCCCACGGCTGCACGAACGCGCACGGGGCCGTGATCGCGACGAGGCCGGCGAGCATGCCGTTGGCCATCATCCCGGGGTCGGGCTTCCCCATCCGCCGGTAGGCCCAGATCATGCCGCCGACCGCACCGAAGCCGGCAGAGATGGCGGTGTTCGTCGCCACCATCGCGAACCGGACGTCGGTTGCCGCCAGCGTCGACGCGGCGTTGAACCCGAACCACCCGAACAAAAGGATGAACGTTCCCAGCAGGGCCATCGGGATGTTGTGCGCCGCCAACGTACGCGGCTTCCCGTCGGGACCGAACTTTCCTCGCCGGGCGCCGAGCACGAGGATCCCGGCCAGTCCGGCAATGCCGCCCATGGCGTGCACGACACCGGAGCCGGCGAAGTCGACGTAGCCGAACCCGAGGTTCATGCTGTCCCCGAGCTTGGCCAGCCAGCCGCCACCCCACGTCCAGGCGCCGAACAGCGGGAAGTAGATCGCGCCACAGAACACGGCCCACACCATGAAGTTCTTCCACTTCCACCGTTCGGCCATGGACCCGGTGGGGATGGTCGCGGTCGTGTCCATGAACGCGTACATGTAGAGGAAGAACGCCGCCGTCGGCGCGCCGAGCGCTGCGTTCTTGCCGATCCCACCGAGGTCGGTCAGCGCGAAACCACCCTTCCAGAGGAAGGTCCAGTTCCCCGACCCGATGAGCGCGTCACCGACCGGCTTGTCCAGGCCGAAGAGGCCCGGGAAGCTGTAGCCACCGAACATGAACGCGTAGCCCACGAGGAAGAAGCCCACCATCGCGAGCCCGAAGATCATGAAGTTCATCGAGAACACGTGCGCCGCGTTCTTCGACCGCGTGAATCCCGTTTCGACGAGCGCGAACCCCGCTTGCATGAAGATGACGAGGACCGCTCCTAAGACGACCCAGAGCAGGTTCAAGCTCACCGCGACGTCGCCGGGCGCCAACGCCGGCGCCTTGAACACCGGCTTCGGGTCGGTGCCGGCAAAGGCGGCTCCGGCCGTCACACCGACGATCAGTAGGACCAGGGCGAGCACGATCGCGCCCCTGCCCAACCACTTCCGTTTCACATCGTCCTCCTGCTTGTCGTAAGACCCGGAGTGGAGAGCACCCCCCGGACCATTCCGTGAAGGGCGCCGGTGCCCTCCCCCTCGCGTGGTTCCAGCCCCTCTGCGCGAGATACGGGGAACGTAAGAGCGGCACGTTTCGCGACCGGTGCTGATTCGTGAACGAACCGAAACGCACGTCTGACCGGAGTCTGACGACCGCCCGCGGGAAGAGGCGGGCGGGCTCAGCCCGACCGCTGGCTCACCCCTGGTTCTTCAGAAGGTCCGCGGCGCGGGGAAGTTCCGAGCGCGAGCGGTCCACGAGCAGAGGCGACGCCAGCATCGGTGCGATCGCCCCTGGCGGGGTGTCTTCCGGCGCTTCGAGCGCGTGCAGGAACGTGTCGACGAGCGCCTGGGGCTGGTCGTTCTGCAGGTAGTGGTTCGCGTCCGGGATGAAGTAAAGGGTGTTCGGGCCTGGCTTCTTCATCATGTATTCGTTCCAGACATAGCTCACGACGCGGGGCGGCGAGACCGTGTCGTAGACACCCCAGATGAATGTCGTCGGAACGTCCAACGCGGCAAGCGCCTTCAGCCACGAGTCCTCGTCCCGGGATCGCTCGACCAGGTACTGGATCGTCTCGTGCAGGACCTTCAGGCCCTCGCCGTGCGAGAAAATCGTCGTGAGCGCCTGGATCTCGGGGTCGTCGGCGCCGCGCTGTGGCGTGTACGTGGTCTGGCCCATGCCCACCGCGAGCTGCTCCGGCGTCGCTTGGGCGAGCAATGCGGGGCCCGTCTCGGGGTCGAGCATGCGGCGCTGGGCATCGGTCAGGTTGGACATCGGGAGGAAGATGTTGCCGTTCGTGAGGAACAGGTGCTCGAGCTTCACCTGCGATTCGCCGCTGGTCGTGTGGATCATCGCGACGCTGGAACCTCGGTCGTGCGCGAACAAGATCATCGACTCGAGGCCGAGCACTTCCGTCAGGTAGTACTCGAGCGCCTCGGCGTCGCGCATCAAGCTGTAGCCCCAGCCGAGCGGCTTGTCGGAAAAGCCGAAGCCCGGGAAGTCCATCGCGCAGACGCGATAGCGGTCGCTCAGTCGCTCGGCGATTTCGAACCAGTCGACGCTGCTCGTCGGAAAGCCATGGACCAGCACCAACGGCTGCCCATCGACGTCACCGAGCTCGATGTGGAAGATCTGCACTTCGGGCGCATCTTCGCGGCGCGGACTCCACGAGAAGTATTTGCCTTTGTCACGCCACGCCTCGGCTCGGTTCATAGCGGGGACTCTCTCTCACGCCCGGGCGGCATGCAACGGCGCAAACCGCCTCCGCTTGGCTCGTCGATCTACTTGGAGACCTCGAAGCTGCCGCGCATGAACGGGTGGATGCGGCAGAAGTAGGTGTACGTCCCCGGTTTGAGGTCGGCCGGCGTCTGCCAGGTGACGTTGCCGGAAGTGGGAGCGCCGGCATTGCCGAGCTGACCGGAGTCGAACTGCACACTGCTGTCGGCGAGCGGGTACGCGACCCCGGTCTCCTTGTTGCACGGCGCCCGGCACGACGTGATCGAGTGCCAGATGCCGTTGCCCTTCGGGGCGTCGTTGTTCGTGAACGTGAGCGATTGGCCGGCCTTGACATTCGGGATCTTGTGATCACCGGTGAAGTCGCCGACGCCGTAGAGGAAGTTGTCGATCGGAATGTCGCTCGGGGCGTCGACAACGGTGAACTTCGACGGGTTGGGCAGCGTCGTCTTCTGCCCGCCGTGGTGGTTGTTCTCGGGCAGGTGGCCGTGCGTGAGCTGACCCTTGGTGTCGACCTTGGTGGTGAACGGGTCGCGCCCGTTCGTCCCGTCGGTCATCCACACGATCATGATCCCCATCGACTCGTACCACGACGCGCGCTTGGAGTCGTAGGTCGTGTTGATCCGTAGCTCGTCGCCCGGATGAACCTGGACGCGCCAGTTCGGCGGGGTCGCGGTCATGGACACGTCCCAGCTGACCGCGCCGGCCGGCTCGAAGTAGTCCGCCACCGAGCGGAACAGGTGCGCCGTGTCCGGCGTGCTCTTCACCGCGCTCGACCCCTGTGTGCCCGTCGCCCCCGGGCGATCGAGCCACAGGTCGTCGTGGAGCCCACCCGGGTGCAGGTGACCGGCGGTGCCGAGCAGCACGCTGTCACGGTCGACCTTCCACACGTTCTTCTGGCGGCCGTTCGGGTACGGGTTGTCCGCCTGGTCCGGGTACGTGAACTGGCCGTTGGTGCCGGAGCCCTTCAGCACGTCGAACACCGGGTAGATGCTGCCGTTCTGGACGTCCATCCAGATCGGGCGGGCCGGAGTGATCTGCTGCGCGGCCGGCGACGACGACGGCACGAAGTCGAGGTCGTACGTGATGAACACCTTGTAGGGCCCCGGAGTGAGGTCGTGGATCATGTAGTTGAGAAGCCAGTTGTCCGACGCCCGGAACGAGTACCCGTAGCCGGTCGGCAGCTTCATGATCGTCTTCTCCTCGCCGGCGGCGAAGAAGTTCGATGACCCACGGTCGCGGTTCCGCTCCGCGGACAGGTTGAGCCACACGGCGTGGTGGAGGTGGATCACGTCGACCGGCGGGACCTTGCCGTTCTCGGTACGGAGGTTCGGGTGGATCCCGACGATGTAGCCGTCCTCGGTCGGCTTGGGGACCTGGCCCTCGCTGAGGGCGATGTTGTTCTGCCCCGGCTGCACCTGGATGGGCCCGTACTGGAAGTGGAGATGCTGCACCCCGGGCTGATCCGCTGCCCACGGCGAGGTCTTCGGCCTCGCACGGCCGGAAGACCCGGCGCCGGCGCTGGTCGCGACGGTCGCGAGCAGCGTGAGCGCAACGGCGGCGACGGACAGCGACGCGACGACACGCGTCCTCATCGGCATCCCCTCCCTCCACCCCGGACCGACCGCACCTTAATCTTTGTGCGCACCGCGTGTAAATGCTCCTGCACCTACGCTGAAGGCCGATCGACGACCGAGGCGGTGTGACCGAGTGCCCGAAGACAGCGCGTCCGCGACCGATGCACGACCGACGACCGTCGGGATCGTCCCCCACACGCACTGGGACCGCGAGTGGTACGCGCCCTTCCAGGTGTTCCGGGCCCGGCTCGTCCGGCTGCTCGACGCGCTGCTGCCGCTCCTCGAGCGGGACCTGAGCTACGCCCGTTTCCTGCTCGACGGCCAGACCGTCGTCGTCGACGACTACCTCGAGGTGCGGCCCGAGGCCGCGGACACGCTGCAGCGGCTCGCCGCCACCGGTCGCGTGTCGGTGGGCCCGTGGATGGTCCTCATGGACGAGTTCATGGTGTCGGGCGAGACGATCGTCCGCGACCTGCAGCTCGGCCTGCGCCGCGCGACCGACCTCGGCGGCGCGATGCAGGTCGGCTACCTCCCCGACATGTTCGGCCACATCGCGCAGATGCCCCAGATCCTCCGCCTGGCCGGGTTCGAGCACGCCGTCGTCTGGCGCGGCGTGCCGTCGACGGTCACGCAGACCGCGTTCAGGTGGGAGGCGCCCGACGGGTCCGCAGTGCGCGCCGAGTACCTGTACGGCTCGTACTCGAACGGTCGTGACCTCCCGGACGACGCCAAGCAGCTCGTTGCCCGGGCCCGCAGCTACGGGCTCGAGCTCGGCCCGGCGCGGCTCCCCGGGGGCGCCATGCTCCTCATGAACGGCACCGACCACCAGATGCCCCAGCCGTGGCTGGGGCGCGTCGTCGCCGAGGCGAACGCGATCCAGGACGACTATCGATTCGTCGTCACGTCGCTGCCGGAGTACCTCGCCGACCAGCCCACCGAAGGGCTGCGGACGGTACGGGGCGAGCTGCGATCCGGCGCGCGCGCCAACGTGCTCATGGGCGTGGCGTCGAACCGGGTCGACGTGCACCAGGCCTGCGCCGTCGCCGAGCGCTCGCTCGAACGCCGGGCGGAGCCGCTGTCGGCGCTGCTGGTTCCGGCAGACCGGCACCCCGACTCGCTGCTCGGGATCGCGTGGCGGAAGGTCGTGGAGAACAGCGCGCACGACTCCTCGTGCGCGTGCAGCGACGACGAGGTCGTCGACCAGGTGCTGGTGCGGTACCGCGAAGCCCGCCAGATCGGCGACGTGCTCGCGCGCGAGGCGGTGCGGCAGCTCGCCACGGAGGTGGACGTCCCGGCGGGGTCGACGCTCGTGGTGAACCCGACGCAGACGGCCCGCGGCGGGCTCGTGTCGGTGAACGTGCCCGGCGAGGGTCCGTTCCACCTCGTGTCCCCGGACGGCGCGGCGCACCCGACCCAGGAGCTCGGCTCGCTCACCGGCGACGGCTTCTCGACGATCGTCTCGGGACAGAAGGTGCGGTGGGTGATCGAGATGATGAACGGGCCCGAGTTCGCCGGCGAGCGCATCGGCCACTACGACATGACGGAGGCGGACGACGGCGCGCTCGAGCTGGTCTTCCGGGGCGCGCAACCGGGCGAGCCCCCGGTCGACCTCACCGAGCTGCGCGACGAGCTCGTGCGCCTGGGCGACGAGGGCCGGACGATGCGGTTCCGAGTCATCGCCGCGCCCGTCCGCCGGGCGATCTTCGCCGCCGACGACGTCCCGGGGTTCGGGTGGCGCAGCTACACGGTCGCCGCCGGCGCCGGGCCGGCGACGGCGGTCACGTCGGGACCGTCGACGCTCGACAACGAGCACCTGCACGTCGAGGTCGCAGCCGACGGGACGTACGCGATCACGACGTCCGACGGCGTCACGGTGAGCGGCCTCGGGCGGTTCGTGGACGGCGGCGACGGGGGCGACACGTACAACTACTCGCCGCCGGAAGAGGATGTGCTCGTCGATCGTCCGGACCGCGTCGACGTCGCTCCCCTCGAATCGGGGCCGGTGCGCGCCCGCATGCGCATCGACGCGACGTACTCGTGGCCCACGCACGCGATCGGCGACGAGGGATCGTGCTCCCGGCGCGCCGACGACGCCGTGCCCGTCACGGTGCACACGACGCTCGAGCTGCGCGCGGGCGAGCGGTTCCTGCGCGTGCACACCGAGCTCGACAACCCGTGCCGCGACCACCGCCTGCGCGCCCACTTCCCGCTCCCCGCGCACGTGTCGGCGTCGCACGCCGAGTGCGCCTTCGCGGTCGTCGAGCGGGGACTGACGGCCGAGGGCGGTCCGAACGAGTTCGGGCTGCCGACCTTCGTGTCCCGCCGCTTCGTGGACGCCTCCGACGGCAATGTCGGGCTCGCAATCGTGCACGACGGGCTCCTGGAGTACGAGCTGCCCGCCGACGACGGCGCACCGAGCCGCGAGCTCGCGCTCACGCTCCTGCGGGCGACCGGCTTCCTCTCGCGACTGCAGCTGTCGATGCGAGCGAGCCCGGCCGGCTACCCCTATCCGCTCGCCGGCCCGCAGATTCTCGGCCATCGCTCGTTCGACTACGCACTGGTCCCGCACCGAGGCGACTGGCGCGACGCGAACCTGTACGACGTCGCCGACGAGGTGCTCGTGCCCCTCGAACGCATCCGGGCCGGTGGCGTCGCGGGGGCGGCTCGCCGGCCCACGGGCGCACGGCTCCGCGTCGACGGCGCCCGGGTGTCCGCCGTGCTGCGCGAGCCCGGCGGGCTCGTGGTGCGGGTCTTCAACCCGTCGCCCGAGCCGACGACGGCGACCGTGGAGCAGGACGGCGCGCCGGCGACGGGATGGACCGTCGACCTCGTCGGCCGCCCGTCGGAGCACTTCGAGGGCGGGGTCGAGCTCGGGCCGTGGGAGATCGCGACCCTCCGGCTTGACGGCGCCCCTAGCTGAATCCGCCCGACTCGGTCGGCGCGTCCACCGGCGCGGCCAGGAGGGCTTCCCCCCGCGCCTCCGTCGTCGACCAGGCGCGGTCGAGGCCCGGCGCGCCGAGGCGGACGGGGCGCTCGCATTCCCAGAGCAGGGCCGGTCGGGCGCCGTGCCAGCGAACGGCGTAGGACACGCGGCCGGCGCGCGTCGGGGCGTCGTGCACCTCGAGGTTCTGGCCACGCCACTCGGGCGGGAGCTCGACCAGCAGGTTCGCTGATTCCTCGGTGCCGGCACCGACGAGCAGGTCCCGCACCGCCCGGAGCAGCGGCGCAGGCCCGTCGGGCCACGTGAACGTGGACGAGGCCGACGCAAGGCGGACGCGTACGGCTCGCCCCGGCGCCGGGTCGGGCGCGCGCCGCGACGCGCGCGTCCGGGCCCGCATCCCGAGCCGGCGCCACGCGGTGGCCGCTTCGGGGTCGAAGCCCCAGTCCTCGAGCGCGGCGACGTCCTCCGCGTTCGGGCGCCGGCGCGCGTCGGCGGCCAGCAACAGCGCGGCCCGTCCGGCCTCGATCGCGCGTTGGAGCCGGGCGTCGGGCACGACGACGCGCATCCCGCGACGGAGTTGCGCATCCCAGCCGGCCGCGGCTGCGTCGGCATCGGGGAGTAGTGACAGATCGACTGCGTCGACGGGGACAGAACGCCCCGGGCTACCGACCGCGAGCGCGCCGCGCAGGCGCGTCCGGTGGGCGACGGGATGGAGCAGCGCGACCTCGAGGCGCGTGCGCCGGCCACCCACACCCGTGAACGCGCGCTCCTGCGCCCGACCCGCGGCGACCACGTCGAACGTCTCGCCCGGCATCCCGGCGGCCCACCGCGACGCCGGCCGCGGGGTCCGGAGCGCCGGGCGCCCGTCGACGGTCACCCATGCGTCGCGGATGGCGACGCTGCGCACGCGACCCTCCTCCGCCGGTCCGATCACGAGCGCGGCGACGAAGGGCGCCGGCGACGCGTTCTCGATCTCCACCGCCACCAGCCCCGCCGGACCGCCCACCCCCCAGGCGCGGAGCACGGCATCGCCGCCCGGCACCCGCACCGATGTCTCGACGACCGGCGCCGCACCCACGAGCGTCTGGCGTACCGCCGCCTCGCGCGCCGGGACGTGCCAGCGGTCGTCGGCGCCGATCCACCAGTCGAGCTGCCAGCGTCCTCCATCCGGCGTGATCGCCCCGTGCTCGTCGACCAATGCCTGGTGCGACGAGCCGAGCACCCCGACGCGAGTCACGTGATGCCGTGCAGCTCGGCTTTCGCCTCCCGGAGCATGAGCGCGGTGACGAGGTCCTCGGCACGCTTGCCCTCGTACAGGACGGCGCCGACCTGCTCGGCGATCGGCATCTCGACCCGGTGCCGCTGGGCGAGCTCGAGGACGGCCGCCGTCGACTTCACGCCTTCGGCGACCATCTTCATCTCGGCCACGACGTCGTCGAGCTTTCGACCCTTGCCGAGCTCGACGCCGACGGTGCGGTTGCGGCTCTGCGTGCTCGTGCACGTGGCGACGAGGTCGCCCATGCCGGCGAGGCCCGAGAACGTGAGCGGGTTGCCGCCGAGCGCGATGCCGAGCCGCGTCAGTTCGGCGAGACCGCGGGTGAGCAGAGCCGCCTTGGTGTTGTCGCCGTACCCGAGACCGTCGGCGATCCCGGCTGCGATCGCCATCACGTTCTTGAGCGCGCCCGCGATCTCGCACCCGACGACGTCGGGGTTCGTGTACACCCGGAAGGTCATCGTCATGATCAGCCGTTGCAGATCGTGCGCGGTGGGCTCGTCGCGCATCGCGACGACCGACGCCGCCGGCTGCCCGGCCGCGATCTCACGCGCCAGGTTCGGTCCCGTCAGGACGCCGATGCGGTCGGGCAGGTGCGTCGGAAGCACCTCCCCGATCACCTCGGTCATGCGCCGGAGCGTGCCCTGCTCGACGCCTTTGGCGAGGCTCACGACCGGCACCGCGGGCCGGATGAACTCGGCCGCTTCCATGAGCACGGTCCGCATGCCGTGTGACGGCACGCCGAGCACGATGACGTCGGCGCCGCCGCAGGCGTCGGCGATGTCCGAGGTCATGTGGAGCGCCTCGGGCAACGCGATGCCGGGGAGATAGTCGACGTTCTCGTGCCGAGCGGCCATCGTGTCGGCGAGCTCGGGGCGGCGCACCCACAACACCGTGTCGGCGTTGCTCGACAAGAGCGCGGCGACGGCCGTGCCCCACGAGCCCGCGCCGATCACGGCGACCCGGGATGCGTCGCTCACGAGGCGGTCTCGACGTCCTCGGTGCGCTTCGCCGGGCGTACCTGCGCCGTCTCGGGCGCTCGTTGCCACCATCCGTCGTCGCCGGGCCCGGGGTGCTGCGGGTAGATCTCGCGTGCACGGGCCACACACCGGGCGATGGCGGCCATGATGCGGTCGGTGGCATCGGGGACGTCCTCGTCGGCGTGGACGCGCACCGGCGGCCCGACGACCGCCGTCTCGGCCACGCCCCACCGCCAGTGCGGCTTGCGGCCCTTGAACAGCGTGCGATGCGCGCCCCACAACCCGACCGGCGTCACCGGGACACCCGACTGCGCCGCGAGCCGGGCGGCGCCCGACTTCCCCGCCATCGGCTCGAGGTCGAGCGAGATCGTGCCTTCGGGGAAGATGGCGACGCATTCGCCCCCTCGAAGCGCGTCGACGGCGAGCTCGAGCGAGCCGGCGGCCGACGGCGAGTTGCGCACCACCGGGATCTGGTGGATCTGATGCAGCAGGAACCCGAGCGGCTGCTTCTCGAAGAGCTCGGCCTTGGTCAGGAAGCGCACGCGGCGGTGCCGCCGGTCGGCGAGGTAGGCGAGCGCGAGCGGGTCGAGGTACGACGTGTGGTTGCTGGCGAGGATCACGGGCCCTCGGGGCGGGATCAGATGCGCGCCCTCGATCGTCCACTTCATCCCGTACTGCAACGGTGGCAACAACACGCTGCGGGCCACGGAATACACCGGTTCCAAACGCTCTCCTTGTCGCCGTCGCAAGCTCCGGCTCTGCGGTACGACGGCAAAGCCGCCGTCACCGCCCGGTAGCATACGCATTCACATGCGATCCGACTTCCGGCGTGCGTTGCGGAGTCGCCGATGAGCGGCGCGGGCGTCGTGATCCCGGTGCGAGCGTTCGCGTTGGGCAAGGCGCGTCTCACCGAACACCTGGACGACGCCACTCGCACCGCGCTCGCCCGCATCCTCGCCGACCGCGTGGGTGCGGCGTCCGGCGAGCTCCCCACCGTCGTCGTCTCGAGCGCCGCCGACGTGCGCGATTGGGCGCGCACGCGCGGGCTCGACGTCGTCGACGATCCCGGCACGCTCGACGAAGCCGCCACCGCCGGGTGTGCGTGGGTGGCAGGGCGCGGCTGCGCCCGTGCCGTCATCGCGCACGCCGATCTCCCGTTCGCCCGAACCCTGGCGCCGCTGGCGCGCGACGGCGGACGCCCGATCGTCGCGGTCGTCCCGTGCCATCGCGACGACGGCACGACCGTGATCTCGGTTCCGGTCGGCGTGCCGTTCGAGTTCGCGTACGGACCGGGCTCGTTCCGGCGCCATGCCGCCGAGGCGCGTCGTCTCGGTCTCGGGTTCCGGGTCGTTCGCGACGCCGACCTCGCCTTCGACGTCGACGTGCCCGCCGACCTCGACCGGCTCAACCACCTTGTCTCGTCCCTCGACGGACTCGTTGTCTCCTCCCGCGGCTGACCTTCCCGCGCCGGAGCGGGCGCTGGCGATCGGCGCCCACCCGGACGACGTGGAGTTCGGCTGCGGGGCGACACTCGCCAAGTGGGCGGCCGGGGGCGCCGCCGTCACCCTGCTCGTGCTCACCGACGGCTCGAAGGGCACCTGGGACCGGGACGCCGACCTCGCCGAGCTCGTCGCCACCCGCCACCGGGAGCAGCACGAGGCCGCCGCCGTCCTCGGATTGGCCGCCGTCGAGTTCCTCGACCGCCCCGACGGCGAGCTCGGCAGCGGACTCGCCGAACGTGCGCTCGTCTGCGAGGCCATCCGGCGCCTGCGGCCCGACGTCCTGCTCGGCCACGACCCGTGGAAGCGGTACCGGATCCACCCCGACCACCGGCACGCCGGCTGGCTGACCCTCGACGGGGTCGTCGCCGCTCGCGACCACCACTACTTCCCCGAGCAGCGGCTGCCGGCCCACCGACCGAGCCGGATCCTGCTGTTCGAGGCGGAGGAGGTCGACCACCTCGAGCCGGTCGACCGGCACCTCGACACCAAGATCCGAGCCCTGCTGTGCCACCGCAGCCAGTGGCCGTCGACGATGCGGATCGACGCCGGGGCCGCGGACAGTGACGCCCAGCTCGAGGGGTTCGTCGGGAGGGTCCGGGGCGACGCCGAAGCGGCCGGGCGGGAGGCCGGAGTGGGCCCAGCCGAGGGCTTCAAGCTCCTCGATAAGGTGTGACCCGGCGGCGTCCGGTCGCGAGAAGGGGGCCCGAAGGCCCCCTCCTCATCTCTGCTGAAGCTTGGGAGCTCGCCTTACCGGCGGGCCCGCCTCTTCGCCGGACGCCGCTTTGCCGTCTTGCTCGCCGCAGCCTTGCGACGGCGACGCTTGACCGGCGTAGCCGCACCGGCAGCCTTCCGACGACGCCGCTTCACCGGCTTCGCCGTACCCGCCGCCTTGCGACGACGACGCCGCTTCGCGGGCGCCGCAGCAGCCTTCCGGCGACGACGCTTGGCGGGGGCCTTCTTCGCGGTGGCCTTGCGACGACGACGCCTCACCGGCGCCTTCTTCGCAGCAGCCTTGCGACGACGACGCTTGACCGGCGCCTTCTTTGCAGCAGCCTTACGCCGCCGCTTCGCCGGCTTCCGTGCCGTCGACTTGCGTGTGGTCCGGCGACGCGCCGTCGTGCGCCGCTTCGCCGGCTTACGTGCTGTTGATTTCCGAGCTGATTTCCGTGCTGTACGTCTCTTCGCCGGAGGCACGGTCACCACCTTTCGTCGGGGATATTTCGGTAAAGACGATCAGCAGCTTTCGCCGGTCATCTCTACTTGTTCACGGCGGACTTGAAGCCGGCTCCTGCCGAGAACTTCACGCCCTTTGATGCCGCGATCTGAACGGGCTCACCGGTGCGCGGGTTGCGACCCGTGCGCGCCGCACGCTCGGTACGCGACCAAGCGCCGAAACCGGGAACCGTGACCTTGTCGCCGCGAGCAACGGCACTCTGCACGACCTCGATGAGGCTGTCGACGACGGATGCAACGTCCTTCTTGTCGACACCACCTGCCGCCGAGTGAACTGCATCGACGAGCTCTGACTTGTTCACACCAACCTCCGAATTTGCGGCCGGGTATCTGAGAAAGTTCAACCGATCCCGTACGCAATTTCAAGCATTTCCAACAATTCTGAACGACACGCGCGTCAAGAGCAAGCTCAGAATGCACACGCATCGCCCCTCGAGAGCACGTCGGCACCGCGATACGCGATCACATCGAGCGCGCCGACAGATCGCGCAATGTGAATTCGTGTCGAACACGCTAACCCGCGCGACGATGCGAGCGGTGGATATCCCGCTTGACGACGGGGTGTACGACGCGTTCGTCGTGTGGGCGGAGACGCGCGACGACGGCTCGACCGCGCTCGATCTGACCGTCACAACGGGCGCGCACAAAGGCGACGTCGTGTCCGTGCGCGCGACGGGGACGCCGCGGGACGCGATGGATCTCGTCGGCATGCCGTGCACGCTGCGCGTGCGCGCCGGCGCGCCGGCGGTCGAGTGGTGACCTCCTCCGCGGCCGCCGCGAGGCTTGTGACCAGCGAAAACGCCGAAGACCCGGCCGCGACGGCCGGGTCTTCGCTGCAGCCCCGACGGGATTCGAACCCGTGTTACCGCCTTGAGAGGGCGGCGTCCTAGGCCACTAGACGACGGGGCCGGGGCCGGTTCTTCCGGGCTCGGGGGGGAGGACTCGAACCCCCAACGACAGGGCCAGAACCTGTTGTGTTGCCGATTACACCACCCCCGAAGGAAGCGCCATCGTACCGAGTCCGGGCACCAGCCTCCCCACCCGGTTCGTCCCGCGGGCGAGGCGACCGAACCCGATGACCCGTCCCGCGGCGACTCCGAGCGCCTCGCTCATGAAGCGGCGCCACTCCGAGAAGCCCGTGATCGGGCTCGTCCGCGTCGGGGATGTCACGGCGTCGAGCCCGAGCTCGCTCGCGATCGAGCGGATGCGCAGCGCATGGAACGGGTCCGAGACGAGCACGACCTGCTTCTCGCCCCGGGACCGGAGCACCCGGGCCGCCGCCGCGAGCGACTCCCAGGACGTGTGGCTCGTCGTCTCGCGCAAGATCGCGCGGTCCGGGATGCCCTTCTGGTGGAGGTAGTTCGCACCCGATGTCGCTTCCGTGAACATGTCGCCGGTCTGCTTGCCACCGGTCACGACGACCAGGGGCGCGACGTGCTCGTCGTACAGATCGGCGGCGTGATCGAGACGTGCCTTGAACACGTGAGAGGGCCGGCCGTTGTACTGCGCGGCGCCGAGGACGACGATCGCGTCGGAGCGTCGCGTGTCGTTCTGACGAGCGGCCCACCACACCTGCACCAGCGTGACCACGTAATAGAGGACGGCGACGAGGAGGACGACGAGGGCCACCCGCCGGACGATCTTCCAGTTGACCGTCACCTCGTCCAGCCGCTCCGAAGGCGCTCGCGGGCGGCGCGCAGTCGGCGCAGCGTCCGGTCGCCCCCGAGCAGGTACATCGAGTCGAACAGGGGGAGACCGGCGGCGCGGCCTTCGACGGCGGTGTAGATCACGTGCATGGCCTTCCGAGGTTTGATGCCGAGCTTCTCGAACACCGGGCGGATGTCGAGGTCCTCGCTGCTCTCCCAGGGGCAGTTCTCGACGTGCTCGATCACGCCGTCCAGGATCTCGCCGGCCCGTTGGGCGCTCTCCAGGCGCTCCCACGACGCCGGATCGATTTCGAACTCCTGCTCGCCGACGAAGAGGAAGTCCATCTGCTCCACCAACGACACGAGGGTCAGAGCGCGTTCCTGACCGATGCGCAGCGCTCCGCGGAAGGCGTCGGCGGAGAGACGGTCGTCGAACCGGGCCTCGGCGAACGGCATGGCCCGCCGCTCGAGGTCGTCCAGGTCGAGGCGGCGGATCCACTCACCGTTCATCCAGTCCAGCTTCTGGTGGTCGAAGAAGGCGGGAGAGTGAGCGACTCCAGCCAGATCGAACTCGCGGACGATCTCGGCCCGCTCCATGATCTCCCGCCCGTCCTCGGGGCCCCAGCCGAGCAGCGCCAGGTAGTTGAGAACGGTCTCGGGGAGGTACCCGGCGTCGCGGAACTCCTCGACGGCGACGGCGCCGTGGCGCTTCGAGAGCTTGGCCCGATCGGCGCCGACGATCAGGGGCAGATGGGCGTAGACGGGTCTGTCGGTGGCGCCGAGGGCCTCCCGCAGCGCGAGGACCCGGTGGGTGGTGTCGAGCAGATCCTCGCCCCGGATCACGTGCGTGATCTCCATGTCGATGTCGTCGACGGCGTTGGCGAGGAAGAACAGCGGCGTTCCGTCGGAGCGGACGATGACGAAATCGGCGATGGTGGACCACTCGACGCTGATCTCGCCCCGGATCAAGTCGTCGAACGTGCTCGTGCCGTCGTCGGGCGTGCGGAACCGCAGCGACCGGGGCCGGCCTTCGGCGGCGAGCGCCGCCCGCTCCTCGGGGTCGAGGTTGCGGCAGTGCCCGTCATAACCGGGGGCGCGCCCCGCGGCACGGGCGGCGTCGTTGCGCGCCCGCACCTCTTCTTCGGTGCAGTAGCACTCGTACGCGTGGCCGTCGGCGAGCAGCGCGTCGGCGGCGGCGCGGTACCGGTCGAAGCGCTCGCTCTGCAGGATCGCCCCGTCGTCCCAATCGAGACCCAACCACACGAGCGCGTGTTGGATGCCCTGGACCCATTCGGGTCGCGAACGGGCGACGTCGGTGTCCTCGATGCGGAGCGCGAACGTCCCCCCCGTGTGGCGGGCGAAGAGCCAGTTGAACGACGCGGTGTGCGCCCCGCCGACGTGGAGGGAGCCGGTCGGAGCGGGTGAGAACCGCACCCGCGGGGCGTCCGCCATGACCCGCCGAGTGTAGGGCCGAGGGTCGCGCGAACCCGCTAGGTGCCCGCCGCCAGCTCGTCGAGGAGCTTGCGGGCGATGACGACGCGCTGGATCTGGTTCGTGCCTTCGTAGATCTGGGTGATCTTGACGTCGCGCATCATCCGCTCGACGGGGAACTCGCGCGTGGTGCCGGCACCCCCGAGGAGCTGGACCGCGTCGGTGGTCACGCGCATGGCGCTGTCGGTGGCGAACAGCTTCGCCATCGACGAGGCCTTCGTGATGCCGGGCACGCCGGCGTCGACACGTGCGCACGCCGCGTACACGAGGAGGCGTGCCGCCTCGAGCTGGGTCGCCATCTCGGCGAGCATGAACTGGACGCCCTGGAAGTCGGCGACGCGCTGGTCGAACTGGCGGCGCTCGAGGATGTAGGCGCCGGCGACGTCGAGCGCTCCCTGTGCGAGCCCGACGGCCTGGGCCGCGACGATGGGACGCGACCGATCGAGGGCCTCGAGGGCGTAGTGGAAGCCGCGGCCCTCCTCACCGATGAGGTTCTCGGCGGGGACGGCCACGTCCTCGAGCACGAGCTCACCGGTCGGCGAGCCGCGCAGTCCCATCTTGTGCTCGAGCTTGCCGATCGAGAGGCCCGGGCGGTCGCGCTCGACGATGAAGGCGCTGATCGAGCGGCCGCCGCCGGCCGGGTCGGTCTTGGCGAACAACGTGTAGACGTGCGAGACGCCGGCGCTCGTGATCCAGGCCTTGCGCCCGTTGAACACCCACTGGTCGCCGTCGCGGGCGGCGCGGGTCGTCATCGCCGCCGCGTCGCTGCCGGCATTGGGCTCCGAGAGGCAGTAGCTGGCCTGTTGCTCCCCGGCCACGACGGGCGGGAGCACCCGTTCGCAAAGCTCCCGCGTGCCGTGGGCCATCAGCGCGGCGACGCCGGTGCGGGTCACGAGGGCGGTGAGCGCGCTCGACCCGCACGCCCGGGCGACCTCCTCGACCACGAGCGCCGCGGTCAGCAGGTCGCCGGCGTCGCCGCCGTGCTCGAGGGGATAGAGCGCCCGGACGAAGCCGGAGTCCCGGAGCGCGTCCATGCTCGCCTGCGGGTAGGCCTCCCGCTCGTCGGCGTCCGCGGCGTGGGGGGCGATCTCCTTCTCGGCGAACCGGCGCAACGCGCCCCGGAACTCTTCGTGCTCCTCGGAGAGCAAGAAGCCGGCGGCCCTCACAACCTGACATGGTAGTCAGGGTTCTGGCGCGTACTCCGCTGGCGAATCGGGGACGCTGGTGCGCAACGCGTCGCGGGCCTCGGGCAGGTGGGCGGGGAGCGCCGCCGGGACGAGGCGGAGGATGTCGACGGGGATGGCGTCGACGAGGGCGCGGCGCTCGTAGTAGTCGTCGCGCGTGCCTCGGACGGCACGGGTTCGCCAGGCGACGAAGTCGGCTGCCGCATCGCCGCGGTAGCCGAGGATCTCCATCCCGAACTCGACGTCGGGCATCACCGGGGCCCGACCGAACAGGGCCGCCCGCCGCATGGCGATCTCGGCGACGACCGCGATCGCGTCCTCCGGGTGCTCGTGCGGGGCGAGCACGAATCGGTCGCGGGCGCGGTTCGCGAGCGTGAGCGCGTAGCCGACATTCGGGCCCGGTGAGCCGAGCAGCTTGCCGCTCGGCCAGCCGGCGGGGATGTCGCCGGGCCGGTTCGCCACCCAGCTCCGGGCCGGCGGCATCTTCACGCCGGGCGGGAGGTTCGGTTCCTGGCGGGGCTCGTCCTCGAGGCGCTCGGGGACGAACGGGTCGGTCGGCACGGGACTGGCTAGCCCGGGACGCCGGCGCGGAGCAACCCGTACACGAGGGAGTCTTCGAGGGCCTGCCACGACGCCTCGATGATGTTCTCCCCCACTCCGATCGTCGTCCACGTCTCCTCGCCGTCGGTGCTGTCGACGAGCACACGCGTGACTGCGCCGGTGCCCTTGTGCGTGTCGAGCACGCGCACCTTGTAGTCGGTGAGGTGGATCGGGGCGAGCTCCGGATACCGCGCGCCGATGGCCTTGCGGAGGGCACCATCGAGCGCATTCACCGGCCCGTTGCCGGTCGCGATCTCGTGGAACTCGTCGCTGTCGGTCCGGCCGCGCACGATCGCCTGGGTCGACAGACGATCGTCGTCGCGGGCGTCCTCGACGATCACCTCCCACTCCTCGACACGGAACCAGGGCTGGCGCCATCCCGCCGCATACCGCATCAGGAGCTCCAACGACCCGTCGGCCACTTCGAAGTGATAGCCCTCGTGCTCGAGCCGCTTCAGCGTGTCTACGACCTCGTTGAGCTGCGGACCATCGAGGTCGATGCCCATCTCCTTCGCCTTCATCGCGAGGTTGCTTCGCCCGGCGAGCTCCGACACCACGACGTGGGTGCGATTTCCGACCAGCTCGGGGTTCACGTGCTCGTAGGCGTCGGGCCTGCGTGCGACGGCGCTGGCGTGGATGCCGCCCTTGTGCGCGAACGCCGATGAGCCCACGTACGCGGCTTGTGGGTTCAACGGCATGTTCACGAGCTCGGCCACGTGATGCGCGACGGGTGCGAGGCGGTCGAGCCGGTCGGACGGGATCGTCGCGATCCCCATCTTCAGAGTGAGGTTCGGGATGATCGCCGTCAGGTTGCAGTTGCCGGTGCGCTCGCCGTACCCGTTGATCGTCCCCTGCACCTGGGTCGCGCCGCCGCGCACGCCGGCAAGCGCGTTGGCCACGCCCGTCCCGGCGTCGTCGTGGAGGTGCACGGCGACGGCGACGTCGTCGCCGAAGTACTCGACGACCTCGCGCACGACGCGCTCGACGTCGTGCGGCAGCGTGCCGCCATTCGTGTCGCACAAGACGAGATGTGACGCACCCGCCCGCGCCGCGCCCTCGAGCACCCGCAAGGCGAACTCCGGGTTGCTGCGGTAGCCGTCGAAGAAGTGCTCGGCGTCGAAGAGCACTTGGCGCCCGTTCGACCGCAGGAACTCCACCGAGTCGGCGACCATTGCCGTGCCCTCGTCGAGCGTCGTCTGCAGCGCCTCGGTCACGTGGTAATCCCACGACTTCCCGACGATGCACACGGCTTCGGTGGACGATTCGACCAGTTGGCGCAAGGTGTCGTCCGAGTCGACCTTGCCCCTCACGCGACGGGTCGAGCCGAAGGCAACGACCTTGCTCGTCTCGAGCTTCAACTCATCGGGGATCCGGCGGAAGAGCTCGTCGTCCTTCGGGTTGGCGCCGGGCCAGCCGGCCTCGATGTAGTGGACGCCGAGCCAGTCGAGTTGCTCGGCGATGCGCAGCTTGTCGTCGACGGTGAGTGAGATGCCTTCGAGCTGCGCGCCGTCGCGCAGGGTGGTGTCGTAGATCTCGACGCTGCGTGGCCCTTGTGTGGCGCTGCTATTCGCGGGCATATTCCAACCACTCTTTGTACTGCGGGACCTCGCCGTGGACGGTGGCGAAATAGGTCTCCTGGATCTTCCGGGTGATCTCACCCGGCTCGCCGATCTCACGGTCGTCGACCGACCGCATCGGGACGATCTCGGCGGCGGTGCCGGTGAGGAACGCCTCTTCGGCGCAGTACAGGTCGGTGCGGAGCAGATTCTCCTCGCGCACCTCGTAGCCGAGGTCGCGGGCGATGGTCATCACCGAGTCGCGTGTGATGCCCTCGAGCGCACCCGACGACAATGGCGGCGTGATGAGCCGGCCCTCCTTCACCACGAACACGTTCTCGCCTGTGCACTCGGCGACGAACCCGTGCGTGTTGAGCAAGATCGCCTCGTCGTACCCCGACTTCAGCGCTTCTACCTTGGCGAGGCTCGAGTTGATGTAGATGCCGGTGCCCTTGGCGGCGACCGGGTTCACGTTCGAGTCCATCCGGCGCCAGGACGACACCTTCATGCGCACGCCGTGCTTGATTGCCTCGTCGCCGAGATACGTGCCCCACGGCCACACCGCGATCGAGACGTTCACCGGGCACGGCAGCGGGTTGAGCCCCATCTCGCCGTAGCCAAGGAACGCGATCGGGCGGATGTAGCAGGACTCCACCTCGTTGACGCGGATCGTCTCCTTCGCCGCGTCGACGAGCTCCTGCAGCGTGTAGGGCACGTCGATCATGAACAGATGCGCGGACTGGAGCAGTCGCCGCATGTGGTCGGTGAGGCGGAACGCCGCCGGTCCGCTCGCGGTCGGGTAGGCGCGGATGCCCTCGAACACCCCCGATCCGTAGTGCAACGTGTGGGTGAGGACATGGATGCGGGCGTCGTCCCAGTCGACGAGCTTCCCGTCCATCCAGATCTTCGCCGTCTTGTCGATGGGCATCCCGTCACACCCTTCCTGCGATCGCGTCGCCGATCTCCGACGTGGTCCCGTCCACGTCGTCCGAGGCGGCAACTGCCTTCTCGACTCGGGCGGCCGCCTCGGCCTCGCCCAGGAACTCCAGCAGCATGGCTGCGGAGATGATCGCAGCCCGGGGGTCGGCCTGTCCGGTTCCGGCGATGTCGGGAGCCGACCCGTGCACGGGCTCGAAGACGGACGGGCCGGTGCGGGCCGGGTTCAGGTTGGCCGACGCGGCGCGACCGATCCCGCCCGCCACCGCGCCGGCGAGGTCGGTGAGGATGTCGCCGAAGAGATTGTCGGTGACGATCACGTCGTACCGGCCGGGATCCTCCACGAGGTGGATGCAGGCGGCGTCGACGTGGTGGTAACCGGTCCCGACGTCGGCATGCTCGCCGGCGACGTCGTCGAACGTACGCCGCCAGAGGTCGCCGGCGAACGTCAGCACGTTCGTCTTGTGCACGAGCGTCACGTGGCGCCGATCGCGCGTGCGGGCGAGGTCGAACGCGAACCTGACGCACCGCTCGACCCCCAGCCGGGTGTTCACCGCGCCTTGCGTCGCAACCTCGTTGGGTGTGCCCTTGCGGAGGAAGCCCCCCTCGCCGGCGTAGACGCCCTCCGTGTTCTCGCGCACGACGACGCAGTCGACCCCATCGTTCAGGGCGCTTGGTCCCGCCTTGAACGGACGCAGATTGACGTAGAGGTCGAGCTCGAACCGGAGGCGCAGGAGCAGGCCCCGCTCGAGGACGCCCGGTGGGACGTCGGGCGCTCCGACCGCACCGAGGAGGACGGCGTCGAGCCCGCTGATCTCGCCCAGGACCTGGTCGGGAAGGACTTCGCCGGTGCGCAGGTAACGGGCAGCGCCCAGGTCGTAGGGGACGGCCTCGTACGCGACGCCGGTCGCGTCGACGACCTTGAGGGCCTCGGTCACCACCTCGGGGCCGATGCCGTCACCACCGATGATCCCGATCGCGTGCGGCACGGTTGCCGTCCTTGCTCCTGGTTCCCTGAGAACGAAAAACCGCCCACCGAAGTGGACGGTCGAGGGCGAACGCCGGCGACGGCGTTCGCTACCGAATGACGATGACGGTGCTGATGGGGTGCATCGAGCATGAGGGTAGTCGATCCGGCGCGGCGGTCCGTGGGCGTTGGAAAGCGAGCCCCCGCTCGCCGTGCGCTAACGGCGGGTGGTGGCCGGGGTGGAGGGGGCCGGCGCAGACGGCGGCGCCGCCGTCACGTTCACCGGGTAGTCGGGCGAGGCCGGCACGTACTCGACCCAGGTGCGGCCGGGCTGCAGCTTGATCGGCGCGCCGGAGGCGTCGACGTACTGCGTGGGCTGCGAGCGGTCGGAGCGTGTCCACTGACCCCGGACGATCTTCCCGTCGGAGAGCACCCACGCTTGCCCCTGTCCCACGGTCTGGTACGCACCTCCCTCGGGGCTCGGGACGCAGCAGCCGACGAACTGCACGATCACGTTGGTGGGCGCGATCTGCTGCCCCGAGTCGGCGGTGTGGGGAGCGAGCCCGTACGACCGCTTCCACGTGTGCGAGGCGGCATCGAACGTGTACGTCACGCCGTACCCCTGCTTGAACCCCACGTCGATCGACGCGACGGGGTCGCCATTGAACGTCGCGCTGGCGTCGAGGTACGAAAACAGTGGCCGGACGGGCACGGGCTGGCCGCCCTTCGTGAGCAGATCCTGGCCGTGGCCGTACAGATTGTGCGGTGCCCGCTTGGACTTGTCGCGGAACATCGCCGACCCGGCCTGCGTCTCGTCGAGCGAGTTCACTCCGGGTGCGTGTCGGATCAGATCGACCGTCTCCGGGATGCCTCCCGAGTAGGCGAAGATCCCTCCGAGCGGCGTCACGATGTCGGGATCCATCGCGCGCACCGAGCGAATCGGCCCGATCACGTCGGGGATCGCAGAGTTGAACACGGCGACGAAACGGGTGATCTCTCCTTCGGTGACCTCCTCGAACACGACGTCGGCCGAATCGAGCCCCGTCTGGGGGCGAGCCTCGGGGGTGTTCTCGATCTTGATCGAGAGTGCGGGGCGCCGAAGGCTTTCGCCGTTGGGATCAGGCAGTCCGGTGAGCGGCGCGACAGTTGGCTTGGGCGTGGTCGGCGCCACTCGCTTCTTGGCCGTGTGTCCGCCACCACCACAGGCGGCCAGCGCGACGAGCAGGAAGACGGTGGCGATAGCGACGACTCGGTTTCGGTTCATCTTCAGCCAATCGGTTTTGGTTGCGACGGGTGGGTTGTGCCGGCGGGACCGGAGCCGAAAACACGCAGGATGTTCTCGGTGGTGGCGGTCACGATCGGGTCGAAGGGTGAGCCGGGGCCGGGGGGCGTCACCTTAGTGATCCACCAGATCGAGCCGGACGCGAAGACGCCGGCGCCGCTGGGCGCGCTGTAGTACGTCATGTCGGAGAACCCGCCGCACTTGACGGGCGAGTGGGCGAGGATCTGCACGTTCGGCGGCACCTGCCGGCCGGGCACGTAGGCGTCGCATTCGGGGCCGATCACCGTCGGCAGGCGCTGGTTCATCGTGACGCCGGTCCCCTCGAACATCCACGCCCCCGGATCCACGATGACCATGTCGTCGCGGACGGGATTGCATTTGTACTGCTGTCCGATGAGGGCGTTCTCGGGCCGGTTCACCGGCGCGTCGCGCCAGTTCACCGTTACGACCGAGGGGTCCACGGTGTTCATCGGATCCTCGTGTGCGGACTTGTAGCAGACCTGACGGCGGTCGGACCCGACGGGGGACGGCTCGAAGCGGATCTGGCGGTACGCGGCGTTGGCGCCGAAGAAGGCGATGTTCACGCCGTGGTCGCGCGCCGCCTCGGCGCCGTCGCGCATCGGCTTCGACCAGTACTCATCGTGCCCGGGAGACAGGAGCGCGCGGTGCTGCAGCACGAGGTCGGGGCGACGGTGGAAGTCGACGCTCGTCGTGTAGCTCACGTCGTACGCCCGGCCTTCCAGCAGCTGCACGAGTGGCAGTTCGAGCCCGACGAAGTCGCCCGCGCCCCCGAGTTGGTCATAAGGGCGGTCGAAGGTCACGATCCGACCGCGGTTCGCGAACGTTCGCCCGCCGAGCCCTCGCCCGAAATACAGGGAGTACCCGCCCCATTCGTTGTACGCCTGCCACTCGGTGATCGCATTCATCATGAGGAACGCCGAGTGGCTCGCATCGTCGCGGACGGTCAGCGGTACCCAGCGCTGCACTCCTTCAGCGGGGGCGACGAGCTTGAGGAGATAGCAGCCGGGCGGCCAGGACTCGTCGACGGACACCACGAGCGATGGCTCCCAGGGAGCTTCGACGAGGTTCACCCCCGGGGTGACCTTCGCGGGTGCCTGACGCGTCCCGGGAACGTTCTCGGACGTCCAGACGAGCCGGCCGCCTTTGCCGTCGTACCACCCCATTCGGTACGCCTCGACATGGAACTCTTTCGCTCCCGTTGACACGAACAGCGTCACCTTCTCCCCGTGGGTCGCGCTGACGGCACTCGCGAAGCTCTCGATGGCGTCGCCCTCGGCCGGCCCCGTGATCTGCCAGTCGCCGGTTCCCTGCTTGGCGTTCTCCTCGGCAACCCACTCGGAATGAAGTGCGTCCGAGGGGACGCGCGGAGCCGCGGTCGTGGAACGCGGGCTCGCGGTTCGCCGGGCTCGATGATGAGCACGCGCCGACCCGCCCGGGAGCAGCTCGTCGATCCCGATCACCGCGCCGACGGCCGCCGCGCCCAGCGCGGCTGCGCCGACCAGGAACTGACGCCGGTTCACGGCCGCGTGAATAGGCACGGCCGCATGAAGCAACCGTGAGAAGGTCGCCGAACCCCTGATGCCCTTCGCCCGTATACATCCCGTACCGTGACACGACCCGATCGCGGGAGGGTGGATGAGCCGGCTCACGAAGATCCTGATCGCCGCGGCCTTCGGCGTCGTCGTGATCGTCGGTGGCGGATTGTTCCTCGGCTACAAGCTCTTCATCGAGAGCAATCCGAAGCCGCCCGCCAAGATCACCAAGACGACCACCGTAAGCGGAGGAACGCTCGACGGGACCTACCGGGTCGCTCCCGGCGACACGAATAGCTTCGTCGGCTATCGCGTGCAGGAACAGCTGGTCGGTGGGGCGATCGACCAGACCGCGACCGGGCGCACCAGCGACATCACGGGCTCGTTCACGATCACCGGCACGACCGTGAAGGGTGTCGACGTGACGGCCGATCTCCGGACGTTGACGTCGGACCGCAGCCAGCGCGACAACGCCATCAAGGATCGCGGCCTCGAGTCGAATCGCTTCCCCGAGGCGAAATTCGTGCTCACCCAGCCGATCGAGGAGCCGACGCTCCCTGCCACGGGTGAGACGGTCACGACGACGGCGAAAGGCGACTTCACTCTTCACGGCGTGACCAAGCAGGTAGAGATCCCGGTCGAGGGGCGATGGGACGGCCGTGATGTGCAGGTCGTCGGTCGGCTCCACGTCGTGTTCGCCGACTACGGGATCCAAGCGCCGTCGTCACCGGTGGTGGCCAGCATCGACGACCAAGGGGACATGGAGTTCCAGATCTTCTTCCGGAAGGCGTGATCGTTGCCGCCGGGCCCGGTTTCGGACGTGGGGCGCGGCGGTAGCATCTCTTGCCCATGGACGAGCTGCACCTGTCTACCGATGCGCGCCGCCGGCTCGAGGACGAGCTCGAGTGGCGGTCGGGGGAACATCGCCGGGAGATCTCCGCCTGGCTCGAGCGGGCCCGCGAGCATGGCGACATCCGGGAGAACGCCGACTACGACGCGGCGAAGAACGACCAGGGCCACAACGAGGCCCGGATACGTCAGCTGCAGGACATGTTGCGACGCGCCGTCGAGGTCGAGGGACCAGCCGGGGACGTCGTGGAACCGGGCACCGTGGTCGAGGTGCGAATGCAAGGCGACGACGAGACCACCTCGTACCTCGTCGGATCGATCGAGGAGCGTCACGACACCTACGACGTCCTCTCGACGGGCTCGCCGCTCGGCCAGGCACTGCTCGGTCACGGGCCGGGCGAGATCGTGAGCTATGACGCGCCGCGCAAGACGCTGCAGGTCGAAGTCGTGAGCGTGCGTCCCGCCGGGTGACGCGAGCCGATGAAGCTGGTCAGCGAGGGCTCGCTCCGTAGCCGCCGCCGCCCGGCGTGAGGAGCCGGAGGACGTCGCCGGCGGCGAGGTCGACGGTGCACTTGTCGGCGAGCCGCTCCGCCCGAGACCGGTCACCGCCGGGAAGCAGCCAGTTCTGACCCGACGATCCCGGCTCACCTCCGTAAAGACCCCAGGGACGGCTGACGCGCCGTTCGGTCACGAGCGACAGCGTCGCCGGCTCGAGGAGCTCGAGCTCGCGTTCGATGCCGTCGCCGCCGGGCGAGGCGCCGTCGCCGCCGCTCCGCTCGCGCAGCCCGTACCGGTGGACCCGGATCGGCAGGGCACGTTCGAGTGCTTCGACGGGCGTGTCACGCGTGTTGGTCATCGCCGTGTGCACGCCGCTCATGCCGGGTTTCCCGGGCCGCCCGCCCTGCCCTCCGCCGACGGTCTCGTAGTAGACCCAGCCATCGCCGCCGATCAGCACGTTGTTCATCGTCCCCTGTCCCGCCGCGCCGAGCCGGCCGGGCGCGGCGTGCGCGAGGGCGCCGAGGCAGACGTCGGCCACGCGTTGACTCACCTCGACGTTGCCGGCGCCGACCGCCGCCGGCGGGCGCGCGGCCACCACCGTTCCGGCCGGGGCAGTGACCGTGACCGGACGCATCGCTCCTCCATTGGCGGGGATCGACGGGTCGGTGGCCGAGCGCAGTGCGAACGCGACGGCGCTGACCGTCACCGCCTCGACCGCGTTGACGTTGCCCGCTCGCTGCGAGCCGGTCCCCGTGAAGTCGAACGTCGCGGTGTCACCGTCGACGCGGAGGGTCACGACGACCGGCGTCGGCGATTGCTGCTCCGGGCGCGGACCTGCCGAGTCGAGCACGTCCTCGAAGCGGAACCGTCCGTCCGGTAGGGCCGTCAGCGCGGCACGCATGCGGCGCTCCCCGTAGTCGACGACCTCTGTGAGGGGAGCAATGGAGTCGAGTTGCTCGACGAGCTCGGTCAGGCGCGCCGCGCCGCGCCTGTTGGCGCCTTGCTGGGCGTCGAGATCGCCCCTCCGCTCGTCCGGCGTGCGGGAGCTCGTGACGACCAGCTCGGCGACGTCCGGCGTGAGCAGCACCGGCGGTACCCGCAAACCCTCCTGCTGGATGTCGACGGCCTCGGGCGGCATCGACCCGGGCGCCATGCCGCCCAGGTCGGCGTGGTGGGCGCGGTTCGCCGCCCAGCCGACGAGGCGGCCGTCGACGAAGCACGGCGCCACGAGCGTCACGTCGTTGAGGTGGGTACCACCAGCGAACGGATCGTTGAGCACGACCTGCTGGTCGGGACGGACGCGGTCGCCCAGCGCGTCGATCGCGGCGCGCACCGAAGCCGGCATCGAGCCGAGATGGACCGGGATGTGCTCGGCTTGCACGAGGAGCTCCCCGGCGGCGGTGAACAACGCCGCCGAGCAGTCGGCCCGCTCCTTGATGTTCGGGCTGTACGCGGAGCGCCGCAGGACCGCACCCATCTCGTCCGCGATCCCGGTCAAGCGCGAGATCAGCACCTGCAGCGACGCCGGGTCCAAGCTCATCGGTGCACCACCCACGCCCCGAGCGGTCCCGGGTCGGCTTGCCAGCCATCCGGAACCCACACCGTGCAGTCGGGCTCGGCGACGACGTCGGGACCGCGCACGGCGCGCCGTGACACGTCGGGGAGCCGGTCCGGCGTCAGCAGTGCGGGACGACGCGCGCGCACGCGCAGAGCCACGACCTCGACGGGGGCGCCGGGCCTGGTGAAGCCGTTGCGGCGCTCGTGCTCGGCGGGAAAGGCGTCCGGGCTGGGGACGGTGAGCTCGTGGCTCTGCCCGGTGTACCGGCAGTCGACCAGCCGTTCGACCTCGACGTCGCCGGCATCGGCATCGTCTCCCCCGACCAGTGCGGCGGCTTCGTCGGCGAGGCGGTCGAGGGCGGAGGCGACAGACGAGTGGTCGAGCGGGTCGGGCCAGGAACGGGCGAGCTCGCGCTGACGCGGCGAGCACACGAGACCGACAGCGGACAACACGCCTGCGCGCGGCGGGATGATGACGGCGCGCATGCCGAGGGCGTCGGCGATGGCACACGCGTGGAGCGGGCCGGCACCGCCGAACGCGACGAGCGCCAGGTCGCGCGCGTCGACGCCGCGCTCGACACTGACGACACGGACGGCCCGCTCCATCGCAGCGTCGACGACGGCGACGACGCCGCCGGCAGCCGCTCGGGCACGGCCCAGGGCGTGCCGGGCGGCGTCGACATCGAGGCGGCCGAGGCCGGGGAACGCGGCGTCGGCGGCTATCCGTCCGAGCAGCAGGTCGGCATCGGTCACGGTCGGCTGGTCACCGCCGCGCCCGTAGCAGGCGGGACCCGGGTCGGCGCCGGCACTCTCGGGCCCGACGACCAGCGCCCCGCCGGGATCCAGGCGGGCGATGGAGCCGCCGCCGGCGCCGATCGTGTGGATGTCGAGCGCGGGCAGCCGGACCGGATAACCCGCCACGATGCGCGAGGGCGCCGGCTCGGGGATGCCGCCACGCACGAGGCACACGTCGGTGCTGGTGCCGCCCATGTCGAACGACACGGCGTCGGGATAGCCGCACGCCGACGCGATCGCCGCCGCCGCTCGGGCGCCACCGGCCGGCCCCGAGAGCAGCAGCGAGGCCGGTCGCTCCGAGACATCCGCCGCCGGCACCAGGCCGCCCTCGGACGTCATCACCAGCGCGTGGCGTGCGAGCACGTCGAGCCCGAGCAGGTAATCGCGGCACGCCGGTCGCAGGATCGCGTTGATCACGGTCGTGACGACGCGCTCGTACTCGCGGAACTCCGGCGAGACCTCGTGCGAACACGTCACGTCGAGCCCGCGGGCCGCAAGCTCCTTGGCGACGAGCTGCTCGTGCGCGGGGTCCAGGTCGGCGTGCAACAGGCACACCGCGACGGCGTCGACTCCCGCTGGGATCGCAGGAATGGTGGCCGGATCGAGCTTTTGGATCTCGCGGCCGCGCCCGTCGAGCCGGCCGCCGACCTCGACGCGCAGGTCGCGTCCGACGAGGGGCCGGGGACGATCGGCCATCGGGTCGTAGAGCGACGGCCGGACCTGGCGAGCGATCTCGATCACGTCGGCGAGACCGCGCGTGCTCACGAGCGCGACGCGCCCACCCCGTCCCTCGAGCAACGCGTTCGTCGCCACCGTGGTGCCGTGCGCCAGCAGCTCGGCGGACCTCCCCGCGCCGGAATCGTCGAGCGCCGTCGTGAGTGCGCGTGTCGGGTCGTCCGGCGTCGACGGCACCTTGACTACGCGACCGTCGTCGCCCACCAGGTCGGTGAACGTCCCCCCTGTGTCGACGCCGACGCGCATGCCTCCAGGGTCGCGCGCCGTCACCGGCCGTTGCGGCGCAAGAGCCGGCGCCGACGGAGTGCGGTTACTGCGCGTCGGCTCGGGGTTTCGCCGCCTGCATGAGGTAGCCGCGGGAGCGGACGGTGCGGACCTCCACGCCGATCGACGCGATGCGGCGCCGCAGCCGCAGCATGTGCACGTCGAGCGCGTTGCGAGTGGGCATGCCAGCGGGCCACGCGCGTCGCGCCAGCGTGTCGCGGCCGACGACGGCGCCGAAGCGGTCGACGAGCGTGGCCGCGAGGGCGCCTTCGACGGGGGACAGCGCGACCCATCGCCCCCGATAGCGAAGGAGCCTGTCGCCGTCGACCTGGGGCTCGGGCCGTGCCGTCTCGGCCCGGGTCGCGAGCCGGGCGACGCGCGCCCGCACGTCACGGTCGTCGGCCGGCAGCCGGATCCAGTCCTCGAGGCAGTCGTCCGATTCCGGCGGCCCCGACTCGCCGTTCAGGAGCAGCAGCCGGGGTGATCCGTCCTCGCGCAGTTGCTGCAGGCGGGTGTCTTCCTCCGGCCAGCGCACGAGCACGACGTCCATGGTGGGACGGTACGGGGATCGTGTTTCGCGACTGTTTCGCTGTGGTGAACGGTGTTTGTTGGCCGGCATCCCCCAATACCCTGGGCCGGATGAGCCAGACGCTGTCCGAGAAGGTGTGGGAGCGCCACGTGGTGCACCGGGCCGCAGGCGAACCCGACCTGCTCTACGTGGACCTGCACCTCGTGCACGAGGTCACCTCCCCGCAGGCGTTCGACGGGCTGCGCCTCCACGGCCGGGCCGTCCGCCGCCCCGACCTCACCATCTCGACGATCGACCACAACAACCCGACCACGAGCCGCGACCGCCCCGTGGAGGACCCCATCTCGGCCAAGCAGATGGACGTGCTGGCCCGGAACTGCGCCGAGTTCGGCATCCGCCTGTACGGGATGGGCGATCCGGGACGGGGCATCGTCCACGTCATCGGACCCGAGCAGGGGCTGACGCAGCCCGGGCTGACGATCGTGTGCGGGGACAGCCATACCTCGACGCACGGGGCCTTCGGTGCGCTCGCTTTCGGCATCGGCACCAGCGAGGTCGAGCACGTGCTCGCGACGCAGACGCTCCCGCAGGTGAAGCCGGGCACGATGGCCGTCACCGTCGACGGCATGCTGGACGCCGGTGTGACGGCCAAGGATCTCGTTCTGTCGATCATCGCCCGCATCGGCACCGGCGGCGGCATCGGTTCGATCATCGAGTACCGCGGCTCGGCCGTTCGGTCGCTCTCGATGGAGGGCCGCATGACCGTGTGCAACATGTCGATCGAAGCCGGCGCCCGCGCAGGAATGATCGCGCCCGACGACACCACGTTCGCGTTCCTCGAGGGCCGGCCGTTCGCGCCGACGGGAACGGACTGGGAACGCGCCGTCGACGACTGGCGCACGCTCCCGACCGACGACGACGCGGTCTTCGACAAGGAGGTCGTGCTCGACGCGGCCGAGATCCGGCCGTCGGTGAGCTGGGGTACGAATCCGAGTCAGACGACGACGATCGAAGACGTCGTGCCCGATCCCGAGTCTTTCGGTGACCCGTCAGATCGTGACGCGGCCCGGCGCGCCCTCGGCTACATGGGGTTGAGGGCCGGCACGCCGATCCGTGAGATCGAGGTCGACACGGTGTTCATCGGCTCGTGCACGAACTCCCGTGTCGAGGACCTGCGCGCCGCCGCCGACGTCGTCCGCGGCCGGCAGGTGCGCGACGGGATACGGGCCATGGTGGTGCCCGGCTCGATGGCGGTGAAGGCGGCGTCGGAGGCCGAGGGACTCGACCGCGTGTTCGTCGACGCCGGATTCGACTGGCGCTCGGAAGCCGGGTGCTCGATGTGCCTCGCCATGAACCCCGACAAGCTGTCGCCCGGCGAGCGATGCGCGTCGACCTCGAATCGCAACTTCGAGGGCCGGCAGGGCAAGGGCGGTCGCACGCACCTCGTGTCGCCTGCGGTCGCGGCCGCGACCGCAGTCACCGGCCGCTTCACGACCCCGGAGGACCTCGACTGATGCAGGCCGTGCGTGAGATCGTCGCCCGCGGCGTCCCGTTGGACCGCTCCGACGTCGACACCGATCAGATCATCCCGAGCGACTGGCTGAAACGTGTCGAGCGCACCGGCTTCGGCGAGGGATTGTTCTCGGAGTGGCGCGAGCGATCCGACTTCGTGCTCAACCAGGATCGCTTTCGCGACGCGAAAATCTTGGTGGCGGGCCCGAACTTCGGGACGGGCTCCTCGCGCGAGCACGCGGTGTGGGCGCTCGATGACTACGGGTTCCAGGCGGTCATCTCGCCGCGCTTCGCCGACATCTTCCGTAACAACTGCTTCAAGATCGGCCTGTTGCCGGTCGAGGTGCCACAGGACGTCGTGACGCGCATCATGCGGACGGTCGAGGACGACCCGTCCGTCGAGATCGTGATCGACGTCGTGGACCGGCGCGTGGCGGTCCCCGCGATCGACCTCGACGAGCCGTTCGAGCTGGACGATCACACGCACCATCGGTTGCTGCACGGCCTCGACGACATCGGGCTCACCCTGCAGCACGGCGACGAGATCGGCGTCTACGAGTCCCGCCGGCCGGCGTGGGCCCCGAAGGTGCCCACCGCCTAGGGCTTTCCGCGAAATCCGCTGATCGAGGCGCCGCGCGCCCGATACTGGTTTCCCATGCTCGGACGACTGCGCCGCCGCGAGCTCCGCGCCTGCCGGCGCCGTCTTGAGTCGTACGACCCGACCGAGCGCACCGGCGCCGCCACCGCCTTGGTGAACGCCGGGCTCACGCGCCGGTCGGCCATCGTCCTCGCCCGCTACCTCCAAAGGGAGGAGGACGCCCGCGTCCGGTTCCGCATCGCCCTCGCCGTCGCCCGCGCGAACGGTGGGCGATCCCGCCGGCGGCGCGTGCGGCAGCTCCGCCGGTGGGCCGTCGACGAGCTGCTGGCACACGGACACCCCGTGCATCAGAGGCTCGAGCAGCAGCGCGGGCGGAAGCAGCCCGTGCTGTCGTTCGGGGTGCCAGCGGCGCAGCCTTCCCGGTCCTAGCCCGGTTTCACCCCCGCCAGCAGGGCGAGCTCGCGCCACTTCCAGTGGCAGTCGACCTGCACGAAGCCGATTTCACGCAGCCACGCCAGCTGCGTGTGCACGGCGACCAGCTTGTTCGACGGATCGTCCTCCGCCGGCGTCTTGCCGATCGCGGCGAGGAAGGCGACGTGCAGCTGCGGCGTCGCCGAGTCGACGTGCTCGAGGTTGAGGAAGCGGCCTCCGGGCTCGAGGGCCCGGAAGACCTCGCTGTACAGCGCGCGCTTGCGCTCGTCGACGCAGTGATGGATCGCGAAGCTCGACACGACGAGGTCGAAGTGCCCGAGGTTCGGGAGCGGACGGTCGAGATCGTGCTCGATGATCTCGATGCCGGGGTCGCCGGCGAAGCGCCGCCGAGCCAGCGCCAGCATCTCGGCCGAGAAGTCGACGCCGACTCCTTCCGCCTCCGGATGGGTGTGCCGTACGAGACCGAGAGTGAACCCATCACCGGTGCCGAGGTCGAGCACGCGCCGGGGCGCCGGTGGCATGAGCTCCATGAGCACGGCGAATCCCTCCATCCGGTGCGGGATGTCGTCGCGCTCGCGCAGGTACCGCTGCGCCCACGCCGATTCGGTCCACAGGTTCACCGGGGCGCTCATGGCCCGATCTCGATCTCGCGCTCGTCGCCCCGCTCGCGCAGACGCAGGATCCGGTTGACGGCGTTGAGGTAGGCACGCGCCGACGCCTCGACCACATCGGTCGACACCCCCCGCCCGGAGACCTTGAAGCCGTCCGCCTCGAGCTGGACGACGACGTCGCCGAGCGCGTCACCGCCTCCGGTCACCGCGTGCACCTGGAAGTCGGTCAAGCGGCCCTCGACGCCCGTGGCCCTGGCGATGGCGGCGACGGCGGCGTCGATCATGCCGTTACCGGATCCCTCGGCCTCGACCTTGCCGCTGCCGTCGGCGACGACGACCTTCGCCGTAGGCGTAGACGACATGCCGCCCGACAAGGTGAGGTCGACGAGATCGAAGCGGTGCACGAACGCGGTGCCGAGCTCCTCGGCGACGATCGCCTCGAGGTCCGCCTCGGTGATCTGCACCTTCCGGTCCGCGAGCTCCTTGAACCGCGTGAAGGCGACGTTCAGCGCGTCGCCTTGGATCTTGATGCCCATCTTGGCGAGCGAGTCCGCGAACGCGTGCCGGCCCGAGTGCTTACCCAGGACGATCTGGGCCGCCTCCTGACCGACGGCGTTGGCGTCCATGATCTCGTAGGTCTCGGGATCCTCGAGCACGCCGTGCTGGTGGATGCCGGCCTCGTGGGCGAACGCGTTCCGTCCCACGACCGCCTTGTTGTACTGGACGGGGTAGCCGGTGAGGCGCGAGACGATGCGCGAGGTGCGCGCCAGCTCCTCCGTGCGCACGTTGACCTCGAGGTGGCCGAAGTAGTCGCTGCGCGTCTTGACCGCCATCACGATCTCCTCGAGGGCGGCGTTGCCCGCCCGCTCCCCCAGGCCGTTGATGGCGCACTCCACCTGCCGGGCCCCGGCGCGCACGCCCGCAAGCGAGTTCGCGACGGCGAGCCCGAGGTCGTTATGGCAATGCGTCGAGACGACATAGTCGCCCCTGACCCGCGCCAACACGAACTTGATGAGCTCGGCAAACTCCTCGGGCACGCCGAAGCCCACCGTGTCGGGGATGTTGATCGTGGTCGCCCCGTTGTCGACCGCGATCTGGCACACCTCGCACATGAAGTCGGCGTCGGAGCGGCTGCCGTCCTCGGGCGAGAACTCGACGTCGTCGCAGTAGCCCTTGGCCCGGGCCACACCCGCCGCCGCCTCCTCCTTCACCTGGTCCTCGGTCATCCGAAGCTTCTTCTTCATGTGAATCGGCGACGTCGCGATGAAGACGTGGATACGCGGCCGCTCGGCGTGGCGCACGGCCTCCCACGCCCGGTCGACGTCCTGGAACCCGGTGCGCGACAGGGCGGCGATCGTCGAGCCCTGCACACCCCTGGCGATGGCCTCCACGGCTTCGAAGTCGCCCTGGCTGGCGATCGGGAACCCCGCCTCGATGATGTCGGTGCCGAGACGGGCGAGCTGCTCGGCGATCTCGAGCTTCTCGCCGACGTCCAGCGAGATGCCGGGCGACTGCTCGCCGTCGCGCAGGGTGGTGTCGAAGATCCGTACCTCGTTCATCGCGGTCTCCCGATCAGCATCTGATTCCTCGTGTGTTGGCAACGAAAAACCTCCCCGGCCCGTAGGCACGAGGAGGCGTCCGCGAGCACCGAAGGCGCTCGCAACTAGGTAAGGAGCAGGCTCTGGGCGCGCAGTTCCTCCGTCATGGCATCGACATCGTCGCAGTCATTCGGGGGAAGAGTCAATTTCTTTCGCGCGTGGGAGACTGGCTGTTCCCGCCGAAGGAGGAGACGGCCGTGAGGCGATTGCTGAGGCGAATGTTCATGCTGAGCGTGGTGGCCGGCACGGCATACATGGTCTGGCGCTGGCTGGAGTCCCAGCGCGCCGACACCGGCTTGAGCTGGGAGCCCCAGCCGGCGCCGTACCCACCCAAGCCGCACGTCGACAACCCGTCGCCTCGGGCGGCGGCACCCGTGACACCGGCCGAGCCTGTGGCGGCGCCGGCTCCCGGCGGCGCCGGCGACACGTGGGTCGAGCCCGCCGACGGAACGTGCCCGGTGAGCTATCCGGTGAAGGCGAAGATGTCGAGCGGGATCTATCACGTCGAGGGTGGCCTCAATTACGACCGCATCCACCCCGACCGCTGCTACCGCGACACCGCCGCCGCCGAGGCCGACGGCCTCCGGAAAGCGAACCGGTAGCTACCGACTGGCACGGCACCTCCGGCAGGGGCCGGGTTCCCCCGGCACCGGAAAGCAACGCCTGTTGGCTGGAGCACTTGCGCTCGCAAGTGCGACCAGAGATTCAGTCGAGCTCGATCGCTTTGGCGTCGACGACGCCGCGCTCGGATCGCAGTTGGTCGACGACATCGGCGGGGACGGGTGTCGAGGTGGTGAGGGCCATGAGCGCGGCCTCGCCGGACGGGCTCTTGCCGACTCGCATGTCCTCGATGTTCACCTCGGCGGCGCCGAGGATCGACCCGACCCGACCGATCATGCCGGGGACGTCGTCGTTTCGGACGACGAGCATGTGGCTCGCCGGCGGCACCTCGATGCTGTGGTCCTCGATCCCGACGATGCGGGGCTCGCCCCGCTGGCCTGTGAGCGTGCCGGCAACGTGCACGGGACGCCCGCTCACACGACCCCGCAGCGTCACCAGGTTCACGTAGTCACGCGACGACGACGTCTTCGTCTCCCGCAGCTCGAGCCCGCGCATCTGGGCGAGCTGCGGCGCATTCACGAACGACACGGGCTCGTCGACGACCGCGGCGAGCACACCGCGCGTGATCGCCAGCGTCAGAACCCGGCAGTCGTAGTCGGCGATCTCGCCCTCGTAGGTGACTTCGAGCGTGTCCGGTACGGCACCCGCGAGCGCCGTGAACAGCGACCCGAGACGCTCGGCGAGCGGGAGGAACGGCCGCACGGTCTCGGACGCCTCGCTGGCGGCCACGTTGACCGCATACGGCACGAAGTCGCCGCGCAGCGCGAGCACGACCTGCTCGGCGATCGTCTGCCCCGCCTTGTCCTGCGCCTCAGCGGTCGACGCGCCCAGGTGGGGCGTGACGACCACGTTCTCGAGCTCGAACAGCGACGATTCGGTCGTCGGCTCCTTCGCGAACACGTCGAGGGCCGCGCCGGCGATGCGCGATTCGCGGAGCGCCTCGTCGAGCGCATCCTCGTCCACGATGCCGCCCCGGGCCGTGTTCACGATCCTCAACGTCGGCTTCGCCTTGGCGAGGACGTCCCGCCCGATGAGCCCCATCGTCTCCGGCGTCTTGGGCAGGTGCACGGTGAGGAAGTCGGCCGTCGCCGCGAGGTCCTCGAGCGTCGGCATGAGCTGGACCCCGAGCTGGCGAGCGCGCTCGTCACTGACGTACGGGTCGTACGCCGCCAGCCGCATGCCGAAGGCGTGGCCGCGCTGGGCAACCAGGACGCCGACGCGTCCGAGCCCGACCACGCCCAGCGTCTTGCCGTACAGCTCGACGCCCTCCCAGCGCGACCGGTTCCAGCTGCCGTCCCGCAGGTCGCGATCGGCCTGCGGGATGTTGCGGGCCTGGGCGAGAAGCAGCGCGATCGTGTGCTCGGCCGCGGACAAGACGTTCGACTGGGGCGCGTTCACGACCATGACGCCCCGGCGCGTCGCCGCCGCGACGTCGACGTTGTCGAGCCCGATGCCGGCTCGTCCGACCACGACCAGGTCGCCGGCCGCCGCGAGCACCTCCGCCGTCACTGGCGTCGCGCTGCGGACGATGAGCGCCGACGCGTCGCGTACTTCTTCCAGCAATTGCTCCGGGCTCAGGTCGAGCTGCTCGTCGACCTCGAGGCCCGCCGCTCGAAGCGCCTCGATGCCGCGGGGGGCGATCCGCTCGGCGACGAGGACACGCGTGGCCGCGGTCATGCCAACAGCTTCGCGATCCGCTGCAGTCCCTCCTCGATGTCGGCGTCCGAGACCGCGAACGTCATACGCACGTACCGGGGCGAGCCGAACGCCTCGCCGGGAACGACGGCGACCCTGGCCTCGTCGAGCAGCAGCGAGGCCAGCTCGATGGTGTTGCGTGGCGTCCGCCCGCCGATCTCCCGGCCGAGCACGCCTTCGAACGACGGGAAGCAGTAGAACGCGCCCTGCGGCTCCATGCACGTGACGCCCGGGATCGCGGACAGCAACTCGTACATCCGGGCGCCCCGCCGCTCGTAGGCGGCACGCATCTCGGTCACCGCCTGCAACCCGCCCTCGAGCGCCGCGATCGCGGCGCGCTGCGACACGTTTCCGACATTGGACGTCGAGTGCGACTGCAAGTTGATCGCGGCCTTCATCACGTCGAGAGGCCCGACGATCCAGCCGACGCGCCAACCCGTCATGGCGTACGTCTTGGCGACACCGTTCAAGATCAGCGCCGTGTCGGCGAGCTCGGGAAGAAGGCCGGGCATCGACGTGAACTCGCGCTTTCCGTACGTGAGGTGCTCGTAGATCTCGTCGGCCACGACCCACACGCCGTTCTCGTGCGCCCATCGCCCGATCGCCTTGATCTCGGCGGGTGGGTACACGGTGCCGCTCGGGTTCCCCGGCGACACGAAGAACAACGCCTTCGTGCGCGGCGTCCGCGCCGTCTCGAGCTGGTCGACCGTCACCCGGAACTCCGCCGCCTCAGTGGTCGGGACGATCACGGGCTCGCCCCCGGCGAGGGCGATCGCCTCCGGGTACGTCGTCCAGTACGGCGCCGGGAGGAGGACCTCGTCGCCCGGGTCGACGAGCGCCTGCATCGCCTCGTACAACGCGTGCTTGGCTCCGTTGGTCACGAGCACCTGCGCCGCCTCGCAGTCGACGCCCGACTCGCGGCGCGTCTTCTCGGCGATGGCCAGCCGGAGCTCGGGGAGGCCGGCCGACGGCGAGTAGCGGTGGTTGCGGGGGTCGCGCGCGGCTTCGACGGCGGCGACCACGATGTGCTCGGGCGTCGGATAGTCGGGCTCGCCGGCACCGAAGCCGATGACGTCCTCGCCCGCGGCCCGCAGCTCCTTCGCCCGGGAGTCGACGGCGAGGGTCGCCGACTCTGTGATCGCGCCGGCCCGGCGGGAGACACGCGTCATGCCGCCATGGTGACACGCGCCCCCGGCCGCGAGGCGCGTTTTGCCCGGCCGCCCAGCAGCGGAATGGTCAGGCGACCGCCGAGCCTGTCGCTTCGAAGGCGCCCAGGTCGGCGAGGCGGGGGTCGTTCGAGAACACTTCGACGATCGGCTCGTCGAGGCCGAGGCGCCGCTGCACGACGCGGACCGTGTTCTCCTGGTTCCAGAGCATCAGCGTGACGGCGACGCCCGCTTCGCCGGCGCGCGCGGTCCGACCCGACCGGTGGAGGTAGGCCTTCTGGTCCTCGGCGGGGTCGTAGTGCACGACCACGTCGACGTTGTCGACGTGGATGCCGCGTGCGGCTACGTCGGTGGCCACGAGCACGGGCAGCTTCCCCTGGGAGAAGTCGGCCAGCGCCCGCTCCCGGGCACCCTGACGGAGATCGCCGTGGATGGCGCCGGCACGCACGCCCTCGCGGCGGAGCTGGCTCACGAGGCGGTCGGCGCCGCGCTTGGTACGGACGAAGACGAGCGTTCGATCCGCACCGCCGGCGATGGCGGCCGCGACCTTGACCTTGTCCATCTGGTGGACGTGGAGGAAGCGATGCTGCATCTCGTCGACCGTGGGCTCACGGGACTCGACCTCATGACGAGCGGGATCGTGCATGTACCGGTTGACGAGCTGTCGCACGCCGCCGTCGAGCGTGGCCGAGAACAGCATCGTCTGGTGCTCCGACTCGATGCGGTGGAGCAGCTTCTGGACCTGCGGCATGAAACCGAGGTCGGCCATGCGGTCGGCCTCGTCGACGACGAGCACCTCGACGGCCCGCAAAAACAGCTCGTGCCGCTCCAGGAGGTCGATGAGCCGGCCGGGCGTGCCGATCACGGCGTCGACCCCGTTGCGGAGCGCAGAGATCTGGCTGTCCATCGACGCGCCGCCGTAAACGGCGGCGACCCGCACTCCACGCAGCTTGCCGAGCGGGGCGAGGACGTTCTTCACTTGGTTAGCGAGCTCACGGGTCGGCGTGAGCACCAGCGCCCGTGGGGCCTTCGGCTCGGCCCGGCCGATGCGCTCCAGGAGCGGAAGTCCGAACGCCAGGGTCTTGCCCGACCCCGTCTTCGCCTTCCCGCACAGGTCGCGGCCGGTGAGCGCGTCGGGGATGGTCATTGCCTGGATGGGAAACGGGTCGGTGATGCCGTCGCGCTCGAGCGCGGCGACGAGATCGGCGGCGACGCCGAGCGACTCGAACGTGGATGGCAAGGAAGCTCGCTTTCGTGTTCCGGTTCGTCTGTGCGCCCGCCGCATGCTGCGACGGTGGGTCTCCTCGGACCCGTGCGCGAACCGCGAACGGAAGCGATGAGGCGACCCGCGAGCGCGTGGTTGTGGGCTCGCGGCCTTCATCATAGCAGGTCAGAGCCTTGATGAACGGCCGCGCGCCGCAGGTGTCGCGCGGAGACGTGATCGCGACGATGCCGAGGGTACGGTCGGAGCGATGGACTCTGTCCCCGGCGAGGGCGAGGACGAGACGATCCTCGACGTGCTCGGCGAGCTCGAGTCGCAGGGGTTCACGGGGCAGTTCATGCCCCGGGAAGGTGGCCAGATCGAGTGCCTCACCTGCCACCGGCTCTCGCCCGCCGACGACACTGTGTTCCGGCAGCTCCGCCGGCTCGAGGGCGCGTCCGACCCTGCCGACATGCTCGCCGTGGTCGGGCTGGCGTGCCCGCACTGCCGCGCACAGGGAACCGCGGTGCTCGGATACGGGCCCGAGGCTTCCGCCGTCGACACCGAGGTGCTCGAGCTCCTCGAGGACTGCCGGCGCAGGCGAGGAGAACGGGAGGCGTGATGACGTCGCCCGACGCGGTCGTGATCGGCAGCGGGCCCAACGGCCTCGTCGGCGCCAACCTCCTCGCCGACCAGGGTTGGCAGGTGCTCGTGCTCGAGGCGCAGCCCGATCCCGGCGGCGCCGTGCGCAGCGGCGAGGTCACCGAGCCCGGGTACGTGCACGACCGGTTCAGTGCCTTCTATCCCCTCGCGGCGGCCTCGCCGGTGATCCGCAGCCTCGGGCTCGAGGAGTTCGGCCTCCGGTGGCGCCACGCGCCGATCGCCCTGGCGAACCCGACTCCCGACGGCGGTTGCGTGGTGTTGTCGACCGACCTGGACGAGACGGCGGCGTCGCTCGACAACGACGCGCCCGGCGACGGCGCCGCCTGGCGCGACCTCTACGCGCGCTGGCAACGGGTCGGCCGCCATCTCGTCGATGCGCTGCTGACGCCGTTTCCGCCCGTGCTCGCGGGCGCCCGGTTGGCAGCGGCGTTGGGCCCGGCCGAATGGGGGCGCTTCGCCCGGCTCTTGCTCCTTCCCGTCCGCACGATGGCCGACGAGGCCTTCTCGGGTACGGGCGGCGGGTTGCTCCTCGGCGGCAACACGCTGCACACCGACCTCGGACCCGAGCAGACGCTCGGCGGCCTGTTCGGCTGGCTGCTGGCGTCGCTGGGCCAAGAGCACGGGTTCCCCGTTCCCCAGGGGGGCGCCGGCCGGCTCACAGATGCGCTCGTGCGGCGGCTCGACGCCCGCGGCGGGCGCGTGGTCTGCTCGACGGCGGTCACGTCGATCGAGGTGCGCGGCCGGCGGGCGGTAGCGGTGCGCACCGAGCACGGCGACGAGGTCGACGCGCCGCGGGCCGTGCTCGCCGATGTCGGTGCCCCTGCGCTCTACGGCTCACTCGTGCGCGAGGAGCATCTGCCGGCGCGCGTCGTCGACGGGATGCGGCGGTTCCGGTACGACCACGCGACGGTGAAGATCGACTGGGCGCTCGACGGGCCGGTCCCCTGGACGGCGGAGCCCGCGCGACGCGCCGGCACCGTGCACCTCGGCGATTCGCTCGACCACCTCAGCGAGTTTGCGACCCAGCTCGCGACGGGCCACATCCCGGCCCGCCCGTTCGTGCTCATCGGGCAAATGACCACGAGCGACCCGACACGGTCACCGCCGGGGACGGAGAGCCTCTGGGGCTACACGCACGTGCCGCACCATCCCGTCGCCGACGCCGGCGGGGATCTGTCGGGAAAGTGGGACGAGCGCGAGACGGAGGCGTTCCTGACGCGCGTCGAGCGCGAGCTCGAATCGCGGGCGCCCGGGTTCATCGACCGCGTCGTCGGTCGCAGCGTCCTGACGCCGCCGATGCTCGAGGCCGCCGATGCCAACCTGGTCGGCGGTGCCGTCAACGGGGGAACGGCGCAGCTGCACCAGCAGCTCATCTTCCGCCCCACCGTGGGCCTGGGGCGGGCCGAGACACCGATCCGTGGACTGTTCCTCGCGTCGGCGTCCGCCCATCCCGGCGGTGGGGTACACGGCGCCTGCGGCGCCAACGCCGCTCGCGCCGCGCTGGCGGCGGATGCGCGGCGGCGTGTCGTCGCCGCGCTGTCGCGGTAGCGCTACCAGGGCATCGAGACGCCGCCATTGGGGCGGATGATCTGGCCGGTAACGAACGCCGCCGCGTCCGAAACGAGGTAGAGGATCGACCACGCGATGTCCTCCGGCGTGCCGATCCGGCCCAGCGGCGACATCGCACCGAAGTTCCGCTTGTACTGCTGCAGGCGTTCCTCGTTCACCGTGCCGTCAGCGTCGACGAAGTGCTGGCGCGAGAAGTTCGTCAGGATCACCCCCGGCGCCAGCGCGTTCACCCGGATGCCCGCCGGCCCCGCCTCCATCGCCACCGTCTTGGTGAGCATGGCGACGGCCGCCTTCGTCATCCCGTAGCAAGCCAGCGTGGGCGCGGGGGTGTCGATGGCGCCGGACGAGATGTTGATGATGCTGCCCGACTTCTGCGGCGTCATGACGCGCAGCGCGGCCTGGCATCCGTAGAAGACACTCTTCAGGTTGATCGCCAGGATCCGCTCGAATTCCTCGTCGGTCACGTCGGCGACCATCTGGTTGTGGGGGATGCCGGCGATGTTCCCCATGATGTCGACGCGGCCGTACTCGCCGGCGGCCCGGTCGACGAGTGCGTCGACGTCGGCTCGTTTCGTGACGTCCGTCCGGAGTGGGAGCGCGGTGCCGCCTCGGGACGCGATCTCGTCGGCGGTCGCTTGAGCACCCTTCTCGTCGACATCGCCGAGCACGACGGTCGCGCCCGCGCCCGCCAGCACCTGCGCGGTTGCACGCCCGATGCCGCTGGCGGCGCCCGTGAGCACGGCCACGCGATCCGACAGGTCGAACGCGTCGCTGACGTCGGTGGTCGCCTCGACATCGGGCATTTCACGCTCCTTCGTTCTCTGCCGGCCCGCGGCCACCGGGCCCGCCGTGACGGTCCGGCCGCGACCCGGCGAGCCTAGGTCGGGCGCGCCGACGTGCTCGCGGTCGGGTGCCAAGCTCTTCGCTGGTGAGCGACGCGAACGATCTCACGGTCGTCACACTCAACGTGCACGGCGGGAAGCGCCACCGTGGCATCTCGGTGCCGAGGCTGCGCCCGCACCGCCCTCCTCCGCCGACGGCGAGGTCGAACGGGGCATTCGACGTCGCCGGCGCCCTGCGCGGCTTCGACGCCGATGTCCTGGTCGTGCAGGAGGGATGGTGGCCCGACGACGGGCCGAGCGACGTCGATGTCGTTGCCGCCGAGCGCGGCGCGTCGGTGCACTGGGCTTCGTTCGGGCGCGGGAGCGTGGACCCGTGGCCACATTTCACCTCGGCGCGCTCCCATCGGAGCTGCGGCCGCTTCGGCCTCGCCGTCATGAGTCGCGTCCCGGCAAGGATCGTCGAGGTCATTCCCGTCGGGGACGTGCCGGGTGATCCCGCATCGCGCCGATTCGCCCTGCACGTGGCGCTGGACATCGGCGGCCACGATCTCGATCTCATCGCGGTGCACCTGAGCTCGCGGCTCCCGTACGCGTCGCCGATACAGCTCCGCAATCTCCGGCGACGCCTCCCCGCGCTCGATCGACGCGCGGTGATCATCGGGGACTTCAACCTCTGGGGGCCGGCGGTCATCGCCATGCTCCCCGGCTGGCGGCGAGCCGTGCGCGGCCGCACGTGGCCCGCGCACCGGCCGCACAGTCAGATCGACCATGTGCTCGTGCGCGACGACGTCGAGGTCGTCGACGGAGCGGTGCTCGGCGAGGTGGGCTCGGACCACCGCCCGCTGCGGGTAACGCTCCGGCCCGTCTGACCGCCGGTCAGACGCCGGGCAGCCCGGCGGAGGCCCGCATCTGGTTGTAGAGGTTGATCACCTTCGCGCCGTAGCTCGGGTCGGTGGCCCAGTTGCCGTTGCCCATCTGGTTCCACGTCGGCGCTTTGCCCTTCGGACTCACGAAGCCGAAGCGTGGGTCGACGCACGGAGTGTGCAGGGGCGGCTGCGTGCAGCTCGTCGCGGTTGCGTCGGCGTAGGCCCGCAAGTGCTGAATCTGGGCCCGCACGCCGGTGTCGGCATCGGGGAAGCTCGCGCCCCCGGCGCCGCCATCCACCGCGCCGAGGCCGCCGAAGTTGTTCTGCCCGCACTGCACCTGGCCGCCATAACGGAACCACCCCGTCTCGATGATCGACTGCGCGAAGCCAATGTCACCGCGCACGTTCTCGACGTTCCCGTCCCAGACGAAGTCTGCCGCCAGCTGCTCGACCGAGACCGTCAGACACGGGCTGCCGGGGGGCTGGTTGGCCCAGAAGAACGCGGCGAGCTGGTCGGACGTGAGGTCGGACGTCCCCATGACCGACACCGAGCCCGGTGCCCCCGGCTTCACCGGGGCGCAGGCGACCACGGCCGCGACGGCGAGCACGGCAGAGAAGAGGAGCAGGGCGAGACGGCGTAAACGCATGGGGAAGCTGTTCAGGATGTTGCTGATGTTGCCAATGCGCTCAGCAGGCTACCGGCCTTCGGCGACGGATGCGAGACCTACGATCGACCCGTGGCGCCCCCACACCGCATCGGCCTGGTCCTCGGCGCCGGCGGTGTCGTCGGGCACGCCTACCACGCCGGGGTTCTCGACGGGCTGGCCGCCGCCACGGGCTGGGATCCCCGCGAGGCCGAGGTGATCGTCGGGACGTCGGCGGGCTCGGTCGTCGGCGCCCTGCTGCGCTCGGGGTTCTCGGCCCGGGACCTTGCCGCCCGCTCGACGGGCGACAGGTTGTCGCCCGAGGGCGCCGAGCTCCTCGACCGCTCCGAGCGGGCCGGCGTGTCGGCCCGACTGCCGAACCGGCCCCCCGGTCGGGGGGGCCTCCCGCGCATGGCGTCGCCGTCCCTCCTCGTGCGGGCGGCGCTGCGCCCGTTCTGGATGAACCGCCCCGGCGTCATGCTCGCCGGCGCCCTCCCGGCGGGCGCGGTTCCGACCGAGCTGGTGGCGGCGCCGCTCCGGCCCCTGTTCGGCGCCGACTGGCCGGACCGAGACCTGTGGCTCACGGCAGTGGGGCTGCGGGACGGCCGCCGGATCGTGTTCGGGCGGGATGGCGCACCCGCGGCGCACGTCGCCGACGCGGTCTCCGCCTCGTGCGCGATCCCGAGCTTCTTCGCTCCGGTGACGATCGGCGGCGTCACCTATGTCGACGGCGGCGCCCACTCACCCACGAACGCCGACCTGCTGGCAGATCGCGAGCTGGACCTCGTGCTCGTGAGCTCGCCGATGTCAGTGGCCGGGAACCGGCTGCGCCCGTCGCTCGACCTCCCGGCGCGCCGGATGTGTCGGTTCTACCTGGGCCAGGAAGCGGCGCGGATCCGGCGACGCGGTGTTCCCGTTCTTACGTTCCAGCCCACCGGCGACGACCTGAAGGTGATGGGCATGAACGCGATGGAC
>DATFXK010000007.1:0-6374 GCA_035316005.1 Acidimicrobiia bacterium | reverse complement strand
CCGGCCGACCTTGGCCATGTCGTACCGCTTCGGGTTGAAGAAGAGGTTCTCGAGCAGGCCACGCGCCGAGTCGGGCGTCGGCGGCTCGCCCGGGCGCAGCTTCCGGTAGATGTCGATGAACGCGGCCTCGGCGTTCTCGGTATGGTCCTTCTCGAGCGTGTTGCGAATCGACTCGTACGGGTTGCCCTGCCGGTCGAGGATGAGGTCCAGCAGCTCCTCCGGCGTCTCACCGAAGCCGAGCGCCTTCAGCAGGACGGTGACCGGCTGCTTGCGCTTGCGGTCGATGCGGACGTAGACGACGTCCTTCTTGTCGACCTCGAACTCGAGCCAGGCGCCGCGGCCGGGGATGATCTTGGCGTCGACGATGTCCTTCTCCGGCGCCGTCTTGTCGGGGCTGATGCCGAAGTACACGCCGGGCGAGCGGACCAGCTGCGAGACGACGATCCGCTCGGTGCCGTTGATGATGAAGGTGCCCCGGTCGGTCATCATCGGGAAGTCGCCCATGAAGACCGTCTGCTCCTTGATCTCGCCGGTGGCGGCGTTCATGAAGCGGGCGGTCACGAACAGCGGGCGCGCGAAGGTCATGTCGCGCTCGCGACACTCCTGCTCGGAGTGCTTCGGCGGGTCGAAGACGTGGTCGGCGAGCTCGAGCTTGAGCTGGCCGGTGAAGTCCTCGATCGGCGAGATGTCGCGCAGGACCTCGGCGACCCCCTCGTCGAGGAACCATTGGAACGACTCCCGCTGGACCGCGATCAGGTCGGGGAGCTGCAGGACTTCGGGAAGCTTGGAGAAAGAGAGGCGGTCGCGGGACGCGAGACGAGCCAACGTCACTCCTCAGGAGGAAGGGCGCGCGCGGACCAGCGCCAAAATGGTCAGCAAGAGCACCAGCGGACAGACACGGCTAGAGGAATCGTAGCGCGCGTCTAGGTTTCCCTGCAACAAGCGTGCACGAAGTACGCCGCCGGAGCGACGCCGTGACCGGCAGGATACGACGACCCCCCAGGGGGGTCAAGAGTCGCTCTGGACAAAAGCCGCGTAAGGAGCGGTGGCTGGCGCAGTCAGGCGGCGCGGATCCGGTCCAGGAGCGCGGGGTCGACCAGCTCGTCCGGTACGACCTCCGGGCCGGCGAACGCACCGGCGAGTAGACCGAAGATCTCGGGCTCCATCGCGGCCATCTTCCCGGCGACGAGGGCGCGCCGGGCCGCCGTGTTGTCGGCGTCCTCGGCCTGGGTGACGGCGAGCACGTCGGCGATGAAGCGCAGCCGCTCCATGCGCCCGGAGCGCTCCTCGCCGTAGGGAACGAACGCCGTTGCGTCCCGGGCGCCGTCGAGCACCAGGTCCCGCACGATGCGGGCGTCGCGTGCCGCGATCGACAGGCCCTGGCCGATGATCGGGTCGTTGTGGCCGGCGGCGTCGCCGATCAGGACCACACCGTCGGCGAACGGGGTGGGCGTCCAGGTGTCGTCGCCGGGATAGGTGGCGCACGGCCCGGCCGGTGTCCCGGCTGCGACCTGCTCGGCCCAGGGGTACGACGCTTCGGCTTGGCGGCACGAGGCGAGGAAGCTCTCCGTGCCGGCGCGACCGGAGAACCGGCGGCGTCCCGACTCCCCGGGGATCAGGTAGACGCGCGCCCGGCCGCCGCCCTGGTGGAACATGACGAAGAAGAGGTCGCCGGCGTCGGCGAGCACGTCGTGGTCGTCGGGGACGTCGTCGAGCCCCTCGACGAGAAGACCCGCGATGTACGAGATCGCCGGCTGACGCTCGAGCGTGATCCCCGCCTGCTTGCGCACCGTCGACGCCCTTCCCTCGGCGCCCACGACGAGCGACGTCCGCAGCTCGTGAGAAGTGCCGTGGGCGAGGTACGAGACCGTCGGCGACCCACCGTTCGTCAGCTTCACGTCGCGGGCGCCACGTACGACGGTCGCGCCCGAGTCCGTGGCCGCGTCGATCAGGGCCTGGCAGGCGACGGGGTGCCGGAGGTTGAGCGTTCCCGGGATGCCCTCGACCATCATCCCGGCGGGGATGTCCGCCGCCCCGGCGCTCTCGCTGTACTGCTTCCACAACGGCGCGACGTGGGCGCCGGCGGCGAGCATCGCGTCCTCGACGCCGAGGTCGCGGGCCTCCTTCACGCCCCAGGCCTGCATGCTCTCCCCGCGCACGCGGTCCTCGTACTCGGTCGTGGCCTCGAGCACGACGACGCCGAGGCCCTCACGGGCGAGCGCGCACGCGAGGGATGCCCCGCCGATCCCACCTCCGACGACGACGACGTCGGCGACGTCCTCCATGCCGATCGTTCGTCGGTGCTTCGGCGGACGGATCAACGCGGAGCGTCGGCCGCGGGCGCCTACTTGAGCTCGACCTTGGCGCCGGCGCCTTCGAGCTGCTCCTTGGCCTTGTCGGCGTCCTCCTTGGACACGTGCTCGAGGACGGGCTTCGGGGCCGACTCGACGAGGTCCTTCGCCTCCTTGAGCCCGAGGCTCGTGAGGCTGCGGACCTCCTTGATGACCTTGATCTTCTCGTTCCCGGCCTCGGCGAGGACGACGTCGAACTCGTCCTGCTCCTCGGCGGCGCCGTCACCGGCAGGAGCGCCGACGGCGGCGGGCCCGGCGGCCACCGCGACGGGCGCGGCCGCGGTCACGCCGAACTCCTCCTCGAAGGCCTTCAGGAACTCGTTGAGCTCGAGGACGCTCATGTTCTTGAAGACGTCCAGCAGCTCGTCGGTGCTGAGCTTGGTTGCCACGGTTGTTACTCCTCGGACTCGGAAGGGGATTCGGAAGACTCGGAAGTCTCGGTGGGTGCGGCCGGCTCGTCCGCCGCCCGCTGGTCGATCAGGGCCCGCACGCCGTAGGCGAAGTTGCGGGTGAAGGCCTGGAACAACCTCGCCGCCTTCGCGAGCGGCGCCTGGAAGCCACCGGCCAGCATCGCGAGCAACTGGTCGCGGGGCGGGATGTCGGCGAGCTCCGAGAGCTCGGCCGCGGTGACCAGGCGGGGGCCCAGCAGGCCGCCCTTGACGACGAGCTCGGGGTTGGTCCGGCCGAAGTCGCGCAACGCCTTGGCCGCGGGCACGGCGTCGCCGTGGACGAAGGCGATCGCGACCGGCCCTTCGAGCAGGGGCAGGAGGTCGGTGAGCCCGGCCTCCTCCGCCGCCCGGCGCGCCAGTCGGTTCTTGAACACCTTGTACTCGGTGTTCGCGGGCCGGAGTGACCCTCGCAGGTCCGCCAGCGCGCGCACGCTCAGGCCGCGGTACTCCGTGAGCACGGCGGCGTCGGCGCCGTCGAGCTTCGTGCGGATCTCCTCGACGACGGCGGTCTTCTCGGGCCTCGGCATGGTGCTCCGTGAACGACGAAACGGGACGCCCAGACACACGAGGACGTCCCGTCGGCGGGATGTCGCCTCGTCCGGCGGGCCACATCCTGCTGGTTCTTGCTGTGGCCCATTACCGCGGCTGCGACCGGAGGTCTGTGGCGCGATGAAGTTGTCCTGGTGAGACTACTACGGGCCGGCGGGACCGGTCGTGTCGACCTCCACCGTCTGGTGGTACTCCCACCGACCCCCGGCGGGCTCGGCGCCGAGCGCGTGCAGCGCCGAGAGGGAGAAGCGCACGACCTTTTCGGCGGAGACGTCCTTCGGGAAGCGGAACGTGCACGACCCGCCCACGCCGACGTGCGCCTCCGGCGCGTCCACGCCCGCGGCCGTGAGCGTCGCGGCCACGGTGCCGCCGTCGACACCCCAGACGTTGACGGTCACGGTCCGCCGCTCGGGTCGCTCCCGGCGAAGGTGCCGCTGCCCGGCACGGCGCTAGGCAGCGCCGGCGCGGGCGGCGTCGACGTCGGCGGCGGGGTCGATGCGGATGCCGGGGCCCATCGTCGACGAGGTGGAGCTCGACTTGATGTAGCGGCCCTTGGCCGCCGCCGGCTTGTTGCGCAGGATCTCGTCGAGGACGGCCTGGAAGTTGGCGAGGAGAGCGTCGCGCTCGAAGCTCACCTTGCCGATCGGGACGTGCACGTTGGCATGCCGGTCGGTGCGGTACTCCACCTTGCCCGCCTTGAACTCGGCGACGGTCTTGCCAACCTCCGTGGTGACCGTGCCCGTCTTCGGGTTGGGCATCACGCCCCGAGGTCCGAGCGTGCGGCCGAGCCGCCCGACCTGTGACATCAGGTCCGGCGTGGCGATGGCGACGTCGAAGTCGAGGAAGCCCTCCTGCACCCGGGCGACGAGGTCGTCGGCGCCGACGACGTCGGCGCCCGCCTCCTGGGCCTCGCGGGCGGCGTCGCCGGCGGCGAACACCGCCACCCGGACCGACTTGCCCGTGCCGTGCGGCAGCGACACCGTCCCGCGGATCATCTGGTCGGCCTTGCGGGGGTCGATGCCGAGCCGGAACGTCGCCTCGACGGTCTCGTCGAAGTTGCGCTTCGCCAGCGACTTCACGAGGTCGAACGCCTCGGGCGGGGGGTACAGCCGGTCGCGATCGACCTTGCGCGTGGCATCCACGTACTTCTTGCCGGTGCGGCTCACGAGTCCCGCACTTCGATGCCGGCGGAGCGGGCCGTGCCCTCCACCTGCTTCATCGCCCCCTCGGGGTCGATCGCGTTCAGGTCGGGCATCTTGGTCTCGGCGATCTGACGGACCTGCTCCCGGGTGACCGAGCCCACCTTCTCCATGCGGGCGTTGGGCGAGCCCTTCTCCAGGCCGGCGGCCTGCTTCAGCAGGAAGGTCGTGGGCGGCGTCTTGGTGACGAACGTGAAGGACCGGTCCTCGAAGATCGAGATCTCGGCCGGGATGATCATGCCGCGCTGCGACTCCGTCTGCGCGTTGTACGCCTTGCAGAAGTCCATGATGTTGATGCCGTGGGGCCCCAGGGCGGTGCCGACCGGCGGGGCGGGCGTCGCCTGCCCGGCCGGGATCTGGATCTTGACCACCGCGGCCAATCGCTTCTTTGCCACCGTCGCGCTCCGCTTCCGTGTCGTCTACAGCTTCGAGACCTGGCCGAACTCGAGCTCGACGGGCGTCTCGCGTCCGAAGATGTTGACCAGCACCTTGAGCTTCGAGCGGTCGACGTCGATCTCGCTGATTGCGCCGTTGAAGTCGGCGAAGGGGCCGGCGATGACGCGCACCTGCTCGCCGGTCTCGAACTCGAGCCGGGGCCGCGCCTTCTTCGGGGCGACGTCGGGGCCCTCGACCTTGCCGGTGCCCAGGATGTCCTCGACCTCGCGCTGCGAGAGCGGCGTGGGCTTGGCGCCGCTGCCGACGAAGCCGGTCACGCCAGGCGTGTTGCGCACGACGTACCACGAGTCGTCGTCGAGCTCCTGGCGCACGAGGAGGTAGCCGGGGAACACCTTCTTCTGCACGACGACCTTGCGGCCGCCCTTGAACTCGATGACGTCCTCCATCGGGATGACGACCTCGTAGATGCGGTCCTCCACGTTCATCGATCGGACACGGCTCGCCAGGTTCTGCTTCACCTTGTTCTCGTAGCCGGCGTAGGTGTGGACGACGAACCAGTTGCCGGGGCGGTCGTAGGGGCTGGGCTCGGCCGGCGCGGCCACCGCCTCTTCGCCCTCGACCTCGGTGACGTCCACGAGCTCGGCGTCCTCGAGCGAGGGCTCGGGGGTGACCTCGACGGTCTCCTCGGCCGGCTCGCCCGGGGTCTCGAGGATCGACACCGGGTCGGCCGCGTCCGCGTCGGCCTCCTGGCTCTCGTCGCGCGGACCGACGGACAGGATGGCCTCTGCCTCGGCCACGATGTCGCTCTCCGACGCGCCGGCGAGGTCGCCGCGCTCCTCGCCCTCCTCCTCCGACGCCTCCGCTTCGGCCTCGACCGTGCGCGCGTCCTCGAGCGGGGTCGTGTCGGCGTCGTCGGGTGTCTCGTCAGCGAGTTGCGCGTCGGGGAGGCCGGCGTCCTCGGAGGGGGTCTCCGGGATCGGCTCGTCCGGGGACGTCACCTCGTCGGCGGCGCGCTCCTCGGCCGGGGTCTCGTCGTCGCGGCCGGGCCGCTGGTCGTCGGGCGGAAAGGTCGTCATCGTCAGTCGAACAGGAAGAGCACGAGCTTGGCCGACAGATAGTCGTACCCGAAGATCAGCGCGGTCATGAACGTGACCGCGATGAGCACGATGATCGTGGAGTTCACGACCTCGTGACGGGTCGGCCACGCGACCTTCCGCAGCTCGCCGCGCACCTCGCTGAGGTACTGGCGGGGCCCGACGCGCTCGCGTTGGGGTGCCGCCTGCGGACGAGGCCGGCGCTCGGGCGCGCGCGGCCGGTCCGACTTCTGGCGCTGCATGAGTCGTTTGGTCTGTCGGTTCACGTCACCGCCTCGGTGCCGGGCGATCGATTGTGCGAGCAGGGCAGGAGGGACTCGAACCCCCAACCGCCGG
>DATFXK010000006.1:0-2766 GCA_035316005.1 Acidimicrobiia bacterium | reverse complement strand
CGGCACGCGCCGACGTGTTGGCGCACCTCGTTGATGATCGAGGTAGGGTCGTACTCCTGCTCCTTGGTGGAGAGCCCTTTGCCTTCGTCGAAGACGAACGTCTCCTGCGGCCGCCTTCTTGTGCTTCTTCGGCTTCGGGATCGGCGTGATGAACTCGGCCGCGGCGCCGGAGCGTCCGAGGCGGCGACGTTCGTCACGGCGCTGCAGGGCAGCGCCTCCGACGAGACCGTGCTGACGGCGATCCTCGCCAGCGCCGAATACTTCGCCTACGCGCCCAGCGTGCCGGGCGTGGGCGGGGCGCGGCGACGAACGCCACCTTCGTCCAGGCCGTCTCGAGCAGCTCCTCGGTCGCGCCGCCTCGCCTCAGGAAGCGCAGTTCTACGTAGCCATGATCGGCGGATCGGTCGCGACGGCGTGGTCACCGCCATTCTCGCGTCGACAGAGTGGCGGAGTCGCGTCGTCTCGGCATACTACACGACGTTGCTCGGTCGCGCGGGATCCGCGGGCGAGGTGAGCGCCATGGTCGGTGTGTGGAGCGGCTGGCGCGCGATGCGCCTCGCGTTCGAAGCGGGCGCCGAGTTCTACGCGAACGCCGCGAGCCAGCCATAGCTGTCAGGCATGGCCTCCGGCCGAGAGCGTTCGTGCCGCTTCGCCGGGGTGAGCAGCGAGCCGTCCGCCGACGGCCGGACGCTGACGTAGGCCGGGCAACGCGACCAGGATTGACAGCGTGTGGCGCGAGCACTAGCTGTCGCACACATGACCACCGAATCGCTCCGCCTCACCACCGCCTTTCGCAGCGCTTTCGCCGCGCTCCTGGCCGTTGCCGTCGTAGGCGTCGCTGCCGTTCCGGCACGTTCCGCCGTCCTCCGTGTCGGTACGTGGAAGGGGCGACCCGGCGCCTACACGAGCATCCAGGACGCGGTGGATGCGGCGCAGCCCGGGGACTGGATACTGATTGCGCCGGGCGACTACCACGAGCAGGCGGACCATGGCGCTTCGGGGCCGGCGACCGAGCCGGGCGCGGGAGTGATGATCCGCACGCCGAACATTCACCTGCGCGGCCTCGACCGCAACGCGGTGATCGTCGACGGCACGAAGCCCGGCTCGGCACCCTGCGACGCCTCGGTGGGCGCGCAGGACTTCGGCCCGCTCGATGCGGACGGCAATCCCGTCGGGAGAAACGGCATCGAGGCGTTCGAGGTCGACGGCGTGTCGATCGAGAACCTGACCGTCTGCAACTTCCTTCACGTGCAGGACGGTGGGAACGAGATATGGTTCAACGGGGGCGACGGCACCGGCACCGTCAACATGGGCGCGTTCACCGGTCGCTACCTCTCCGCGACCTCCACCTACTTCGACGACCAGGGACACCGCGGCGAGTACGGCATCTTCGCGAGCAACGCACGCGGCCCCGGGCTGTTCGAGCACACGTACGCGAGCAACATGGGCGACGCGAGCTACTACGTGGGCGCCTGTCCGGATTGCAACACGGTGGTGACCGACGCGCACGCCGAGAACTCGGCGCTCGGCTACTCCGGCACGAACTCGGGTGGCCACCTGATCATCGAGGACTCGGAGTGGAACGACAACAAGACCGGCATCTCCACCAATAGCCAGAACAACGACGACGCGCCCTCGCCGCAGGACGGTGCGTGTCCCGGCGACGGCGTCGGGCCGACCGGCTCGCACTCCTGTACGCTGTTCCGGGGGAACTTCATCCACGACAACAACAACCCGAACGTGCCGAGCGCGGGCTCGGCGGCGTTCGGACCCGTCGGCACAGGCATGGTGCTCGCGGGAGGCCGGAACGACACCGTCATCGACAACCGGGTGGAGAAGCAGGGGTCATGGGGCATTCTCGTCGTCCCGTATCCGGACGCCGGACCGCCGCCCCCGGTCGCGCACTGCGAGGGCGGCGACACGACCGTCCTCCCCGGGTTCTGCTACTACGACTCCTGGGGCCACGAGGTGACGGGGAACCGCTTCAAGAACGTGGGCTTCTTCGGGAACGAGACGAACGGCGACCTCGCCGAGATCAGCGCCCTCCACGACCCGGGAAACTGCTGGCACGACAACAGGGCCACGGCGAATTCGGTGTCGAGCTCGCCCGCGGACCTCCAGGAGACGCACGCGACGTGTGGCGTCCCGAATGCGGGCGCCTCGCTCACCGACCCGCTCACCGCCCAGGTGCTCTGCGCGACCGAGGTCTTCGGTCCCTGTCCCGATCAACCGGGAATGCACTATCCGCGTGTGACCCAGGTGCAGCTGAAGCCGCTCCCGCGCCAGAAGACGATGCCGGCCCCGTGCAAGGACGTCCCGCGGAACCCCTGGTGTTCCTGATCCTCACGATGAGGTCGTCGACGACTGGCGCCTGGGGACCACCTACCGCGGCCCGCCGCCCCGGTGACCGCGTGCATGCTCGGCCGCGACGATCTCCGCCACGTTGCGCGGGTGACGATCAGCAACTACGACCGCCACGCCGACGATTTCCGCGAGGGGACGAAGGACCACGACGTCGGCCAGAACGCGGACGCGCTGCGGTCGCGCCTCGAGGGGCCGGGCCCGTTCGCGATTCTCGATCTCGGCTGTGGCCCCGGTCGCGATCTCGGGCGCCTTCGCGCCCTCGGCCACGAAGCGATCGGCCTCGACGGCGCGGCGCGCTTCGTCGCGATGGCGCGCGCCGCCACCGGGTGCGACGTCTGGCACCAGGACTTCTTGGCGCTCGACCTACCGCCCGCGCGCTTCGACGGGATCTTCGCCAACGCC
>DATFXK010000005.1:0-21767 GCA_035316005.1 Acidimicrobiia bacterium | reverse complement strand
TCGATGATCGCGAGCCTCACGGCCTCAGCCGCGGAACCCGCCGAACTCCCCCGCGAGGTACCGGCGCGTCAGCAGTAGGCCCACGATGCTCTTGGCGTCGACGATCCCGCCGCCGGCGACGAGGTCGTCGACGTCGGCGAGGCGAACCCGCTCGACGGTCATCGCGCGCTCCTCGGGGTTGACAGCTGCCGGGGCGTCCAGCTCTTCGAGGTCGAGCGCGGCGTAGAGGTGCGTGTACTCGTCGCAGAACCCGGGTGAGTTGTAGAACTCGCACAGCTTCACCAGGCGGCCGGGCCGGCGCCCGATCTCCTCGTGCATCTCACGCGTCGCGGTGGTCGCGGGCTCCTCCCCCTCGACGTCGCGCTTGCCCGCCACGACCTCGAGCAGGTCGCGATCGACGGCCGCCCGGTACTGCCGCACGAGCACGACGTGCTCGCGGTCGGGCTCCACCGGGACGACCACCACCGCACCCGGATGGCGCACGACGAGGCGGGAGAAGCGCTCGCCTGCGCCCTCGACGGCGAGATCGGCGAGCCGGATGAAGCCGGTGTCGACGACCGTCTCGGAGCCGACGATCCGGAACTCGCTCAAGAAGCGGCTGCCCGGCGGGCCGGCTCGGCCTCCATCGGCAGCCGGGGCGCGCGCCCCTCGGCCCGGTCGCGAGCCGCGGCGACGAATGCCGCGAACAGCGGGTGGGGACGGTCGGGACGGCTCTTGAACTCCGGATGCGCCTGCGTGGCGACGAAGAACGGGTGCAGGGACGTCTGCAGCTCCACGAACTCGACGAGACGGTTGTCGGGGGACGTTCCCGAGCAGACCATGCCGGCATCCTCGAGCGGGCGGCGGTACCTGTTGTTGAGCTCGTAGCGGTGCCGGTGACGCTCGTAGACGACCTCCTCGCCGTACGCCGACTGGACGAGCGTTCCCTCGTGGAGCTTGGCGGGGTACGCGCCGAGCCGCATCGTGCCGCCGAGGTCGACGACCTCACGCTGCTCGTCCATCAGGTCGATCACCGGATGGGGCGAGTGCGGATCGAACTCGCTCGAGTTGGCGCCCGACAGGCCGCACACGTCGCGCGCGAACTCGATGACGGCGCAGTGGAGGCCGAGGCACAGCCCGAGGTAGGGCACCCGGTGCTCACGGGCGAACCGGGCAGCGGCGATCTTGCCCTCGATGCCACGGAAGCCGAAGCCGCCGGGGATCACGATCCCGTCGAGGTCCTTCAGCCGTCCCTCGGCGAGCAGGCCTTCGGCGTCGTCGGATGCGATCCAGTCGATGAGCACCCGGCCCGAGCACCCGTAGCCGCCGTGGCGGAGCGCCTCGGCGACCGACAGGTACGCGTCGGGAAGGTTGACGTACTTTCCGACCAGCCCGATGCGCACCTCCTGGTCCGCCGCGCCGACCCGGTGCACCAGGTCCTGCCACTCGCCGAGGTCGGGCGCGTGGCGTTCGAGGTGCAGCACCTGGCAGATGTAGTCGTCGAGGCCCTCGTCGTGGAGCACGAGCGGGATCTCGTAGAGGCTCTCGGCGTCGACGGCGGAGACGATGCCGGCCTCGGGCACGTCGCACAGCTGCGAGATCTTCTCCTTCAGCCGCGTCGGGATGGGCCGGTCCGAGCGGCACACGATGGCATCGGGCTGGATGCCCCGGCTGCGGAGCTCGGTCACCGAGTGCTGAGTCGGCTTCGTCTTCTGCTCGCCGGAGGGCCCGATGAACGGGACGAGGGTGACGTGGACGTAGAAGACGTTCTCACGCCCGACGTCCTTGCGGAACTGACGGACCGCCTCGAGGAACGGGAGGATCTCGATGTCGCCGACCGTCCCGCCGATCTCGGTGATCACGACGTCGACCTCGTCGTCGGCGAGGCGGAGGATCCGCTCCTTGATCTCGTCGGTGATGTGCGGGATGACCTGGACGGTCTGGCCGAGATAGGCGCCCCGCCGCTCCTTCGCCAGCACCTCCTGGTAGATGGACCCGGTGGTGGCGTTGGACTTCTTCGTGAGGGGGACGTCGACGAAGCGCTCGTAGTGCCCGAGGTCGAGGTCGGTCTCGCCGCCGTCGTCCGTGACGAACACCTCGCCGTGCTGGAAGGGGTTCATCGTCCCGGGGTCGACGTTGATGTACGGGTCGAGCTTCTGCATCGTGACCCGCAGGCCCCGGCTCTTCAGGAGCCGGCCGAGCGACGAGGCGGTGAGCCCCTTCCCGAGGCTCGACGCCACTCCTCCGGTCACGAAGATGTGCTTGGCCACGACCACCCCCACCTCATCCTCCGCGTGCTCCGCCCCGCCCGTCTCGATTCCCGGCGCGCGTCACCCACACGGCGGATGTGCGGGAGGGCACCGGGGGACACCGCCGAACTTACCACGGCGCGCCGCAGCGACCCGCGGATGGCGCGGTAGGTTCCGCCCATGTCGGAGCGCGTGGCGGCGGGGCCCACGCGCCCGCTCCCCCGCCTCGACCGGCGGGGGTGGTGGATAGACGCCGCCGTCCTCGCCGCCGTCGCGGTGGTGCTGCGCATCCCGGCCTTCGTCGCCAACCGTCACCTCGCCTACGACGACGGGTTCTTCGGTCTCTCGGCCATCGAGATGCGCGACGGTGTCGTCCCGTTCAAGGAGCTGTTCTCTCCCCAGGGCCCGCTGCACCTCCCGTTGCTGTACCTGGCCGACCTCGTGGGTCTCCGGACCACGAACGCGCCGCGGCTGCTGCCGATCGTCGCCGGCGCCGCGGTCACGGTCGTCACCTACGCCGCCGGGCGTCGAATCACCTCGCGTTTCGGCGCCCTGGTCGCCGCCGTGCTCGTCACGACGAGCGGGTCGATCGTCTGGGTCACGGCCGGTATCGCGTCCGACGGCCCTGCCCTCGCGTTCGCGATCGGCGCCGTGGCGGTCTCGTTCGGCTACGCGCAGGAGCCGGGGAGCGGCCGGGCCGTGGCGGCCGGTGCCCTGCTCGGTGCCGCCGTCGTCGCCAAGGCGCTGGCCGCCCCGGCCGGATTGGCGGTGGCACTCCTGTTGCTGTCCCGGCGGCGCCCCCGCGACCTCGTCTACGCCGCCGGCGCCGCCGCGGTCGTCGCGATCGGCGCGGCCCTGCCCTGGGGGCTCGGCCGCGTCTGGGACCAGTCGGTCTCCTACAACCGCAACGCGTCCCGTCTGACGTCGTACTGGGGCGCGGTCACCAAGGCGTGGCACACCCTCGTGGACCGTGACCCGATCGTGCTCGTGGCCGTCGGGCTCGCGCTGGCGATGCTGCTCCTGGCCCGGCTCGGATGGGTTCAGGCCGCCGAGCGAACCTCCTCGCCCGGCGGACCGGTGCTGTTCCGGCCGGTCACGGTCCTCGCGATCTGGTTGGCGGCGCAGTTCGCGCTGCTCGTGTACGAGCCGGCGTTCTGGCGCCCGCATGTCGCCTTCCTCATCGCGCCGCTGGCGCTGCTCGTCGCCCTGCGGCCGCCGCCGCTCGCCGCCCTCCTCGTCGGCGCGATCGCGGTCACGCCGTGGTACTGGAGCAACCTGCATTCGATGCTGTGGCCGGACCCGTACAACGCCGCCGAGCGCGCCGTCGTCGACGATCTTCGCAACCTACCTTCCCGCGCACGCGCGATCAGCGACGAGCCCGGCTTCCTGTGGCGCGCCGACCGTCTCACCGACCCGTACTTCGACGACTCCTCGGTCAAGCGGGTCCAGCAGGGGCAGATCACCGCCGCGAAGCTCGCGCGCGCGGCGGCCGATCGCGACGTGTGCGCGGTGCTGGTGTGGACGTCGCGCTACGGCGACCTCGACCTCGGCCCCCGGTTAGCTGCCGCCGGCTACGAGGTCACCGCGCGGTACGGCGGGCTGCGCGTGCTCTACGAGAAGCGGGACTGCCGGCCGCGCTGAAGTCGCGCTCAGGCGTGACGCCGTTCGGGGCGTTGCCCGAGCCGGTCGAACGCGCGCAGCGGCGGAACACGGTCGATCACGCGGCTGAAGGAGACGATCTCCGCGAGGACGTTCAGCACGATCAGCACCACGAGGACGCTCGTCCGCGCCTCGGAACCGAGGCCGAGGACGACGCCGAGACCCAAGACGGCGCCGATGACGTTCGCGCCCGTGTCGCCGAGCATGAGCCGCTCGCGCAGGTCATCCGGGAGCAGCGCGAGCGCCGCGCCCATGACCGGCGCGATGGCGACGCCGATCGCGTCCGTGCCGAGCGCGATCGCAAGCGGGATGTACAGCACCCACGAGACCTTGATGAGTCGCCCCGGTGCGAGATCGAGCAGGTTGGCGAAGTTGGCCGCCAGCGCGATGAGCACGGCGTCGGTGATGAGGCGCCGGCCGCTGGCGAACCCGGGTGTCGCGACGAGCACGACGGCGATGCCGGCGCCGCCGAACAGCTTGACGAAGCCGGTCGTGAGCCGCCCCTGCGACAGCGCCCGCACGTGGCCCCGGAAGCCGCGGTCCCCGCCCCCACCGAGGAGGTCGTCCACGAAGCCGAGGAACCCGAACCCGAACACTGCGAACAGCACGAGGCTGCGGGACAGGGTCAGGCCGGGCTCGTCGCCGATGCCGGCCGCGCCGGCGATCGCCCGGCCGGCTTCGATGACGAGTACCGCCAGGACGATGATGATGCCGCCCGCCGTCGGGAGCGGGTGCCCCCGGTAGTTGGCCCGCTCGAGGGCGGGGAACTCGAGGATCTCGCGCCCGGCGATCCGAAGGAACCACGCCGTGACGGCGCCGACGAGGATCCCGACGACGACGCTCACGCGCGAGTGGCGGCCGGGACCGGTTCGGCTTCGCGTGGGGCGGCCTCGGATGGCGCGGCAGGAGCAGGCGCGACGCGCCGCGCGACGAGGACCAGCAGAGCGACGATGGCCGGGTTCAGGACGCTCAGCATCATGCCCGGGACGGCGATGCCCGAGTCGTTCAGCGCGAATCCGAGGACGGACACGATCGCGAACCCGATGAACGACGCCTTCAGCTCCGGCACCCAGTCGGTGATCGCGCGCAGCCGGTCGCGATGCCTGCTGTACAGGTACGCCAGGAACGCGAGCACGATGATCACGACCAGCAACCACGTCGAGCGCAGGAACACGGAGAGGTTCTCGTAGATCTTGCGCTCGATCACGGTGGAGAAGCCGGACCACCCCCGCGACCGCGTCGTCTCGAACAGCCGCCCGAGGTGCGTTTGCTTGTCGGACGGCCGGGTCAGGTCGAACAGTCCGAACGCGACCAACGCAACGACCGCGGCGACACACGCAAGGAGCGCGTTGCGAAGTCGGATCCGGATCCCGAGCAGCAGGTAGCCCGTCACCGCGAACGCGGGCAGGATCGACAGGACGCCCCCGACGTCCGAGCCCCACATGGGCGCCCCATCGACCACGAACACCACGGCCAGCAGCGCGATCGCGACCAGCTCTCCTCGACGGCCGCCGATCTTGTGCGCGAGCAGCCCGGCCAGCAGCACGGCCGCCGACGCGAGTGCCGCATAGGCCAAGTTTCCGTACCCGCTGAAGCGCGCCGCGAGGAGCGGCGAGTACCCCAACGGGTTGCTGAGCTGCAGCGGCGCGCCGAAGAGGACATCGAGGATGAGGACGGCGACGATCACGCTCAACGCCACGATCAGCGACATGAGCGGGTCGCGCCGGCCCGCCAGGCGATACAAGAACGCGAGGGCCACGGAAGCGACCAGGAGGGCAGGCCAGTACGCGACGTCCCCCCAGTCCTGGAACGGGAGGAGCCGGGCGAGCAGGACCGCGGCCACGAACCCGAGCCCGGTGAGCGAGGCGAGAAGCAACGCCATCCCCCGGCGCCGCCCGGGGCGAGCGAGCCACAGCACGGCCGCGACCGCAAGAACGCCCTGGATGACCACGAACACCACGGCCACGACCGCGACGACGTCGTCGCGGAACGTTGCGGCGTTGTCGGAGTCGGCGATCCCGTCGCGACGCTGCGATGCCGAGCCGCCCTCGTCACGGATCTCGAAGGGACGGCCCTCCATCGAGTCGGGCGCCTTGAGCCCGATCCGGTCGAGGATGGTCGGCGCGATGTCGACCAGCCCGACGAATCCGGGCCGTCTCGTCGTGCCCGAGCGCAGGAGCCCGGGCTGGACACCCGGCGCCCGCAACGAGGCGACCGTGAGGTGCACCCCGCGCGCCGGGTGCACCGGCCCGACGACCATCACGGCGTCGCGCTGGGCGTCGACCTCGCGCAACAAGCGGCCCACGAGCGCGTCGGTGCGCTCCAGCGCCTCGGTCAACAGCCGATCGCGTTGCGCCGGTGTGGCGAAGACGCGGTAGGCGTCCTCGCGGACGAGGTCGGACGCCTCGACGAGCACGACCGAGCGCGGTTGCCAGACGTTCCGGAAGGCGCGCAGGACGGCGGCGTTGTCGTACCGGAGACCGAACGGCGCCTGCGCGTCGGGGACGAGCAACTCGGGCCCGACCGCGCCGGCGGGGACCTCGCCGGCCGATCCCATGAGGCCCGCGACCGCTTGGCGCCTGTAGTAGCCGCCCACCGGGAGCTCCTCGGGGTCGTACCCGTCGCCGTTGGCGATCACCGCCCGGGACCAGTCGGCGCTCGCAAGCTTGTCCCCCAGCGCGCCGACCTCGGCGTCGTACAGCTCCTGCTTGTTCTTGTCGACGATGCCGGGGATCCCGAGGTTCACGAGCCCGCTGCGAGGGTCGCGGTCGGTCCGGCGCTCGAAGACCTGTCCGGCGGTCACGTTGCCAAAGGGCTCTCCCACCTCGAAGCCCTCCCCGTCAGTGTTCGTCTCCGTCCCCACCGATCGGGTGCCGGCGCCCAGGGTCACGTACCCGTCGGCGAGCGTCGTCTTGCGGTCGATCGCCCGCGTCGTAAGACCACCGATGGCGGAGCTGTCGAGCAGATGGATCAGGTTCGGCAGCTTGTCCTTGCGGGCCTGGATGTCCTGCCATGTCACGGCGGGAAGGGAGATGACGAGCACCCGCTGCGCCTTCGGCTTGGTCTCCCCCGCCGACGCCGGGTCCGACATCGCCACCACGGCGAGCGGAAGCGCCAGCGCCGCAAGGAGCAAGAGCGTCAGCACGCGTCTCATGCGTCGACCTCGGCACTGTCGGGCTCGAGGTCGGGCACCTCCGGCTCCTCGACGCGGTGGCGCTCGACGCGTCCCCCGGTGGCGCGCACGCCGAGGAGGTACATCGCCCCGCCGACGAGCACGATCACCGTGCACAGCGCCGCGTTGGCGATACGACCGGACGGATCGAGCACCGAGACCGCGGCCCACGCGGCGACGCCGATCACCAACGACAGGCCCACCGCGCGAGGCAGCGCGCCGGGAATGATCGCGTGGCCGGTGCGGCGAGACAGTCCGACGCTCAGGATCACCGTCCCGGCGGTGTACGCGATGGTGTGCCCGATCCCGAGGGCGGCGACCCGCGCCGCGCCGTCGGTCAGTGACACGCCGACGGCCATCGCCGCCACCCCGAGAAACCCGGTGAGCAAGGCGACGACGGCGGGTGTCCGGCTGTCTCCGAGCGCATAGTACGCGCGGGCGAGCATGAGGAACGCGCCGTACGCGAACAGACCGAGCGCGAGGGACGCGAGACCCGCGGCGAGGAGGTCGACGCCGTTCTCGGCGGCTTCACCGAAGGCGAAGACGATCATCCCCGGTCGCGCGAGCACGATCATCGCGGCCGACACGGGAACGATGAGCGTCGCCATGGCGTCGAGCCCCCAACGGAGCGAGCGCGCGAACGACCCGAACTCGGCGCGGGCGGCCTCGAGCGACAACTTGTTGTGGATCGCGGTGTGGATGGGCTGGGCGATGACGCCGTAGGGCGCGAGGAAGAACACCCACGCCACCTGGTAGGCGACGGTGCCACCCTCGACCGAGTTGCCGAGCACGATGGCGGCACCGAGCAGCAACCCGATCTGGGCGTGCTGGAGCACGGCCCATCCCGACAGTCGCAGGAGCCGGTTCACACCGGGGTCGCCGCGACCGAGGCGGGGGCGGAGCCGGAAGCCGCTGCGGTGGAGGGCGATGCTCGGGACGGCCACGAATGCCGCCACGCCCAGCGTGCCGCTGAGCGCCAGGGTGAGCTTCTCGGCCAGCGAGAGGTCGAGACCGGTGTCGCCCCCGGTCAGCAGGCGGAACACGACGAGGCCGGCGACGATCATGACGGTGTTCCCGATCGGCGCGATCGCGGTTACGACCAGCCGGCGCTTCGCGTAGAGGACGGCGATGGCGACGGTGCCGACGGCGTAGAACAGCACCTGCGGGACGAAGAATCGGAGCAGGAACGTGGCGAGGCTCTCCTGCTGAGCCGCGATCGTCGGGTCGCTGACCCCGCTGGCGAGCAGCCGGGCCAGCCACGGCGCGGCGAGGACACCGACGATCGTCACCGCGCCGAGTGCGATCAGCGCCCGGCCCAGGACGCTCCCGGCGAGGCGTTCCGCCTCCGGCTGGTCGGGACGGGCGAGCAGGTCGACCAGCGTGGGCACGAGCACGGCAGACAACGCGCCCGCCGCCAGCAGCTCGAACAGGACGTTCGACACGTAGTTCGACGACGTGAACGTGTTGCCCAGGTAGGTCGTCCCGAGGATCGCGGCGATTGCCAGGACGCGGGCGAAGCCGATCACCCGTGACGCCGCCGCGGCCACCCCCATGCCCGCGGCCGATCGCGAGACCGACCGCGAGTCCGCTACTGGCTCGGCCATTCCGGTGCGCTCTTCGTCGCGCCCGCCCCGTACCCGTACTGTCCGACCACGTTGCGACCGAGGTCGGCGAGCGCGAGCACGGTCGCGACGCGGCCTTCCACCACGTCGAGATCGTCGACCGTGGAGACTGCCTGCTTGAGCTGGTCGCTATCACGAACGGGCGCCAGCGTCGCCCCACGCTTCGGGCCGCCGTCCTTCTCGTCGAACACCTCGCCGGCGACGAGCTGGAAGCGGTTCGAGGCGAGGGCGGTGCTGAGCGGCGCGAGGACCTCGTTGGCCGAGACCTGCCCGTTGGGGCCGTCGATGAGGAGGACGCGGGCGTCGCCGCCCCCGAACGACGCTGCTGAGAAGGTGTCGCCTTGGTCGCCGACGGGCTCGAAGCTGATGAACCCGGCGTCGGCGAGGGCGTTGAGCACGTCGCGACCATTTGCGGCCGTGCCGCTCCCGGTCGCCAGCCGGCTCGCAAGGGCGTTCCACGCATCCTCCCGGGTCGTCTTCGCGTTCTGGCCCGGTCGCCCGAGCAGCTCGCCGAGGTCGCGCAACGCGTTCGGGTCGGAGAGCGTCAGCTTCTCCTCCAGCCAGATGATCCCGGGTGCACGCGCCCCCGCTTGCTGGGCGAGCTCGACGGTCTGCTTGACCGCGTCGCCGTTGACGCCCCGGGTGGCGATGGTCGTGAGCGACACGCCGTCGAGACGCCCGGCGATCGCAAAGTTCTTCGTGCCGTCGATGTATTGGTTCAGCTGCCCCACTTGGCCTCGCAGCTGGTCGCTCTCCGTCTTCCGCTTGTTCGCGTTGTCCTCGACCGTGTCGATGCGGCTGTTCAACCGGTCGACGATGGCGCGGTTCACGACCGTCGCGCCCATCACGATGCCGAGCGCGAGCGCGAGAAACACCGCGATGAGCGACACGATGTGAAACCGGAAGTTGATCATGTGATCAGAACTTGTCGGTGATGGAGAACCACATGTCGCGAAGCGTCAGCTCGACCCCGCGCAGGAAGACGTGGATGGACTCCGACACGATGCTCACGACGACGAGAGCCACGATCGCAGAGCCGACGAGCAACGCGATGTCGCGGCGTCGCACGCGGCCCTCGTACAGGCGGTTCACGCCCTTGGCGTCGACGAGCGCCGGGCCGAGCCGCAGGCGGGTCAGGAACGTCGACGACATCCCCTGCCGGCCCTTGTCGAGGAACTCCACCATCGACGCATGGGTGCCGACGGCAACGATCAGCTGGGCGCCTGCCTCGTAGGCGAGCAGCATGGCGACGTCCTCGCTCGTGCCGTCGACCACGAACTCGTGGTACGGAACGCCCCACGACTGGAGCGCTTCCCGACCCGGCGCCCTCCCGTCGAGGTGCACGTGGTGGATCAGCTCGGCGCCGGTTCCGAGCGCTGCTTCGGATACGGAGTCGAAGTCGCCGATGATGATGTCGGGCTTGAGCCGCATCTCGAGGAGGGCGTCGGCGCCGCCGTCGACACCGATGAGGACGGGCTGGTACTCGCGGATGTAGGGACGCAGCGCGGCGAGGTCGGTGCGGTAGTCATGGCCGCGCACCACGACGAGCGCGTGCCGGCCGCGGAACTGCGTCTTGATCGGCGGCAGCTCGACCGGCTCGAAGGTCAGCTTCGCCTCGCGTTGGATGTACTCGAGGGTGTTCACCGCGAAGCGCTCGAGCTCGCCCCCGATCGCGACCCGCGCCTCGTTCATCGAGGTCTGGATCCCCGCGGGGGTGAGCGACTGTCCGGTGGCGATCAGCTCGTCGCCCCGCCAGATCTCGTCGCCGTCGATGCGGACCTGCTCGCCTTCGTGCACGCGATCGAGCACGTCCTCCCCGGCCCGGTCGAGGAGCGGGATGCCGGCTTGCACCACCCGGATCGGGCCGCCATTCGGGTACCGGCCCGAGATCGACTCGCCGGCGTTGACGACGGCGGCCACCCCGGCGCCGACGAGCCCCTCGGCGGCTACCCGGTCGAGGTCCCGGTGGTTGATCACCGCGATGTCGCCGGGCTGCAGACGCTTCACGAGGTCCTTGGTGCGGCGGTCGATCTTGGCCGTACCGGTGACGGTCGCGGCGCGGGTGCTACGCCGGGCCATGGGCCCGCTCCCGTTTGAAGCTCGCACCGGCATCGAGGAGCTCGGCGGCGTGACTACGCGCGTGGGCGGACTCACCGACGCCCGCGAGCATGCGTGACAACTCCCGGACCCGCTCCTCGCCAGTCACCGTCTCGGCGCTCGCCACCGTGCGCTTCCCCTGCTCGCGCTTCTCGACCACGACCTGCGCGTCCGCGTAGGCCGCCACCTGCGCGAGGTGCGTTACCACCAGCACCTGGTGCGTGCCGGCAAGATCGGCGAGCAAGCGGCCCACCGCTGCCCCCGCCTCACCCCCGATGCCGGCGTCGACCTCGTCGAACACCAACGTCGGCGGGGCCTCCGAGAGCACCACGCGCGCCGCCAGCATCGCGCGTGAGAGCTCGCCACCCGACGCGACCTTGCCCAGCGGGCGGGGCGGCTCCCCCGGATTGGCCGAGATGAGGAACGTGACGCGATCGGCGCCGTCGTCGGTCGGGTCCGCCGGTTCGACGACGACTTCGAACGCGGCCGCCGGCATCGCGAGCTCGCGCAGGTGCGGCGTGACCGCCTCGGCGAGGGAGCCCGCACCCGACAGCCGCGCCCGGGACAGCGCGGCAGCGGCGTCTGCAGCCTGCGCCTGTGTGACCTCACGGTCGTGCTCCAGCTCGGAGGCGCGTGCCTCGTAGCCCTCGAGCTCGGCGAGTCGCCGCCGTGCCTCACCCGCGTACGCGCGCACGTCGGCGAGGGTCTCGCCGTACTTGCGCGTGAGTTCCCGGAGCAGCGCACGCCTCGCCCGGATCTCCTCCAGCCGCTGCGGGTCGTCCTCGACCGAGTCGAGCGCGACCCGCAGGTCGCGGCCGAGCTCGGCCAGTTCCGCCTGCATCCCGCGCAGCCGTTCCGCGAGCTCGGCGAAGGGGGCGCGGCCCGCCAACGCCGCCGCCGCCGCACCGACGGTGTCGAGCGCCGGCCCTTCGACGGCGCCGTACGCCGCCGCCAGCGCCTCACGATGGGCGATGGCATCGGCGAGGAGGGCCTCCTCGGCCTCGAGAGCGACGTCCTCCCCGGCGTCGTCCAGGCCGGCCGCGTCGATCTCGCCGATCTGGAACCGAAGGAGGTCGAGCTCGCGGGCGCGGGCGCGCTCGTCGCCACCGAGGCCGTCCAACTCCGAGGCGATGCGCCGGAGCTCCTCGCGGGCGGCACGGTACGAGGCGAGCGGCTCGGTCGCGGGCAGCCCGACGAACCGGTCGAGCGCGCCGCGCTGCACGGCCGGCGCCAGCAACGACTGATGCGCGTGCTGTCCGTGCAGGTCGACGAGGCGGGCACCCACCTCGGCGAGCTCGCCGACCGTGGCGAGGCGCCCGTCGATGTACGCACGGCTGCGTCCGTCGAGTGGCACGACGCGTGCCAGCACGACCTCGGTGCCGTTCTCGTCCACGAAGCGGCCCTCGACGCGCGCCTCGGGCGCGCCCTCACGGACCAGCGACGTGTCGGCACGCCCGCCGACGAGCAGCTCGACCGCCTCGACGAGGAGCGTCTTGCCCGCGCCCGTCTCCCCCGTGATCGCCGCGAGACCGCGCCCGAGGACGAGCGTGAGATCGGCGACGATCCCGAGGTCGGTGACGTGCAGCTCGGTCAACACGGCGAACGCAATGCCTATCGATCGGCGAGGCCGAACTTGGCCTTGAGGATCTGATGGAAGTCGCGGGGCCCGAAGGTCACGATGCGCGCCGGCCGTGGCCCGCTCGTGCATGTGATCGTGGCGCCCGTCTCGACCACCCCCAACTCGCGCCCGTCGAGGGTGAGCACCACGGTGCGCTCGTCGACGACGACGAAGCTCAGCTCGTCCTCGCCGTCGAGCACCAGCGACCGGTCGAAGAGCATGTGGGGCGACACCGGCGTCAGCACCAGGCACCGAAGACGCGGCGACACGATCGGCCCCCGCGCCGAGAACGAGTACGCGGTGGAGCCGGTGGGCGTCGCCACGATGACCCCGTCGGCGGCGTAGGTCGTGAAGAAGGCGCCGTTGATCCGCACGTCGAGACGCGTCACGCGCCCGCTCTGCGCCTTCTCCAGCACGGCCTCGTTGAGCGCCCACCAACGACCGTTCGCGGGCCCGGTGCTCGCCACGTCGACCTGCAGCGCCATGCGCTCGGCGACGTCGTAGTCGCCGGCTAGCAGACGCTCCAGGGCGCGATCGAGCGCGCCCGGCTCCACCTCGGTCAGGTAGCCCAAGTCGCCCACGTTGACGCCCAGCACGGGAACGCCCGCCTCATAGACGATGTCGACGGTTCGCAGCATCGTGCCGTCACCGCCGAGCGACACCGCCACGTCGAGACCCTGGGCGAACTCCGCTTCCGGGCAAGCGAGGTGCTCGAGGCCACAGGGGCCGGCGTCGGCTGCCGGAACCCGTACCGTCACCCCCCGGTCGGCGAGCCACTTCGCGGCTCGTGTCGCCAGGTCGTGCGCCAGGGGGCGTTCCCGGTGCGGGACGAGGCCCGCCGTCCGCACCGTCGTGTCGTTCGCGGTCACGAGCCCGCCCGTGCGTCGTCGTGCGCGGCGGCCACGGCCGCGTCCAGCGTGTCCTCGGGCACGGTGGCGGCGGCCTCCTTCCGGCAGTGCAGGAAGAACTCCGCGTTGCCGTCCGCGCCCCGTAGCGGCGAAGGCATGACGGCGACCGCACGCAGCCCGGCACGCGCGACGTCGTCACGAACGCGTCGCAGCACTTCGCGGTGCACGGCCGGGTCGCGCACGACCCCGCCCTTTCCGACTTGTGAACGTCCCGCCTCGAACTGCGGCTTCACCAGGAGCAGGAGGTCGGCGTCCGCGGTGGTGCACCGAGCGAGCGCGGGAGCGCACGCCGACAGAGAGATGAACGACAGGTCGGCGACACCGAGGTCGGCCGCCCCATCGATGTCGGCGGCCGTGAGATGGCGCACGTTCGTCCGCTCGAGCACGGTGACACGGGGATCGGTGCGCAGCGACCACGCCAGCTGACCGTGGCCGACGTCGACGGCCACCACGTGCGCCGCCCCGGCTTGGAGCAGGCAGTCGGTGAAGCCGCCGGTCGACGCCCCGGCGTCGAGCGCACGCCGCCCCGTCACCGGCACGCCGAAGTGCTCGAGCGCTGCGTTCAGCTTCTCTCCCCCGCGTGAAACGAACCTCGGGCCGTCGCCGCTCAGGCTGATCGGCTCGTCAGCGGTGACGCGCCGCGCCGCCGACCGAGCCGGCAGCCCACCGACGAGCACGCGTCCCGCCCCGATCGCCTCGAGCGCCCGTTGACGACTCGCGGTGAGGCCGCGACGCACCAGTTCGGCATCGAGACGGCGGCGCACAGCGACGCGCAGATTACCCGCCATTGGGAGTTTTGGGTGGACCGGTATCGTGCGACCGGCATGGTCATCCCGTTGCACGACGACAACCCGACGCAGCGGTTTCCGTTCGTGACGGTCGCGATCATCGCCATCAACGTCCTCGTGTACCTCTTCGTACAGCCCCACAGCGGGACGGACCCGAGCCTGGGCCCTGGAGTCTCGAAGGACACCGCGTTCACGCTCGAACACGCCGCCATTCCATGCGAGCTGAAGCAGGGCGAGCCGGCCACGGTGCGCGAGCTCAACACCGGCAGCTGCACGGCGGCGGCGCGAGTCGACTCCCGGGAGGTCTTCCCGGACAAGAACGTCTGGTTGGCCGTGTTCGTCTCCATGTTCATGCACGGATCGATCCTGCACCTCGCCGGCAACATGCTGTTCCTCTGGATCTTCGGGAACAACGTGGAGGACCACCTCGGGCACGTCGGGTACATCGTCTTCTACTTCTTCGTCGGGGCGGCGGCCATGGGCGCCCATTACCTCGCCGACCCGAGCTCGACGGAGCCGGTCATCGGAGCGTCGGGCGCGATCGCCGGTGTCATGGGCGCGTATCTCGTCTGGTGGCCTCGCGCCCGCGTGCTGACGGTCATCGCCCTCCTCCTGTTCTTCCCCGTCTATCTCCCGGCGGCCGTCCTCCTCGCGATCTGGTTCGGCTCCCAGTTCCTGACCGGCTTCAACCCGAACTCGAACGTCGCGTGGCTGGCGCACGTCGGTGGCTTCGTGGCCGGTGCCGGCATCGCGCTCGCGCTGCGCGGGTTGCTGGGACCACCGCGCCGACCGGTGCAACCCGCGCAGCCCCCCGAGTGGGGCTGGGGGCGCTGACAACTCGCGAGGTGGCAGGTCAGCCGGCCGTGGTGGCCTCGACCAACTGCGGCACGAGCGCGGCGAGATCGGCGGCGACGAACGGCGGTGGTGGCGCGGGAATCGCCTCGCCGCCAGGTCGCGCGTCGCGTTGCGTGACCCCGGAGAGGACGAGTGCGAACGGCCAGTCGAGTGCCGCGGCGAGCGCGCCGTCCGTCGACGGCCGGTCGCCGACGACCACCCCCTTCGACCCGAACCGTTTCCGAATGAGGTCGGCCATCGGCCGTTCGGGCTTGCCGGCGACTTCGGGCGCGCGCCCAGCGGCCGTCGCGACGGCGGCGGCGATCGCGCCCGACCCCGGGATCATGCCGCCGGGGACGGGGTACGTGGCGTCGAGGTTGGTGGCGACGAAGCGAGCACCGGCGCGCACGGTCGCCGACGCGCGGTCGAGCTCGTCGAAGTCGAAGCCGCGATGGAGTCCGACGACGACGGCCGACGCCGGCGGTCGCGTCACGGGCCGCAGCCCGGCGGCCTCGAGCGCCTCCACGACGCCAGGGCCGGCGCACGCGAGCACGGGCGCGCCCGGATCGAGGGCCGATGCGAGCAGAGTGGCCGCGGACACGGCGCTGGTGATCACGTCGTCCGTCGAGACGGGCGCGCCGGCAGCGCCGAGCTTGGCCGCCACCTCGCCCACCGGCTGGCTCGAGTTGTTCGAGACGAACACGACCCGGAAGCTCGCCTTCCGCAGCTCGGAGATCGCGGCGCCCGCGCCGGGAATGGGCTCGACGCCCCGCCACACCACACCGTCGAGGTCGCAGCACACGACCGGGCGGTCGGGCGTCACTCGGCGTCGGACAGCGCGTCTCGATACGCGTCCATCTCCGGACGCATGGCGACCGCGAGCTTCAGCGGACGGCGCGCGCCACTCCGGTCGCCGACGCGCAGCAGCGACAAGCCGAGCCCGAAGAGCGCGTAGTCGTTGACGGGATCGATCTCGACCGCGCGTGAGAACTCCGAGCCGGCCGCCGCGAACCGCCCGGTCCGGAAATAGGCCCGACCCAGCGTCTCGCGAATCGAACCCTTGTCCGGCTCGAGGTCGCGCGCTCGCTCGAGCGCGACAACCGCCGCATGGGGGCTGGCGTTGGCGAGCAGCCGGCAACCCTCCTGGAACGCGTCGTACGCAGTCGATTCCATGATTCGTGGCTTTCGCTCGTTGCTCTCACTCGTTCGGCCGCCGCTCACGACCGGTATGCGACAATCCCCGCCAGCGGCTTGACCTCGTCGACGAAAGTGAACCGCCTCGTGCCGGAGTTCCTTCCCTTCCGCGGGATTCGCTACGCGCTGCGTGAAGCGGACGCTCCTGCCGACGTCGCGGCCGTCGCGGCGCCACCTTACGACGTGATCGACGACGACGACCGCGCCGGTCTCGAGGCCGCCGACCCTCGCAACTCCGTGCGGTTGATCCTCCCTCGCGACGGAGAGGACGGACGAGATCGCTATCGGGTCGCGGCCGACTGTCTCCACGAGTGGCGCCGCGACGGCGTGCTCGTCGTGGACGACCCCGCTCGCTTCTATCTCTACGAGATGCTGTTCGAGGACGAGAACGGACGCTTCCGCCGTACCCATGGCGTGGTGGGGGCTCTCGGCCTCCCGCCCTCCGGCCGCGGTCCTGCCGACGTCGGCGTGCTCCCGCACGAGCGCACGATGAACACAGCGACGAGTGATCGCCTCTCGCTCCTTCGTGCGACCCGCGCCAACCTCGACCCGATCTGGGTGCTGTCGCTCACCGAAGGGCTCTCGACGTTGCTCGTCCCGCACCGCCTGCCGCTGATCGCGTATTGCGAGGACGGCGACGGCGTCACCCACCGGCTCTTCCGACTCACCGAGCCCGAGCGCATCGCGGCGGTGTCGAAGTCCGTCGCCGCGGCCCCCGTCGTCCTCGCCGACGGGCATCACCGGTTCGAGACCGCGTGCGCCTACCGCGACGAACGACTCGCGGCCGGCATCGACGACGTCGGCGCCGGGCGCATCATGGCCTTCGCGGCCGAGCTCGCCGACGACGAGCTGTCCGTGCGCCCGATCCATCGGCTCTTGCACGGCGTGGAGGGCGTCGACGTACGGGGCGCGCTCACCGGTCGGTTCTCGGTGGTCGAGGCGGGGCCGAACACCCCCGACGGGATCGCGTCCCTCCGCCGGCGGATGAGAGACGAAGGCGGGCTCGGCCTGGTCGACCGGTCCGGTCTCGCGCTGCTCCGCCCGGCCGCCGACGTCGTTGGCGAGCCCGAGGTTCTCCGCGACGTCGACTCGACCCGCTTCGACACGCACGTGCGCCCGGCGCTGCCGGGCGCGACGGTCACCTTCCGGAGCGACGCGGCCGCGGTGGCAGCCCTGGTCGAGAAGGGCGCGGTCGACGCCGCCGTGCTGCTGCGGCCGGTCAGCGTCGCCCAGATCCGGGCGGCGGCGTTCGCGGGCGTCCGCATGCCCGAGAAGACCACGTTCTTCTCCCCCAAGCCGCGCACCGGGATGGTGTTCCGCAGCCTGGACGAGTGAACGACGCCGCGGCGGGCGCGTCGCTCAGGCGACCTCCCACGTGGCACCCGAGCCGATCAGCGCGGCGAGGTCCCCGGGGCCACGCTGCTCACTGGCGCCGACCAGCTGACGCTGCACCTCACCCTCGTAGATCGGACGCCCCACGGCGCGGAAGACGCCGATGGGCGTCGGGACCGTCGGCGTGTCGGCGAGACGCGACAACGCGAACGCCAGCGACGGGTCCTGCCGGTGCTCGTCGTGCACGAGCAGCCGCTCCTCTCCGACGTCGGCGACGGCGACGACCTCGAGCTCGCCGTGGTCGTTCAGGACGACGCCCTGCTCGCCGTCGGCGCCGAAACGGATCGGCTCGCCGTGCTTCAGGTCGATGAGCATGCTGGGCCGCGCTTCCTTCGCGGTGATCGCGGCGAAGGCACCGTCGTTGAAGACGTTGCAGTTCTGGTACACCTCGACGAACGACGACCCCCGGTGCGCATGCGCCCGGCGGAACATCTCGGTCATGTGCTTGCGGTCCATGTCGTGGGTGCGGGCGACGAACGTCGCCTCCGCGCCCAGTGCCAGCGACAAGGGATTGAAGGGGTGGTCGATCGAGCCGAACGGCGTCGACTTCGTGACCTTCCCTACCTCGCTCGTCGGCGAGTACTGGCCCTTGGTCAAGCCGTAGATCTGGTTGTTGAAGAGCAGCATCGTGAAGTTCACGTTGCGGCGCATGGAGTGGATGAGGTGGTTGCCGCCGATCGACAGGGCGTCGCCGTCGCCGGTGACCACCCACACGTCGAGGTCGGGCCGGGCGAGAGTGATGCCGGTCGCGATCGCGGGCGCCCGCCCGTGGATGCCGTGCAACCCATACACGTTCATGTAGTAGGGGAAGCGCGCCGCGCAGCCGATGCCCGACACGAACACAAGGTTCTCCGGCTTCACGTCGAGCTCGGGAAGCAGGAGCTGGACGGCGGCGAGGATCGAATAGTCGCCGCAGCCGGGACACCAGCGGACCTCCTGGTCCGACTGGAAGTCCTTGCGACCGAGCTTCACGGCTTCGTCAGGCATCGAGCATCTCCAGGATCCTCTCCTCGATCGTCGCCGCCTGGAACGGGACGCCCTGGACCCGGTTGAGCGACTGCGCGTCGACGAGGTACTCGGCGCGCACGAGGCGCGACAGCTGCCCGAGGTTCATCTCCGGCACGAGGACGCGGCGGTAGCCGCGCAGCACGTCGCCGAGGTTCGGCGGGAACGGGTTGAGGTGCACGAGGTGGGCGTGCGCGACCTGCTTGCCGGCGGCGCGCACCCGGCGGACCGCGGCCTGGATCGCTCCCCACGTGCTCCCCCAGCCGAGGACGAGCAGCTCTCGGCCGCCGTCGTCGTCGACCTCGACGTCGGGGATGTCGGACGCGATGCGCGCCACCCTCTCGGCGCGGATGCGCACCATGTGATCGTGGTTCTCGGGGTCGTAGTTGACGTTCCCGGTGCCGTCCTCCTTCTCGAGGCCGCCGATGCGGTGCATGAGCCCCGGCGTGCCCGGGATTGCCCACGGCCGGGCCAGCGTCTCGGGCTCGCGCAGGTAGGGCCAGAAGTCGCCGTCGTGGTTGGGCGCGTCCGCGAACGGGACGCCGATGTCGGGAAGGGCTTCGACGTCGGGGAGCAACCACGGCTCGGCGCCGTTGGCGAGGTATCCGTCGGTGAGGACGATCACCGGCGTGCGGTACTTCAGTGCGATGCGCGCCGCCTCGAACGCGGTGTCGAAGCAGTTGCTCGGCGAGCGAGGGGCAACCAGCGGCAGCGGCGCCTCGCCGTGACGCCCGTACATCGCGAGCAGGAGGTCGGACTGCTCGGTCTTGGTCGGGAGCCCGGTAGACGGGCCGCCGCGCTGCACGTCGACGATCAGCAGCGGTAGCTCGAGGTTGACGGCGAGGCCCATGGTCTCGGCTTTGAGATCCATGCCCGGGCCACTCGTGGCCGTGATGCCGAGGTGCCCGGCGAAGGCGGCGCCGAGAGCCACACCGATGGCGGCGATCTCGTCCTCCGCCTGGAGCGTGCGGACGCCGAAGTTCTTGTGCCGCGAAAGCTCGTGGAGGATGTCCGACGCCGGCGTGATCGGGTACGACGCGTAGACGATCGGCAGCTTGCTGCTCTGCGACGCCGCGATCAGCCCGTACGCGAGCGCGACGTTGCCGGTCACGTTCCGGTAGCGACCAGCCGGCAGCTGCGCCGGGGGGACCTCCCACGGGTGGTCGAACAGCTCGGCCGTCTCGCCGAAGTGGAACCCGGCCTTGAAGGCGGCGAGGTTGGCGTCCCGCACCATCGGCTTCGAGGCGAAGCGATCGTTGATCCACTCGATCACCGGGTCGATCGGCCGCGTGTACATCCACGACAGCAGCCCGAGGGCGAAGAAGTTCTTGGACCGCTCGGCGTCGCGGGGCTTCACGCCGAGCTCCTTGGTCGACTCGAGCGTGATCGACGTCATCGGGACCTGGACGATCCGGTACGCCGACAGGGAGCCGTCCTCCAATGGGTTGGCGGCGTACCCGGCCTTGTCTAGGTTGCGCTGCTCGAAGGCGTCCTCGTTGATCAGGAGCGTCGACCCCGGCGGCATGTCCTGCATGTTCGCCTTGAGAGCGGCCGGGTTCATCGCCACCAGCACGTTGGGCGCGTCGCCGGGCGTGAGGATGTCGTGGTCGGAGATGTGGACCTGGAACGACGAGACCCCGGCGATCGTGCCGGCGGGCGCCCGGATCTCGGCCGGGAAGTTCGGGAGGGTCGCCAGGTCGTTGCCGAAGGCGGCGCTGACGTCGGTGAATCGGTCACCGGCGAGCTGCATGCCGTCGCCGGAGTCGCCGGCGAACCGGATCACCACCCGGTCCAGCGTCTCCGGGCGGCGGGTCGAGGTTGTCTCTGCCGTCACGACGTGTCTTCCGCTTCCGCCACTTCGTCGGGGCGGGGTCGGATCTCCCCTGCCCACGAGCATACTTTCGGCGGCCCGCCGCCCCCGAACAGGGCTGCGCAGCGATGTGCTCGGCCTGGTCACTCGGTCTCGTCGAGTCGGTCGAGCTCGCGGTCCACCCGTCGCATCAGGGCGGCGAGACGCCGGCGATCCCGAGCCCGTGCAACCGACTCCGCCTCGACGTCCGTCCGGGCGCCGCTGGTGCCGGCGGCGGTCCGGAAGAAGCGGCGGCGGACGCGCCCGATGACGAGGACGTCGTCCTCCGTCTCGAGGGTCTCGATCCATGCGGGCGGGTCCCACACGGTCACGGGCACCGAGGTGTTGTGGCCGTCGCCGGCGCTGGTGCGCACGGCGAGGGTGGCGATCTTGCGACCGGACTTGAGCGCACGGACCTCGGGCGGCCCCGAGATCACGCCGCGCAGGACGCTGACGTTGACGGCTTCCATCGTTCCCCCTTCGGGTCCGGAGCGGATGGGGGAAGCGCGGGAAGTCGTGACCCCGGCGAACGTACCGCCGGGGTACGACAGCTACGCCCGAGACGCGTTCCCGGTCATCCGGTGAAGCGCGGCGCCTCGACCACTGCCACTGCGGCTTCCACCGGAGGATCGCAGTTGTTGGTCACCGTGACCCCGTACAGGATCGGGCTTCGGATCTCTGTCGTCCCGGGATCGACGGACGTGAGCGTGCAACCCGGCGGCGGTGCCTCCGTGACCGTGCAGTCGCTGGGGCGATCGATGAAGACGCTCTGCCTCCCACCGCCCTCGGGGAACGTCAGCGTGGTCGTGAACGGCGGGCTCTGCCCCTCGGGCAGCTGCTGGACACCGACGCCGTCGGTCGGCCGCATTTCACGACTCTCGACCGGCACGCAGTCGACGACCACCGCGTAGGTCGTGCCGGGAGGCGGTGCCGGCGCCGGGGTCCCCGTCACCGTCTTGGTGACCTCGAGCTGAGCGCACTGCGACACCCGGCCGTCCTCTGTCGGCTGGACGACCCCGTCGCCGTCCTCGGCATGGCACTGGATCCCGTGGCCCGCTGGCCAATTCCTGGAGTCGGCGCACCCGACTCCGCTGATCAGCGCAAACTCGCCAGCCGCTCGGCGACATCGGCGAAGGCGGGATCCTCCCGTCGCACCCGGTCGAACAGGGTGCGGGCGCGGGGTACGTTGCCGGCCCGCTCCTCGAGATCGGCGAGCGCGTACCAGAGCCGCAGGTGGTGGGGCTTGGGGCGGTCCACCCGGCGGTCGGCCCTCGTGAGGAGCGCGATCGCCTCGTCGAGACGGCCTCGGTCGGCGAGGGCGCCGGCGGCCACGATCCGGCCCTCGGTGACGACGTCGGCACCGGGTGACGCGGCGGTGAGCTCTCGCCAGCGCTCGTCGAC
>DATFXK010000004.1:0-5165 GCA_035316005.1 Acidimicrobiia bacterium | reverse complement strand
CGCCGAGATCAACGTCCGCGCGGAGGCGGAGCAGCGCGTCCTGGTCACCACGCTGACGAAGAAGATGGCCGAGGACCTCACCGACTACCTGATCGAGCTCGGGGTGCGCGTGCGCTACCTGCACAGCGAGATCGACACCCTGGAGCGCGTCGAGATCCTGCGCGCGCTGCGGCTCGGCGAGTTCGACGTGCTCGTCGGGATCAACCTGCTGCGGGAGGGCCTCGACCTGCCCGAGGTGTCGCTGGTCGCGATCCTCGACGCCGACAAGGAAGGCTTCCTGCGCTCGGACACGTCGCTGATCCAGACCATGGGTCGCGCCGCCCGCAACGTAGACGGCCAGGTGGTGATGTACGCCGACCAGGTGACCGACTCGATGCGGCGCGCGATCTCCGAGACCAACCGCCGCCGCAAGGTGCAGCTCGAGTTCAACGCCGCTCACGGCATCGACCCGCAGACGATCCGCAAGAAGGTCGTCGACATCCTCGAGATGGTGCGCGCCCGTGAAGGAGAAGAGGACGAGGTGCGTCCCGGCCGTGGCCGCGGGCGCGGCCGTGGGCGGGCCCCGAAGCGGTCGGCCGTGTTCGACCTGGAAGGTGTGGCGCCCGACGACATCGGCAAGCTCGTCCAGACCCTGCAGGACGAGATGCACGACGCGGCGAAGGACCTCCGCTTCGAGGAGGCCGCCCGCCTGCGCGACGAGATCGCCGAGCTCAAACGGGAGCTGCGCGAGGTGAGCTGACCCGGCCGGACAGGGGGTGGCGCATGGGTCTGTTCCGGCCGGTGCGGCGCCGGTGTCGCCGGGCGAGGGGTATCGCATGGTCCAGCTGTCGCGCCTGGACGCACGGCGCGACGCCCGTCAGATCAGCGACGAGGAGTACGAAGCCGAAAGCGCAAGATCGAGAGCGGGGGAACCGACTGAGCGAGCGCCGGTTCGGGTAGACCATCGGCCGATGCGGGCCTAGGGCGGACCCAGGAGGCGCAGTGCTCCAAGACCTGAAGAAGTTCCTGCTTCGCGGCAACGTCGTCGACCTCGCGGTGGCGGTGATCATCGGCATCGCGTTCGGTGTCGTCGTGTCGTCGCTCGTGAACGACGTGATCATGGCGGTGATCGGCGCCGTGTTCGGCAAGCCCAACTTCAACGACCTCACGTTCGACCTCGGCGACGGCGTCGTGCGGTACGGGCGGTTCATCACCGCCGTCGTCAACTTCGTGATCATCGGGACCGTGTTGTTCTTCATCGTCCGGTCCGCCGAGATGTTCTTCAAGCGGGACCAGAAGCCGACCGAGGTGGAGCTGCTCACCGAGATCCGCGACGAGCTGCGCCGCCGGTAGCGGCGCCCGAACATCCGTTCGTTCCGAGCCGGCGGCCGGTACGATGGCGCCGTGGCGGATGCGATCACGATCCGGGGGGCTCGCGAGCACAACCTCAAGAACGTCGACGTCGAGCTGCCCCGGGATCGCCTGATCGTCTTCACCGGGATCTCCGGGTCGGGGAAGTCGTCGCTGGCGTTCGACACGATCTATGCCGAGGGGCAGCGCAGGTACGTCGAGTCGCTGTCGGCGTACGCCCGCCAGTTCCTCGGCCAGATGGACAAGCCGGACGTCGACTTCATCGAGGGCCTGTCCCCGGCGATCTCGATCGACCAGAAGTCGGCGTCCCGCAACCCGCGGTCGACGGTCGGCACGATCACCGAGGTCTACGACTACCTGCGGCTCCTCTACGCCCGCATCGGCGTCCCGCACTGCCCCGAGTGCGGGCGGGTGATCACCCGGCAGACGCCGCAGCAGATCGTGGACCGGGTGCTGCAACTGCCCGAGGGCACGCGCTTCCAGGTGCTGGCGCCGGTGGTGCGGGGTCGGAAGGGCGAGTACGAGGGGCTGCTGACCGAGCTGTCGACGCAGGGGTTCACTCGGGCCCGCATCGACGGCGAGGTCGTCGAGCTCGCGGAGTTCCTGCAGCGCAACGCCCGCAAGCGCCTCGCCCGCTACGAGCAGCACACGATCGAGGTCGTCGTCGACCGGCTCGTGCGGCGCGACGGCATCGAGCGCCGTCTCACCGATTCGCTGGAGACGGCGTTGCGGTTGGCGGAAGGGGTCGCCGAGGTCGAGATCGTGCCGCGCGAAGGGGAGAAGGAGCAGGACGAGGAGCGCGAGGTGCTCACCTTTTCGGAGCATCTCGCGTGCACGAACTGCGGGTTGTCGTTCGAGGAGCTCGCGCCCCGGAACTTTTCGTTCAACTCGCCGTACGGCGCATGCGAGCGCTGCGACGGGCTGGGCACCAACTTCGAGGTGGATCCGGAGCTCGTCGTTCCCGACGACGACCTGCCGATCTCGGAGGGCGCGCTCGCGCCCTGGGCCGGGTTCCGGAGCCAGTACTTCGATCGTCTGCTCGGTTCGGTAGCCAACGAGTACGGCTTCTCAGTCGACACGCCGTGGCGGAAGCTGCGAAAGCGCGACAAGCAGGCCGTGCTGTTCGGGTCGGGCAACAAGGCCATCCACGTGCGCTACCGGAACCGGTACGGACGGCAGCGCTCGTACACGACGCAGTTCGAGGGCGTCGTGCCGTGGCTCGAGCGCCGGCACTCGGAGGCGGAGAGCGACCGCGTCCGCGAGCAGATCGAGGGCTACATGCGGGAGGTGCCGTGCCCCGCGTGTCACGGCGCGCGGCTGCAGCCGGCGTCGCTTGCCGTGAAGGTGGGCGGCATGAACATTTTCGAGCTCGGCGAGCTGTCGATCGCCAAGGCCGCCGGCTTCCTCGGTGCACTCGAGCTGTCCGAACGCGATCTCATGATCGCCGAGGCGGTGCTGAAGGAAGTCAACGAGCGTCTGCGCTTCCTGCTCGACGTCGGCCTCGACTACCTCACTCTCAACCGCTCGTCGGGCACGCTCGCCGGCGGCGAGGCGCAGCGCATCCGGTTGGCGTCGCAGATCGGCAGCGGCCTCGTCGGCGTGCTGTACGTGCTCGACGAGCCGTCGATCGGGCTGCACCAGCGGGACAACCAGCGGCTCATCGACACGCTGGTGCGTCTGCGTGATCTCGGGAACACCGTCGTCGTGGTCGAGCACGACGAGGAGACCATCCGGGTCGCGGACCAGATCGTCGATATCGGGCCCGGCGCCGGTGAGCACGGCGGCGAGATCGTCGTGTCCGGGTCGCTCGACGACGTCATCGGTGAGCCCCGGTCGATCACCGGGCAGTACCTGGCGGGGGAGCAGTCGATCCCGGTGCCGGAGATGCGCCGCCAGCCCGGCGAGGCGTGGCTCACCGTGCGCGACGCGCGGGAGCACAACCTGCAGAACATCGACGTCGACTTCCCGCTCGGCTGCTTCGTCGCGATCACGGGAGTGAGCGGCAGCGGCAAGTCGACCCTCGTGAACGACATCCTCTACCACGCCCTCATGCAGAAGGTGTACCGGTCACGCCTCGTTCCGGGTCGGCACAAGACGATCGAGGGGACGGAGCTCATCGACAAGGTCATCAACATCGACCAGTCCCCGATCGGGCGCACGCCCCGGTCGAACCCGGCCACGTACACGGGCGTGTTCGACAAGATCCGTTCGCTGTTCGCCTCGAGCCTCGAGGCCAAGGTGCGCGGGTACCAGCCCGGGCGGTTCTCGTTCAACGTGAAGGGCGGCCGGTGCGAGGCGTGCTCGGGCGACGGGACGATCAAAATCGAGATGCACTTCCTCCCCGACGTGTACGTGCCGTGCGAGGTCTGCAAGGGCGCCCGCTACAACCGCGACACGCTCGACGTCACGTTCAAGAACAAGAACATCGCCGAGGTGCTCGACCTCTCGATCGAGGAAGCGCTCGAGTTCTTCAAGCACCAGCCGACGATCGCCCGGCAGCTCCAGACCCTGTACGACGTCGGCCTCGGGTACGTGCGCCTCGGTCAGCCGGCGCCGACGCTCTCCGGTGGCGAGGCGCAGCGAGTGAAGCTGGCGTCCGAGCTGGGGAAGCGGGCGACGGGCCGGACGGTGTACATGCTCGACGAGCCGACCACCGGCTTGCATTTCGACGACGTGAAGCGGCTGCTCGGCGTGCTGGCGCGGCTCGTCGAGGGCGGCAACACCGTGATCGTGATCGAGCACAACCTCGACGTGGTGAAGTCGGCCGACTGGATCATCGACCTCGGGCCCGAGGGTGGCGACGCCGGCGGCCTGGTGGTGGCCGAGGGCACGCCCGAGCACGTGGCCAAGACCCCGGACAGCTACACGGGCCGGTACCTCGCGCCGATCCTCGCCCTCGAGGACGACGCCGTCGCGTGAGCGCGGCCGGCGGCGACCCCTGGGAGCGGCACGCCGGCTGGTGGCAGGAGAAGTTCACCGACGGCGTCGACCCCGAGTACGAGGAGCAGCTCCTCCCGTTGGTGGACGAGCACCTCGCCGGCACGAGGCGGGTCCTCGACCTCGGTTGCGGCGAGGGACAGGTCGCCCGGCGCATCGCCGAGCTCGGTGGCGAGGTCGTCGGCATCGACCCGACGGCGGCGCAGCTCGCCACGGCACGGGTGCGCGGCGGCGGGCCGGTTTACGCGCGGGCCGGCGCCGAGGCGATGCCATTGCGGGCGGGGTCGTTCGACGCCGTCGTGTCATGTCTCGTGTTCGAGCATCTCGACCCGTTCGAGCCCGCCGTCGCCGAGACGGCGCGGGTGCTCGCGCCCGGCGGTCGCTTCGTGCTGTTCCTCAACCACCCGCTGCTCCAGGCCCCCGGCAGCGGCTGGGTGATCGACCACATCCTCGACGAGCAGTACTGGCGCGTCGGTCCCTACCTTCCCGACGACGTCGCCATGGAGGAGGTCGCGCCGGGCGTCGACCTGCCGTTCATACACCGAGCGCTGCACCGGTACGTGAACGAGCTCGCCGCCCATGACCTGCTGATCGAGCACGTCGACGAGCCGCCCCCGGCGGCCGGTCTCCTCGCGAGCGTCCCCGAATACAAGGACGCGGCGACGATCCCGCGGCTGTTGCTGCTGGTGACGCGGAAGCTGGCCCGGACTTAGTCGACCTTGGCCGCTGCCGTCGGCGCGCCGGGGAGGTCGAGCATGCGCTGGAGGGCGACGCGCGCCCATTCGGCCGTGCGCTCGTCGACCTCGATCTGGTTGACGAGCTCGCCGCGGACCAGCGATTCGAGGCACCACGCGAGATGCGGGCCGTCGATGCGGAAC
>DATFXK010000003.1:0-6035 GCA_035316005.1 Acidimicrobiia bacterium | reverse complement strand
GGGCGCGGCGATCCGGACACCACCGGGCGGCGTGCCTTCGCCGTGTACCTCGGCGCCGTCAACTTCGTCGCCGTCTTCACGCTCGTGTTCGCCAGCTTCGCAACGGTCCAGTCGCTCGCGACCCTCTCGACGGGGAGAACGAGGACGCCGCCGTGCGCGGCGCCGTCCAGGCCGCGCTGATCGTCGCCGCCGCCGTCATCGTGCTCGTCTTCCACACGCGGCGGCGGCGCGAGCTGCGGGTCGAGAGCGAGTTCGTCCCCGGGGCGCCGGCGTGGCGGATCGACCGCGCCTACCTGTACGCCGTCTGCTTCGTCGCCGTGCTCGTGGCCCTGTTCGCGCTGGGCGCCGGGGCGTTTGGCGGCTTACGGGTGCTGGCGCCCGGCGTCACGGGCGCGTTCGTCTCCCGGCACCACGAGCGCCAGGCAGGCGAGGCGCAACTGATCCCGCAGGCCTGGCTGGGCCTCGCCGCCCTGTACGTGTTCGTCCGCGCCTGGCGTGAGGTGGCCGCCGACCGGGCGTGAGGCCGGGCGGGCCACCGCGTGCCAACCGAATTTTGCGCTGGTCACGCAGAAATGACCCGTGTCATGGCCCGAAGGGGCTACGCATCCCTGCCGAATGTCGGCCACTCGAACGCGTTTGGCGCCCGGCGCGGCTTTTCGACCGGCCCCGGCACGCGCGCAGGTCGGCGCGAGTGCGGCGACCGATTCGTGACCCTTCGTCCAGGATCGACGAGCCGGGCCATGACCATGTCATGGTGCGAACGAGCCATAGCGCGCTAGTCACCGCCCTCTTTACGCGCCGGGCGCTTCTCCTTACCCTGCCATCGGCCACCAGTTCCACCGGTAATTGAGCCACCAGTGCCGGGCACCACCACTGCCACCAGATCACTGGACCCGATGGGAGCGACCTTGAAGCGATTCCCGCACGGGGCGACGAGGGGACCGCAACATGAGCGACCGGGGCGGCGGTACGGCGAGGTGCCGCGCCGGCCCGGACCGGACCGGCCGGCAGGGCGCCTGCTGCTGTCGGCCGACCTGACCCGCTGGGCGGAGGCCACGGCGCGGCTGTTCGCCGAGACCGACGCTCGCGACGGTGCGCATCTAGAGACGCTCTGGTTGCTCGAAGACGCGTGATCCCGTCGGCGCCAACGACGCCGTCGACATCAGGGGCACACGTAGGCGGACCATCGGCCTGAGCGAGGCGGGAAACTAGCCTCGACCGGGCCGATGGACCGCGACCCGGAATCTCCGCTCGTCGTCGAGTACCCGGGCGGCGAGGAGGTCCCCGCCGTCGCGTGGCCGATGCTCTTGCGCGAGCGGCTCGGCCGGCACGTCCGCGAGAGCGACCGGTACCGGTGGTGGGTCCTGTGGACCGCGCTGGCGGGCCTGTTCGCCACCGGGTTCACGATCACGATCCTCGCCGTGTCGCTGGGCGACGTCGCCCGCGACCTCGGTGCCAGCGAGACCGCACTCACCTGGACGGTCACCGGCCCGTTCCTCGCGCTCGCCCTGTCGATGCCGCTGTTCGGCAAGATCGGCGACGTCCGCGGCCACCGGCGCGTCTACCTCGCGGGGCTCGCCGGGTTCACGATCGCCACGTTCCTCACCGCGTTCGCCTGGGACGGCGCCTCGCTGATCGCCATCCGCGCCGTCGGCGCCGTTCCCGGCGCCGCCACCGGCCCGGCGTCGATGGCGTTGATCATGCGCGCGTTCCCCGAGGAGGACCGGGTCAAGGCGATGGGATGGTGGTCGCTCGTCGGCGCGGGCGCGCCCGTCCTCGGCCTCGTGGCCGGCGGCCCCCTCGTCGACGCCATCGGCTGGCGGGCCATGTTCCTCGTGCAGGCGCCGATCGCGCTGGTGGCTCTCCTCGTCGCCATCCCGGTCCTGCACGAGACGCCGCGCATGGAGCGCCAGTCGATCGACTACGCCGGCGCGCTCGCGCTGGCCACGGCCACGGTCTCGGCATTGCTCGGGCTCAGCGTCGGCAGTCAGATCGGGTGGACCAACCCGTTCGTGCTCGCGCTCTTCGCGCTCGCGCCGATCGCCGTCGCGGGCTTCGTCGCCATCGAGCGACGCGCCGAGCACCCGCTGTTGCCGTTGCGATTCTTCCGGGAACGGAACTTCACCGCCTCCCTGGCCGCCCAGTTCACATCGAACTTCGGCTACATGGGCGGCTTCATCGTCACGCCGCTGCTCATGGAGCGCGTCTTCGGGTTCACCGTGGCCGCGACCTCGCTGGCGATGATCTGCCGGCCGCTCAGCTTCAGCCTCTCGTCGCCGGTCTCCGGCTACGTGGCGGTGCGCGTCGGTGAGCGGCGCGCCAGCGTGATCGGCTGCACCCTCGTCGTGGTGTCGATGGCGTGCTTCGCGTTGGGCGCGTCCACCGAGACCCTCGCGCTCGTGTTCGGCGCCCTCATCCTGTCGGGGCTCGGGCTGGGCGCCTCGCAGCCGTCGTTGATCAGCTCGGCCGCCAACGCAGTGGAGACCGCCAGCCTCGGGGTCGCGAACGCGGCGCAGGTGATGGTCACCCAGATCGGGGTCGTTGCCGGCATCCAGGTGCTGTCGACGGTCCAAGGCGGCGGCTCGTCACCGAGCTCCTTCACAACGGCCTACGTGGCAGGCGGGGTCGTCGCCGTGCTCGGCGTTGTGGGCGCCTCGTTCGTGCAGTCGGCCGACCGTCCCGCACAGCTCCGCGTCGCCCAGGCCGCGTAACGCGCGACGATGACGGCCGTGGGCAGGAGCGACATCCGGTACGCCAAGAGCGACGACCTCAGCATCGCGTACACGGTGTTCGGCGACGGGCCGGACCTGGTCATCGTGCCCGGCTTCATCTCACATCTCGACCTCATCTGGGAGGAGCGCTCGGTCGCGCACTTCTATTCGAGGTTTGCCGCGTTCCGGCGCGTCATCGCCTTCGACAAGCGGGGCACGGGGCTGTCCGATCCGGTGACGCACGCGCCCACCCTCGAGGAATGCGTGGACGACCTGCGCGTCGTGATGGACGCGGCGGGCTCGGAGCGCGCGGATGTGCTCGGCATCTCCGAGGGCGGCACCATGGCGATGTTGATGGCCGCCAGCCATCCGGACCGAGTGAAGGCGCTCGCGCTGTACGGGACGTTCGCCCGCCTGCTCGAGGCGCCCGACTATGCGCTCGGTGCCACCGAGCAGCAGCTGGCGAAGTTGGCCGAGATCAGCGCCAAGGGGTGGGGCGAGGGGATCGGGCTCGGCGCGTGGGCTCCGAGCCGCCAGCACGACGCCGAGCTCCGGCAGTGGTGGGCGCGCCTCCAGCGCGTCGCCGCCAGCCCGGGGATGGTCCGAAACATCTTCGCCTTGTATCCGGAGCTCGACATCCGCGAGGTGCTCCCGGCCATTCAAGCGCCGACGCTCGTGCTCCACCGCCGGGACGACCGCATGGTCGGCATCGAGATGAGCCGGTACGTCGCCGACCACATTCCCGGAGCGAAGCTCGTCGAGCTGGAGGGCACCGACCACCTCTTCTTCGCCGGCGACGCCGACGCGATCGTCGACGAGATCCAGGAGTTCCTCACCGGCGTGCGTCCGCAGCCGCCCGTCGAGCGGGTGCTCGCCACCGTGCTGTTCACCGACATCGTCGGATCGACGCAGCGCGCCGCCGACCTCGGCGACGAACGGTGGCTCGAGCTGCTCCACTCGCACGATGCCGTGGTGCGGCGTCAGCTCGAGCGCTTCCAGGGGCGCGAGGTGAACACGATGGGCGACGGCTTCGTGGCGACCTTCGACGGGCCGGCCCGCGCCATCCGGTGCGCGACGGCAATCCGAGACGCGGTGCGAGCCCTCGGGCTCGAGGTGCGCGCCGGGCTGCACACGGGCGAGGTCGAGCTGAGCGACGGGGACGTCGCCGGGATCGCCGTGCATCTCGCGGCGCGTGTCGCCGCCGCCGCCGGCGCGGGGGAGGTGCTCGTCTCGCGCACCGTGGTCGACCTGGTCGTGGGGTCGGGGCTGACCTTCGCTGCCCGCGGCGCGCATGCTCTCAAGGGCGTGCCCGGCGAGTGGGAGCTGTTCGCGGTCGAGGGCTGACGCCCGGCGCTACGCGGTGGCGGCCTGGATCGCCTCTTGCAGCTTCGGGTTGCCGCCACCCTGCTGAGACGCCATGAGCTTGGCCATGTCGCCCTGCACCCGCACCTTGCCCTGCATGAACGCCTGCATCCCCGCGCTCGGGTCGCCGGAGACGAACACCTGCTTCGCCGTCACGTAGTCGGTGGTCAGGGTGACGTCGGCGTCGGACGCGTGATCGACACCCCATTCGCCCTTCCCGTCGCGAGCGCCCATGTGCATCTTGCGCTCGTCGCCGAACGGCGTGTCGGTGATGACGAGGTTGACCATGACGTTCGCCTGGGCCGGCGCGTCGGCCCCGTGCTCCTCGACCAACTTCCCGACCACGTCGAACCAGTCGTCCGACAGGAACTCATGCTTCGCCGATTCCGCCACCGATCCTCCTCACGCGATGCTCTTTGTCGCCGTCGCAAGCTCCGGCTTTGCGGCGCCGGTCGGCAAAGCCGCCGTCGCCGCCCGCCCGAACCGGCGCAGGATCGTAACCGTGCTTGACCGAGTGGTCTAGTTCCCGGTCTAACCTGGCATTCGTGTCGGCGAAGACGCGCCCCGAGCGCATCGAGACGCACGAGCGCAACCCGAAGTGGCAGAACGTGCCGTTGCGCATCGAGATGTCCGAGTGCATCAACTGCGACGCGTGCCTGCGCCACTGCCCCGAGCAGTTCGGCGCGATCTTCAACCACGGCATCGACGTGATCATCCTCCCCGAGCTGTGCAGCGGCTGCCTGAAGTGCGTTCCCGTGTGCCCGGTCGACTGCATCTACCCGGACCCGGAGTGGACGCCGAGCGCCGACGACTGGTGGAAGCACCCCGGGAACCCCGGCGACCCGTACGTCTGACCGGCTCGTCGCCGTGTCGCCCGCTGTCCGCACCGAAACCGAAGCCGGCGTGCGATCGATCGTCCTGAGCCGGCCCGACGAGTACAACACCATCACCCCCGCCTTGCGCGACGAGCTGGCCGCCGCGATCGACGACGCCGACGCCGACTACGAGGTGCGCGTGATCCTGCTGCGCGCCGACGGGCCCGCGTTCTGCGCCGGCTACGGGCTGGACTGGTCGACCCGCGCGCAGGCGGCCGAGGGCGCGGCGCCGGCGCGGGTGTGGGACTCCGTCGCCGACTACCAGATGATGTCCCGCTTCGTGGCCACGTACATGAAGCTCTGGTACGCGTCGAAGCCAGCGATCGCCGCCGTGCAGGGCTGGTGTATCGCCGGCGGCACCGACATGGTCCTCTGCGCCGATCTGATCGTCGCGGGTGAGAGCGCGGTGTTCGGCTACCCTCCGGCGCGGGTGTGGGGCACGCCGACGACGGCGATGTGGGTGTACCGGATGGGCCTCGAGCGGGCGAAGCGGTACCTGCTCACCGGGGACGAGATCCCCGCGCCCGAGGCCGCCCGCATCGGGCTGATCCTCGAGGCGGTTCCCGACGGGCAAATGCAGGAGCGGGCGCGCGAGCTCGCCGAGCGCATGGCCACGCTGCCGCTCAACCAGCTCCAGATGCTGAAGCTCCTGTGCAACCAGACGGCCGAGAACATGGGTATGGCCTCGACCCGCACGCTGGGCACCTTGTTCGACGGGATCGCCCGTCACACTCAGGAGGGTCTCGACTTCGTGGCCCGGTCCGAGGGGGTCGGCTTCCGCGACGCCGTGCGCGAGCGCGACGACCCGTTCGGCGACTACGGGTCGGGTCCGCGGTCCAAACGCCGCTGAGCCCGCGGCGGCCGGTCCGTAGACTCCCGCGCGTGGGCGAAGGGAGCGCGCGCATCAGCCGGAGCGACGTCGAGCACGTCGCCATGCTCGCCCGACTGGCGCTGACGGACGAGGAGATCGAGCAGCTCACCGGGGAGCTGGGCGCGATCGTCGACTACGCGGCCGAGGTCTCGTCTCTCGACACCGCCGACGTGCCGCCGACGGCACACCCGCTGCCGCTCGTGAACGTGTTCCGGC
>DATFXK010000002.1:0-14373 GCA_035316005.1 Acidimicrobiia bacterium | reverse complement strand
CCCCGCCGACGAGCTGAGCGAGTCGGTCACGCCGCCGCCGGCGCCGCCCACCGAGACCCCCGCGGGCGCCGAGCGCGATGGCGACCGCGAGACCGAGCCGGCGCCTACGGGCGTCGGACGGCCGACGACTCCTTCATCGTCGTCATGAGGTCCATGAACGCGTCGACGTCCTGGGTCTTGCCGACCACGAGGTCCTTCTGGGCGCCGAAGCCGCCCTCGACGGTCTCGGGCACGTAGAACTCGAAGCCGTCGCGCTCGATGGCGGTGACGATGTCGGCCGCGCAATCGGCGGCCGACACGAACGGCCCTTCGTAGAGGCCGGGCAGCTCGCCGGGCTGCGGCTCCCAGATCTCGGTGTCGATGGGGCCGGGGAGGACCAGCTTCACCTCGACGCCGCTCCCGGCCAGGTCGATGCGCGCCGTCTCGCTCCAGCCGCACATGGCGAACTTCGCCGCGCAGTACGCCGCCTCGTGGACGATGCCCAACCGGCCGCCCATGCTCGAGACGTTCACAATCAGCCCCGATCCCCGGGCCTGCATGCGCGGGATGAGCACCATCGCCATGCGAATGGGTGAGAAGAAGTTGACGTCCATGGTGTGGTGCACGTCCTCGACGGTGAGGTCGAGCGTGTGCACGCGCTTGGCGATGGCGGCGTTGTTGACGAGGGCGTCGACGTGGCCGAAGGCGTCCCACGCCTCGACCGCGACGGCCTCGGCGCGCTCGAGGTCGCCGAGGTCGGCGGCCCACATGCGCGACTCGGGCGCGTGCCGCCGGCACTCCTCGAGCACCTGCTCGAGGCGATCGGCCCGGCGGGCGACGATCCCGACGGTCGCGCCTCGCTCCGCCAGCTGCGGAGCGAGGGCGGCGCCGATGCCCGACGACGCGCCGGTCACGAGAACGGTCGAGCCTTCGATCCTCACGGGGAGGCCTCCTTGGCGTCGTCGACGGCCTTGCGAAGCGCAGCGTGCAAGTCGTCGGTGGTGATCCCGGTGGTCGCGTCGGCCTGGTGCACGTCCGCGGCTTCGAGCACCGATGCGAGCCGGACACGCACGTCCCCGTCGTCGGACGCGTCCGCGCCGACGAGCGCGGCCGCGACCCGATCGAGCGTGTCGGGGGGCGAGACGTGCATGTCGCCCGCCATCATCGCCGCCGTGACCGCCCCACTGTCGTCCAGCGCGATCCCGGCGCGGCAGAGCTTGCGTCCCTTGTGGTTGCCGAAGCCGACGCGGCGGCCGGCGGGCTCGTGCTCGGCGCGGAACCGCTCCGAGGAGACGCGGCGGACGGAGTCGTCGGTGGCGATCCGGTTGCTGATCTTCTTCAGCGCCGCCCGCTCGACGTCGGTGAGCTCACGCTCCTCGATGGTGACGCCGGCGCCGGCGACGGCACCGAGCAGCGCGTCGCGGAACGCGTCGTAGGTGACCGGGCGGGCCGCGACTTCGGCGGCCGTACAGACGTACTCGCGCATGTCCTTGACGAGCTTGTCCTTGAATTTGTCGTCCGGCACCCGCACCACCCGCAGGTAGAGGTCGAGCTCCGGCCGCTCGATGTTCAGGAAGCCACCCACGCTGGTGACGCGGCCGAAGTCGCCCGCCGAGATGCCGCCGAGCTTCCGACCGTGCCAGCGCAGATCGGCGGATCCCTCGAAGCGCACTTCGCCCAGCCCGATGCGGTCGAGCGCGTCCAGCACGACGGGCTGGAAGCGGACGATCTCCTCGTCGAGGTCGTCGTGCTCGCCCGGCTTGGGGAACATGACGCCCCACATCACGGCGCAACCACGCGCGTAGAAGGCGGTCCCGCCACCGGCGAACGGCCGGCGGATCACTTGGATCCCGAGGCGCTCACACTCGGCGAGATCGAGCGTGCTGTCGACGTCGTCGAACCACCCGACGTTGAGGTGCGTCGCCCCCCACACGCTCGTCTGGAGAACGGGCTGTCCGGCGTCGGTGGCCGAGCGTGCGAGCACCGCCATCTGCGCGTTGTTCTCGAACGCGTCGACGTCCCCGCAGTCCACGTAGCGCCAGGTCGCTGACAAGGGCGTCATCGTAACTGCGCCGCCCGCGCCGCTTCAGCGTGAGCGAACGTACGCGGGATGGTGCGTGAGCCCGGTCTCGTCGCGGGTGGCCGCGGCCGGATCCCTCGCGCCGTCCAGGACGTCGCGGAGGTCGATGTCGAACTTCGCGCCCCAGCCCCCGTCGAACTTGGGTTGTTCGTCGGTCGGGAGGCCGTCGTGCTCGACCCGCAGGACGGTGCCGCCGTCGTCGGGGCGCAGCTCCAACGTCACGATCGTCGGCTCGCCGCCGACGATCCAGCGCGTGCGCAGCCTGCGGGGAGGGTCGATCTCGAGGACTTCACAGTCGAACGGCTCGAGGTGACTGGGCCGGGCGTCGAGGCGGAAGCGCGCACCTTCCTGGGCCGTGAAGTCGTTCGGCATGAGCCACGCCGCCAGCTCGGCGGGGTCCGTGAGCGCACGCCACACGCGTTCGGGCGGATGGGGGTAGCGCACCTCGTGGATGACCCGGGTGCCGTCGATCACGGATGCGCGTCCAGGTGCTCGCCGAGGCGGCGGAAACCGCGCTCCCAGAACCGGTCGATGCGCATCAGCCAGCTCTCTACCTCGCCGAGCCGGTCGCGTTCCAGGCGGTAGTAGCGCTCGCGGCCGGCACGCCGCTCGGCGACGACGCCGACGCTCCGCATCAGCCGCAGGTGCTGGGAGACGGCGGACCTGCTCACGGCCACCGGCCCGGCGAGATCGGTCACGCGTCGCTCGCCGCCGGCCAGGCGCTCGAGCAGCTGCCGGCGGACGGGGTGCGCCAGGACCCCGAACACGTCGTCGATCCCGGGCGCGCCGGCGGCAGGCATCTTGCGATGATACGTGAGGAGAATCTAACGTGTCTACGTCACCGCGCAAAGCGCCGGATGTCACGAGACGACAACTCAGGAGGCGATGCAGATGACGGAGCACACGATCGGTACTCAGGAAGAGTGGCAGTCGGCGCGGGACGAGCTCCTGGCGATGGAGAAGGAGCTCACCCGGCGCAGCGACGAGCTCGCGCAGAAGCGGCGGGAACTTCCATGGGTGCCCATCGAGAAGAGCTACACCTTCGAAACCGCCCATGGCACGAAGACACTCGCCGAGCTTTTCGACGGCCGCTCGCAACTACTGATCTACCACTTCATGTTCGGCCCGCGGTACGAGGCGGGTTGTCCGGTCTGCTCGTCGATCGCGGACAACCTCAACGCCAACCTCCCGCATCTCGGGGCGCGTGACGTGACCTTGATCTGCTCGTCGAGGGCCTCTTTGGACAAGCTCCGGGCTTACGAGCAGCGGATGGGCTGGGGCTTCGACTGGGTCTCGACCGTGGGCCCCGACTTCCACCGCGACCTGGGTTTCCTGTACTCCGAGGACGAGCTGAAGCCGTTCCTCGAAGGCGAGATCCCGCCCGCCGTGGAGCAGAACGCGAAGGCGTGCGGCGTCGACGCAGGCACCTACGTCACGGAGCGTCCAGGCTTGACGGCGTACGTGCGCTCGAATGGGAGCGTCTACCGGACCTACGTGACCACGGCGCGCGGCCTCGAACCGGCGATGGGCTACTACGGCCTGCTCGACCGAGTTCCGATGGGACGCAACGAGGCCGGCGAGCAGGTCTTCTGGTTGCGTCGCCACGACGAGTACGAGCAGGCGTCCGGCCGATGACCGTCACGGTGCTGTTGCACCCGCCGTTGCTCAGCGCGCTGGCGTAACGGGCTCAGCGGTCCTCGTCGACCTCGGCGCGCGACTCGCGCGCGGCGGCCCCGAAGATGCCCTTGCTCATCGTCGACGCCTCGGCGGCGACCCGAGCTTCGAAGACCTCGGCGCGGGCGCGCTGCACGTCCTTGTCCTCGGGCGCGGCCGCCGCCGCCCACTCGACCAGGTGACCGGCGAGGCGCAGATCGCCGCCGGCGACGAGCTCCCGCGCCCGAGACGCCAGCCGCTCGGGACCACCGGACAACGCCGCGACCTCGGCGGCGACCGCGGCGTCGGGCGCCGGCTTGAGGTGCGCGGGATTGCCGTCGTGCCATCCGCCGTACAGCCGCCACACGTTGCGGACGACGAACTCGGGCTCGTCGTAGATGGGGCGCAAGTACGGCTTGTCGATCAGCGATTGCGGTGCGCGCACGGTGTGGATGATCTCGTCGAGGCGGGCGCCCGCGTTCATCATGCGGAGCGTGTCGTCGTGCAGGACCTCCAGCAGCTCGGCCGTGCACTGGAGCGACTCGCGGACCCGATCGACCCCGACGATCGGGAGCCCGTGGCCGGGCAGGAGCGTCTCGGCGTCGAGGCCCGCCATCGTCCGCAGGGCGGCCGCCCACTCCTTCGCGTACCGCTGCACCTTCTGCGGGTTGCCGCAGTTCGGCGATGCCCAGATGAAGAGGTCGCCGGTGCAGAGCGTGCGCGACTCCGGGGCCCACACCCAGGTGTGGTCGTCCGTCTCGCCCCGGCCGTGCCGGAGCTCGAGGCGGACCCCGCCGACGTCGAGGGCGAGCGAGTCGCGGTAGGTCTCGTCGGGATAGCGGTACTGCGTCGGCCACTCGAGTCGGTCGACGCCGAACTGCCGGCGGTTGATCTGCGTGTTGTACCCCGCCGTCTCGATGTACCGGTCGAAGCGCGGCGGCACCGCTTCGTGGGCCACCACGCGCGGCGCCGGGGCGCCCCGCTCGCGTGCGTCGGCCTCGTAGCGCTCGACGCCGAAGACATGGTCGATGTGGCCGTGCGTGTAGACGGCGGTGTGGAGGGGATCGCGCCGCCATTCCGCCAGGACGTCGTGCACGCGACCGGCGAGGAACGGGCTGCTGGTGTCGATCAGGACCATGCCGTCGGCCGTGGCGAACGCGGCCACGTTCGAGAACGCGGCCACGAACGCGCGGTCGCCACCCAGGTCGGCCAGCTCGCCCCCCATCCCGAAGAGGCCGCGCACGTCCATGTCGGTGTCGCCGCGCCACATCCGGTCGGCCAGGTCGAGGATGTCGGACGCCATGCCCGCAGTCTCCCAAGGGGCGAGCGGTCGATGCTTGCCCGTCGGAATCGGAACATGTTTCACTTTGGCGGTGACGACCCCCGCCACCAGCGACGGTCCCGCGCCCGGGACGGCGCTGGCCCGGAGCCAGGCCGCCCGCCGCCGGCGGGTCCTCGACGCCGCGCTGCGCCTGGCCGAGCGGGGCGGCTTCGACGCCGTGCAGATGCGGGACGTTGCCACCGAGGCGAACGTCGCCCTGGGCACGGTGTACCGATACTTCACGTCGAAGGAGCGCCTGCTGCTCGAGGCGATGGTCGAGGAGATCGAGGCGCTGGCAGCCCGGCTCGAGGCGCGCCCGCCCGTGGGCGTGACGCCGGCGGCCCGCGTCGTGGAAGTGCTGTCGCGGGGCACCGCGTCGCTCCAGCGCCATCCCGAGGTCACGGGAGCGATGGTGCGCGCGTTCGGCGCCGCCGACGAGGCCGACGTGGTCCGGCGGGTCGGCGAGATCATGACCGGCATCATCACGGGGGTCATGCACCACGGACCCCCGACCCCCCGCGACCTCGCCGTCGCCCGCACACTCCAGCAGGTCTGGTTGTCGGCGTTGATCGGCTGGGTCGGCGGCGTCGACGAGCCGTCGCGCGTGGTCGCCGACCTCGAGACCGCCACGGAGCTGCTCCTCGGCGACGGCGAGGAGCCGGTGGGCTAGCGGCTGTACGACGGCGTCGTCGGCGCCGAGCTCGATGTGGCCGCGGTGCTGGCGGTCTTCGCCTTCACCGCCGCATCCCGGTAGATGCTCGTGAACCGCACGTCGGGTTTCGCGTACACCGACAGCGCGCGTGAACCGAGGCGACTCGCATCACGCAGCAATCGGGCGAGATCGAGGTCGTTCCACCGCACCTTGCGCGACGCTGCCTTGGTCAGCTCCACCTTCGTGACCGGGGGCGGCTCGGGCCGCGCGTCGACGGCGGGGAGCGGCTCCTGGCAGATGTCGAACGAGGTCAGCCCACCCCAGCGCTCGAACGCACCCGGGACGAACGCGCGCAACGTGCGCACGGTGCCGCGGGCGTAGTCCTCGTTCGTGTAGTCGCCGGTCGGCTCGACGTACACGGCGAGGTGCTTGCCGTTCGCCGACGGCTTTCCGGTCTGGAGATCGACGAGCGCGCCGCGGGTGAGCCGAACGCCCAGACGGTCCAACGCGGGCGCGAAGACCCGTTCGATGGCCGCTTTGTCGTTCGGCGGCAGCGCGTGCGCGGTCGAGCCGCCGCCTCCCGAGCCGGACGAGCACGCGACCGTGGCTACGCAGATCACCACGCCGGCGACCGCGATCCCGAGTCGCGGTGCTGCAGGGCGTGTCAACTCACGATCTCGACCGGAGTGCCCAGCGGCAGGACCTTCGAGAGCTTGACGATCTGGTCGTTGTCCATGCGGATGCAGCCGTGGGTCACGCTCTTGCCGAGCACGGACGAGTCGTTGTTGCCGTGGACTCCCACCTCTGCGTCGCCACCGTTGTACTCGGTGAGCACGTCGGAGTGGGCGGAGAGCCCGTACGCGAACGGCCCGTACACCGTGTTCGGATCCGGTGCCTGGATCAGCACGCGCGTGTAGTACTTCCCGGGCGGCGTGGGGGTGTCGGCGGCGCCGATCGCGACGGGACCCTCGTACGTCGACTTGGTGCCCTGGAAGACCGCGATCTTGTGGTCACCGAGGCTGACCTTCAGGTGATACGGGTTCGGCGTCAGCTGCACGTCGCTGGCGTGCACCCAGCCGGTGCTCCCGTTCGGGCGCTCGGCGAGGAGCACCTTCACCCACCCGTCCTTGCGCTGCCGCTCGACGAGGAAGACCTGGGGGATCTGCTTGTCGGCCTCGCCGTTCAGCAGCCACGGGTTCGGGAGCGTCTTCGACGGCGCAGGCGCCGACGGATCGTCGTAGATGCCGATCTGCGGACCCTTGACCTGGGCGGCAAGCGTGTATCCGGGGGCGAGCGTGGTGGCGGTCGGCGTCTTCGCCGACTTGGCCTTCCCGGAGCCGCCGCCCGAGCACCCGACGAACGCCACGACGACCGCCGACAGCAGGGCGACCACCCTGGCTGCCGCGAACCACCTGCGACGACGCCTGCGGTTCGGACGAGCGTCGACTCCCTGGGCCGTGCCGGATGCGTCGGGCACCGCTGCTCCTTCTTCCTCCCTGCCGTCCGGGGTCGTTTCCGGGGGGGCAGGCTAGCGGGCGACCGCGTGTCGCTAGCGTGCGCCCCGTGCCCTCGCGCCGCCCGTCGAAGCGCCTCGTCGAGGCGTCGGAGCAGCTGGCCGAGCTCGATCCGGTCATGGCGACGATGCTCGATCGCATCGGCCCGTGCGACCTGCGGCGGGGGCGGCCCCGCCTCCCGCACTTCGCCGAGCTCGCCCGCGCCATCAACTACCAGCAGCTGGCAGGACGGGCGGCCGCCGCCATCCACGGCCGGTTCGCGGCGCTGTTCGACGGGGAGGCCCCCACGCCGGAGGCGGTGCTCGCGATGCCGGTCGCGCGGCTGCGCGGCGCCGGGCTCTCGGCGAGCAAGGCGGCCTCGATCCGCGACCTCGCCGAGAAGGTCGTCGACGGCTCCGTGCAGCTCGACCGCATCGCCCGCCTTCCCGACGACGAAGTCGTGCGGGAGCTCACCCTCGTGCGCGGCATCGGGCCGTGGACGGCGGAGATGTTCCTGATCTTCCAGCTCGGCCGCCTCGACGTGTGGCCGGTAGACGATTACGGCGTCCGCAAGGGGTACGCACGCCTCTACGGTCTCGGTGATCTGCCCCTGCCGCGCGAGCTCGAACAGCTCGGCGAGCGCTTTCGTCCCTACCGGAGCGTGGCGGCGTGGTACTGCTGGCGCGGTGCGTCGACCGTGACGCCGGGCGAGGCGTAGCCCGTCACGCGTTCAGGGCGCGACGTGCCGCCGGTACTGCTCACGCATCGCGCGCGCCTGCTCGGCAAGGGGCGTGAGGCCAACTCGTTCACGGCGGGTGTCGACGTGCTCGGCGTCCTCGATGGGCCAGGGGACGACCGATGAGCCGTCCTCGCTGCGCACGAACTGCGACCCGTAGACCTGGTCCTTCCCATCGGCCATGCGCACCCGGTCGAGCAGGAGCGCGTAGTGGGCCGGGTGCGCGTCGCCGCAGGCGACGGCCGTCTCGAGCATCTCGAGGCACCGTCGCTGGAGCCCGGGGTCGAAGAGGGCGCGTTGGGCGAGGATCCACGCCGCCGCTTCGCCGTCCTCGTCGACGAGCCGACGCCCCGGCCAGCACTCGTAGTCGTCGAGGATCTCCCACAGGCGCTCGCCGTGACGCTCGTCGGTCGGACCACCCGTGTTCGTGTCGCGGTCCGCCATCGCGATGAGCTCGGCCCGGAGCGCCGGGTCACCCCCCACGACTGGAAGGATACGGGACGTGGGATTCCTCACGGGCAGGTCATGCGCCGTCTGCGTCCCGGCGTCGCCGCGACACTCGGCGCGTCCGAGGAGTACCGGGGGTACTGGGAGGACTCGAACGAACGGGCCCGGCGCGAGAACGGACCCTTGTGGGTCGCGGCCGGCGATTCGACCGCGCAGGGCGTGGGCGCATCGGCGCCGGACCGCGGCTACGTCGGACAGCTACTCGTCCGGCTCCGGGACGCGCAGCGGCGTCCGTGGCGCGTGATCAACCTGTCGGTGTCGGGAGCGCGCGTCGTCGACGTGGCTGGCGACCAGGTGCCGCGGATCGGTGAGGCCGGCGAGCCCGAGCTCGTCACGTGTGCGGTCGGCGCGAACGACGTCATCCGGTTCGGGTTCCGGCGCGTGGCAACCGATCTGCGAGCCCTGATCGGCGCGCTCCCGCGAGGCGCGGTGATCGCAACCGTTCCGCAGGGTTTGCTCCCGCGACGACGCGCGAGCTCAACGAGATCATCCGGACGGACGCCCCGGCCGCCGGGCTTCGGATCGCCGACGCGTGGGCGCACACGGGGCCGCCCTGGCACGGAAAGTATGCCGCCGACGACTTCCACCCCAACGACCTCGGCTACCGCGACTGGTGCGCGGCGTTCGCCGAGGCGATCGGGCTCGACGGCCCGTAGCATCCGCGGTCGTGGACACGGGCGAGTACGAGGCGCGGGGGCTGTACGACCCGGCGGCGCCGAATGCCGCCGACCGGCTGGCGCTCCTGGAGTGGTTGGCCGAGCAGGGCGCCACCGTCGATCAGATGTTCGACGCGAAGAAGCGTGAGCATCTCACCGGTCTCGCCGGCGACCTCGCCTTGCGTCCCGGCCCCCGCATGACGGCGTCGCAGTTCGCCGAAAACCTCGGGCTCACGGTCGAGGACGTCCAACGGCTCGCGCTGACGATCGGACGCCCTGTCGAAGACGTGGCGGAGCCGGTTTTCACCGTCGACGACGTCGAAGGCTTTCGCTCGTTCGCTCTCGGCGCCGCCGTGTTCGGTGAGGAGGCCGTACTCCGCTTCACTCGCGTCATGGGCGCGTCGCTGGCGCGGATCGCCGACGCCGCCGTCGCCCTGTTCATGTCGGACGTCGAGACGCCGCTGAGAGGTGCGGACGCCGGCGAGCTGGCGCTCGCCAAAGCGAACCTCGACGCGGTCAGCGCGCTGAGCGCGCTCCCGTCCGGCATGGAGGTCATGCTCCGCGTGCACATGGAGAGGGCGATCGAGCAGAACCGGCGCGGTCGGATCGAGGCGAGTTCACCCGTGACGGTCGTCATTGCGATCGGATTCGTCGACCTCGTGGGGTTCACGCCCCTGTCGCAGCAGATGCCCGTCAACGAGCTCGGCACGGTCGTCGACGACTTCGAGGGCACCGCTCACGACACGGTCGCCTCACATGGCGGCCAGGTCGTCAAGCTCATCGGCGACGAGGTGATGTTCGTGACCGTCGACGCGACCTCGGCGGCGGAGATCGCGCTCGAGCTCGTCGAGCGATTCGGCGAAGAGGGCCGGGTCACGCCACGCGGTGGTCTGGCGTTCGGCGAAGTCCTCACACGCGGCGGCGACTACTACGGGCCCGTCGTGAACCTCGCGTCGAGAATTGCGGAGCTCGCCGTGCCGAACGAGATCCTCGTGACCGACGAGGTACGCGCACGCGCCGAGCGCGCCCTCGCGCTCTTGCAGTTCGACGGTGCGGGACGGCGGATGCTGAAAGGGTTCGACGATCCGGTCGAGTTGTTCGCGCTCCGCGGCGGGTGATTACGACGCGCGGCGCTCGCGCTCGTCGATTGCTGCACGTCGACGGCCGACGCGCTGGCTGCCGCGCCGGCGGGCGCGCTCCCTCTCGTGACGCAGGTTCTCTGCTTGCTGCACCTTGAACCGTCTGTACGTCGTGAACGCGAAACCGGCGACGGCAACCACGAACACCGCAGCGGCGACGGTTAGCACCGGGGTCGAAAGTGACGGGCCGAGGAACAACGCGAACAGCACGATCACGAACGGTCCGATGAGCGCGGCGGCGGCGAACATCACCGGAGCCTGACGGACATCCTCGGGGACTTCGTTGAGGCGGTCTTCGAGTCGTTGGAGCATCGTCACGACAACATCCCTTTCACGCACAGACGCTTCCCCTACCCAGGAGTCGCAGGTCCCCAACATCCGCGGGCGAGGGGCCTCAGATCCGGTGCGCTCAGGCCATTTTCTGCGCTCAGATACATTGACGGACCTATGGGGGAGCGTCCTGACTGGGGCCACGCTACCGACCTCGAGGACGTTTCCGGCCGCGCGGCGATCGCCGGCGTGGGCGAGAGCGCGTACACGAAGGCCTCCGGGCGCACCGCCCGCGAGATCGGCGCCGACGCGGCCGAGCGGGCCATCGCCGACGCCGGTCTCGAGCCGTCCGACATCGACGGCCTGACCTGGAACCGGGCCTTCGCCGACTTCGACGCCGCCGCGTTCCACGAGCACTTCGGCACCGGTCACGACCTCTGGACCTCCCAGTGGGGCGGCGGCATGACGTGGGCGGGAACCGCGCCCCACCTGGCGGCGCGGGCCATCGAGGCGGGCAAGGCCAAGCACGTCCTCAACGTGTTCGCGGTCGCGTGGGCCACCCAGCGCGGCTCCATGACCGGCGGGCCGGGGGAGACCCACGCCGCCCAGCCGCTGAAGCAGAACCTCGAGGTGCCCTTCGGCTTCTTCCCCCAGCCCGTGTACTTCGCGACGATCATGCGGCGTCACATGCTGGAGTTCGGCACGACCGAGGAGCAGTTCGGCGCGATCGCGGTGGCGAGCCGCCGGCACGCGAACCTGCACCCGGACGCGGTCATGCACGAGAAGCCGATGACGCTCGACGACTACCTCGCGTCGCCGATGCTCGCCGACCCGTTGCGCATGTTCGACTCGTGCCTGATCTCCGACGGCGGGGCGGCGTTCGTGACCACGTCCATCGAGCGCGCGCGCGACCTTCAGCAGCCGCCCGCGGTCGTCGCCGGGGTGGGGGAGGGCACGGCCGAGTCCGGCGGGCACTGGAGCCAGCAGCGCGCCTTCACGTCGACGCCGCAGGTGTTCGCGGCGCCGCCCGCGTTCAAGATGGCCGGGCTCGAGCCCGCCGACGTCGACGTGCTCACGGTGTACGACCCGTTCACGGTCGTGTCGATGATGCAGATCGAGGACATGGGCTTCTGCCCGAAGGGCGAAGCGGGGGCGCTGGCGGAGAGCGGCGGCTTGCTGCACGACTCGGGCCGGCTCGCGTTCAACACCCACGGCGGGCTGCTGAGCCACGCCTACGTGCTCGGCATCGCGCACGTCGTCGAAGTCGTGAAGCAGCTGCGGGGCACCGCGCCGGCGCAGGTACCCGGGTGCGAGGTCGGTGTGTACGGCGGCTACACGGGCGGCAACGCGTCGACGCTGATCCTGCGGACGGACCGGTGAGCACGCCATGGCGCTGAAGCGAGGCGACTTCCCGCTGCCCGATCTCACCGACGAGCGCACGGCCGAGTACTTCGCCGGAGCGGAGCGCGGCGAGCTGGTGCTGCCGCGCTGCGACGCCTGCAACCGGCTCGTCTGGTACCCGGAGGAGGAGTGCCCGAGCTGCGGCGGCCGCGCCTTCACGTGGACCCGCGTGAGCGGGCGCGGGCGCGTGTACACGTGGACGGTCGTGCGCCGTGCCTTCCTTCCCGCGTTCGAGGAGATGGTGCCGTTCGTCACGGCGCTGGTCTCCCTCGAGGAGGACTCGCGCGTCCGCATCGTGAGCTACGTCGTCGACTGCGAGCCCGACGCACTCGCTGCGGACCTGCCGGTCGAGGCCGTGTTCCGGCCGCTGCGGTTCCCGACCGTTCCCGACCGGAGCGTGACCGTTCCCATGTTCGTCCCCGCGGCCTGCTCGCCCCCGTGATCTACGAGGGCATCCGCGTCGTCGACACGTCCCGCGGCATCGCCGGCGGGTACTGCTCGAAGCTGCTCACCGACCTCGGCGCGGACGTCGTGAAGCTCGAGCCACCCGAAGGGGACCCGTTGCGCGGGTACTCGGCGACCGGCTCGGTCGGCAAGGACGGCGACCCCGACGGCGTCCTCTTCCGCTACCTGCACACGTCGCAGCGCAGCGTGGTCGTCGGCGACCCGGCCCGCCTGCGGGAGTGGGTCGCGGCCGCCGACCTCGTGATCGAGAGCTTCGTGCCCGGCGAGGCGGAGGAGCTCGGCATCGTGGGCGTCGCCCCGGTCACGGTGTCGATCTCGTCGTTCGGACGGGGTGGGCCCGACTCGGAGCAGTCGTTGCCGGAAGAGGTGCTCCAGGCCCGGTCGGGCTCGCTGTCGAACCACGGGCACATGCACCGTCCCCCGCTCACGGTGGGAGGTCAGCTCGGCCAGTACGTCACCGGCGCCTTCGCCGCGCTCGGCGCCGTCACGGCGTGGTGGCGCGCCAGCCGAACCGGCGAGCCCGAGCACGTCGACGTGTCGATGCTCGAGGCGATGCAGTACACGCTGGTCACGGTCCCGACGCTCATGGCCCGCTTCCCGGGCGGGCGGGGCGGCACGTTCCGGTGGGTGATGCTCCCCGGCAACGAGCCCACTGGTGACGGTCGCTACGTGGGGATCACGACGGTCACCAAGCAGCAGTGGCTGTCACTGCTGCACGTGATCGGGCGGGACGACCTCGCCGGTGACGAAGACCTGACGACCATGCTCGGGCGTTTCCGGCGCGCGCAGGAAGTCAACGAGATGATCCGCGGCTGGACGATGCAGCACACCGCCGACGACGTCGTCGAGCTGTGCGCCGAGGGTCGGGTGCCGGCGGCGGTGCTCGGCAACGGTCAGCTGCTGCCGTCGTTCGCGCAGCTCGCGGCGCGGCACGCGTTCGTCGAGCAGCCGGGCGCCGGGTTCCTGCGCCCGCGGGCGCCGTTCCGCTTCTCGGCCGTGCACGACCGCGTGATGACGCCGGCGCCGCGCCTCGGCGAGCACACCGACGACCCGGTTCCGGAGCCGCGTCCCGTCGCCGGCATCGCGGGCTCGGTCGGGCCGCGTCCGTTCGCCGGTGTGTCGGTCCTGGACTTCACGGCGTTCTGGTCCGGGCCCGCGGCCACGGCATGGTTCAGTGCCATGGGCGCGGACGTCGTGAAGGTGGAGTCGGTGCAGCGACCGGATGGCATCCGCTTCTCGGCTGCCGTGCGCCCCAAGGACAACCCGCAGTTCTACGAGATGTCGGGCCTGTTCGCGGCGACGAACCTCGGCAAGCGCGGGATCACCGTCGACCTCGGCCAACCCGAAGGTCTCGCCACCGTCAAGCAGCTCATCGAGCGGTCCGACGTCGTCTGCGAGAACTTCACGCCGCGCGTCATGGATTCGTTCGGCCTCGACTACGACGCGATGCGCGCCATCCGTCCCGACGTTGTCGTGCTGCGCCTGCCCGCGTTCGGGCTCGAGGGCCCGTGGCGCGACCGTCCCGGGTTCGCACAGACGATGGAGCAGATCACCGGGATGGCGTGGCGCACCGGTTACGAGGGCGGCCCGCCGATCATTCCCGGCGGGTTCGTCGACCCGGCCGTCGGCGTTCACGCCGCCACCGCCCTCGTCGCCGCGCTCGAGCATCGCGACCGGACGGGCGAGGGCCAGCTGGTCGAGATGCCGATGATCGAGGTGGCGGCGGCGATGACCGCGGAGCAGGTCGCCGAGTACTCAGCGTACGGCGAGCTCCTCGGCCGCCGGGGCGAAGGTGGCGTGTACCGCTGCGAGGGCGAGGAGGAGGAGTGGATCGCGGTCCACCTCGAATCCGATCCGTTGCCGCCCGAGGAGCGGGCAGCGTGGTGCGCCGAGCGCCCCCCGGACCAAGCCGTGAAGGAGCTCCTCGATGCCGGCATCGCTGCGGCGGCCATGCTCCCGGCGTTCATGGCCCTCGACGACCCGCAGCTCCGTGCTCGCCGGTTCTTCGAGCCCGTCGAGCA
>DATFXK010000001.1:0-5551 GCA_035316005.1 Acidimicrobiia bacterium | reverse complement strand
GAGGAGCACGACCGCCACGACCACGAGGACGAACGCGCCTCCGAGCGCCAGGAGGACGACGCACATCACGAAGTAGCAGACGCGCACCATGTGGCTGATGCGGACGCGCCGGCCCGTCCGGCTGACCAGGCTCACCTCGGCGACGGACCCCACGGCGATGCACGCCATCAGCAGGCCCAAGCGGTGCCCGCCCTGGTGACCGAGGTCCCGGGCCAGCGGCGCCAGCAACTGGCCGAGCGGGGCAGAGCGCGCTGGCCAGCCTTCCTGCCGGCTCCGTGGCCGATCGGGTGTCGTCCCGCCGGCTGTTGTTCCTCGCCCAGGCGGGCCAGCTCGTGACCATCACCGCGCTCGGCGTGGGGGCGCTGACGGCGGACGCCCTCCTCCCGTGGCTGATCGTGCTCGGCGCCGTGAGCGGCATCTGCTCGGCGTTCGCGTACGTCGCCTGGCAGGAGGTCATCCACGACGTCGCCACCCAGGACGCGTCGTCAGCCGTGTATCGGCACGCCGACGGCGCCGCCTGAGCGCGATGCGGCCCGGGTTGCGTCGCTCAGTCGGCGGTGGAGCGCCTGCGGTGCCGGCGGCGCCGGATGAGCACGCCGACGGCGGTACCGAGCATCGCCGCCAGCACGGCGCCGGCGACGTAGCGGATCGCACGCGAGGGCGGTGGGAGCGAGTCGAGACCCTCGACCATGGCGTCCTCGTTGGAGTGGCGGGGCTGCCACCCGGCGGCCCGGAGGCGGTCGTTGGCCACGACCCAGGGGTGCACGAGATAGGGCACGACGGTGGGCGGGACGTCGCCGAGGCCACTGGCCCACAGGCGCGCCAGCGCTCGCTCGAGCAGCTCGGCCGGCATCGGCGGGAGGAGCGATCGGGGCAGGAGCGCCCGGGCGTCGTCGGCCCCCAGCCACCCGTCGGCGGCGACGTTGTACGTGCCGGGCAGGTCGTCGGCGATGGCGAGCAGGAGGGCGTCGACGAGGTCGTCGACGTGCACGACCTGCACCGGCGGCGTGGCGCCGCGGACGTGCAGGGGTGGCCGGCCGAGCAGCAGCCGGGACGGCAGCCGCTCGGCGCCGGCGCCGAGCACCGGGGCCGACCGCAATGTCGTGACCGTCACCGCCGGGTGCTCCTCGCGCCACTCGCCGAGCAGGCGCTCGACCTCGGCGGCGTGGACGGCGGGAGCGAAGCCGGGGTTCGGCCGCAGGGCGGCGTCCTCGGTCAGGGGGACCGGGTTGTTCGGCCACGCGCCGTACACGGCCGCGCTCGACACGCGGATCACCTTTCGCACGCCGACGGCGGCGGCGGCATCGAGGACCCGCCGGGTGCCCTCGACGTTGACGCGGGCCATGAGGGTCTCGTCGGGGATCGGGTCGACGACCGTGGCGAGGTGGACGAGGACGTCCGCCGCTTCGAGCAGCGGCTTGAGCTCGGCGCCGCCGATGTCGACGCGATGGAAGTCGAGGTTCCGCACCCGGCGCCGGGGATCGCGGACGTCGAGGCCGATCAGGCGCGTCACCCGCTCGTCCTCGGCCAACTTCGGCAGCAGTCTCTGGCCCACGAGCCCGGACGCGCCGGTGACGGCGATCGCAACCACGTCCATAGACTGGCCGCGTGACGGACCGCCCTCAACCTGGCGCCGCCGACGAGCCTGACAAGCCCGAGCGGCGCGACGAGCCGTCGTCGAGCCTTCCGGGGATGCCGTTCGGCACCGGCGGGTTCGATCTGGCGCAGGTCATGCGCATGCTCCAGTCGCAGGGCCCGATCAACTGGGACGTCGCGCGCGAGATCGCGGCGTGGGTGGCGGTCGAGGGCGGGACGGAGCGTCCTATCGATCCCGCCGCGCACGAGCAGCTCGCCGAGCTCGTGCGCGCCGCCCAGACGCACGTCGCGGCCGAGACCGACCTGACGGGCACGTACGCGGCGTCGCTGCGCACGCTCGGCCCGCAGGGATGGGCCGCACTCCACCTCGACGCGTTGCGCCCCGTGCTCGAGGCGCTGGCGACCACACTCGGCCGGGTCATGCGCGAAGCGGGGCCGGCGCCGGGTGAGCTGGAGCCCCGCGACCCGGGGTCGGCAGGTGCGCGTGGTCCGAGCCCGTTCGGGCCCGAGATGCTCGGCGGGATGATGCAGATGCTGGCGCCGGCGCTGCTCGGGATGCAGGCGGGCTCGATGATCGGTTACCTCGCGCAACACGCGCTCGGGCGCTACGACCTCCCGCTCCCGACGAGCGACGCGCCGAGCCTCGGCTTCGTCGTGCAGAACATCGACGCGTTCGAGGAGGCGTGGTCCCTCGATCGGGCGGACCTGCGCTTCTACGTCGCCGTGCACGAGGTCGTGCACGCGGCCGAACGGTCGGTGCCGTGGGTGCGCGACCGCCTCGTACGGCTGTCGACCGAGTACGTCTCGGCGTACGAGGTGGACCCGAGCGCGCTCGAGGACCGGTTCGGCTCGATCGACCCCGCCGACCCGTCGACGCTCGGATCGATCGCCGAGGATCCGGACGCGCTCCTAGGCGCGATGCACTCGCCGCGTCAGGACGAGCCGCGCCGTCAGCTCCAGCTGCTCACCGCGGTGCTCGAGGGCTACGCCGACTCGGTGCTCGAACGCGTGGGAGCGAAGCTCGTCCCGTCGTTCCGGCAGATCCACGAGGCGATGGACCGGCACCGCCTCGAGCGGGGCGAGGCCGAGGTGTTCATCCAGGGCCTGCTCGGCCTGAAGCTGGAGCGCCATCACTACGAGCAGGGCGCGGCCTTCTGCCGGGGTGTCATCGAGCGGGCCGGGCCCGAGGGCCTGAACCGGCTGTGGGAGTCGGAGCGCATGCTGCCCACGCCGGCCGAGCTCGACGCCCCCGGCCTGTGGCTCGCCCGCATCGAGCTCCCGGACGACACGGCGTGACCGAAGGCGCGGGCACGCACCGCGTGATCAGGATGGCCGCCCATCCCGCGGGCGCCCTCGGCGACGAGCACTTCGACCTGGTCGAGGAGCCCGTCCCCGAGCCCGCCGACGGCGAAGCACTCGTGCGGACGCTGTACCTCTCGCTCGACCCCGCCATCCGCGTGTGGATGAACGGAGTCGACACCTACGTGCCGGGCATCCACGTCGGCGACGTCATGCGCGCCGGCGGCCTGGGCGAGGTCGTCCGGTCGCGCAACCCCGCGTACACCGAGGGCGACCTCGTCTTCGGGATGATGCGCTGGTCCGACTTCTATCTGGCGCGCTCCGGGCCCGAAGGGTTGACGCCCGTCCCCCGTCAGGAGCCGCTCACCGCGTACCTGAGCGTGTTCGGCGTGACCGGGCTCACGGCCTACTTCGGCTTGCTCGACATCGGACGGCCCGAGGAGGGCGAGACCGTGGTCGTGTCGGGGGCGGCCGGCGCGACGGGCTCGGTCGCGGGCCAGATCGCCAAGATCCAGGGCTGCCGGGTCGTCGGGATCGCGGGCGGGCCCGAGAAGTGCGCGTGGCTCACCGACGAGCTCGGGTTCGACGCCGCCATCGACTACAAGTCCGAGGACGTGAGCGCGCGCCTGCGCGCGACGTGCCCGGACGGGATCGACGTGTTCTTCGACAACGTTGGCGGGGAGATCCTCGACGCCGCGCTCGGGCAGCTCGCCCTCCACGGCCGTGTCGTCCTGTGCGGCGCCATCTCGCAGTACGACACGGCCGAACTGGCGCCGGGACCGCGCAACGTGATCAACCTGATCCCGCAGCGCGGCCGCATGCAGGGCTTCATCCTCCTCGACTACAGGGACCGGTTCCTCGAGGCGATCCCGCAGCTCGTGCAGTGGGTGCAGGAGGGCCGCATCCGGTACGCCGAGGACGTCGTCGACGGGCTCGAGAACGCGCCCGCCGCCTTCCGCAAGCTGTTCACCGGCGCGAACACGGGCAAGCTGATCGTGAAGGTGGCGACGTGAACGACGTGAAGAGGATCGGCGTGCTCGGCGCGGGCGTGATGGGCAGCGGCATCGCGCAGGTGACGGCGACGGCCGGGTACGAGACCGTCTGCTACGACGTCGACGCCGGCGCCCTCGACGCCGGCCGCGAGCACGCCACCACCGGCCGGTACGGGCTGGAACGCGGCGTCGAGCGCGGCAAGCTGACGCGCGAGCAGGCCGACGCCGCCCTCGCGCGCCTCACGTTCACGAGCTCGTTCGACGACGCCGCCGCCACCGACCTCGTCGTCGAGGCCGTGCCCGAGCGCCTGGAGTTGAAGGTGCGCGTGTTCCGCGACCTCGACCGCGCCGCGCCCGACACGGCGATCCTCGCCTCGAACACGTCCGGGTTCGCGATCGCAGGGCTGGCGGCGGCGACCGACCGCGCCGATCGCGTCGTCGGCTGGCACTGGGCGTCACCGGCGCCGGTGATGCGCCTGGCGGAGATCGTCTCGACGCGCGACACGAGCGACGAGACGATCGCCACGGTCACGGACGTGGCGGCGGCGTGCGGCAAGAACCCGGTCGTCGTGCGGGACACGCCTATGGCGTGGGGGTTCGTCACCAACCGCGTCTACTTCGCCATGGTCGCCGAGGCGCAGAAGGTCGTGAACGAGGGCATCGCGACCGCCGACGAGGTCGACCAGCTGATGATGGACTGTTTCCGCTGGCCCACCGGCCCCTTCGGCATGGTGCAGGGCGCCGGCTCCGGCTGGGGTTAGTCGTCAGGCGACGTCGGTCGTCGGGGGGACGAGGGCGTCGACCGTGTAGCGGTGGTAGCGGTGGTGCTCGCCGGCGCCGCGGCCGAAGTAGTGCCAGGCCGGGAAGTTGAAGTCGGTCGTGATCGAGGTCGGCAGCAGCAACGCGGCCCGAAGGAACGCCTCGAGGTCGGGCACCGCGTAGAGGTTCACCTCGCAGCCGAAGTCCTCGAGTGCCTCGAGCAGCTCCCGGGCGTGCTCGCCCGCCCAGCTCACCGAGAAGCGGCTCACACCCCACCCCGTCAGCATCTTGATCGTGTCCCACGCCCGCTCGGGCGCGGCGAGCACGAGCGGCGTGAGGAAGTCGACCGGGCACTGGACGATCGCGTCCGGGTGCGCGGAAACAAGGCGCTCGATGCCGTCCTCGCCCAGCGCCTCGATGCGCCCGTTGAACCAGAGGTCCCGGTCGTCGAAGCCGTGCGCGTCGACGGCGGCAAGCACGTCGTCGAGGATCGCCTCGCCGTCCTTCAGGTCGAGCTTGGCGCCGCGGCCGGACTCGTGCAGGCGGGCCAGCAGGTCGTCGAGGAGGAACACCGGCTCGGACCGGTTCCACGGCGTGCGCTCGAACGAGTCGTGCCGGAGCACCAGACGGCCGAGCGGGTTAAGGCGCACGTCGCACTCGGCCCAGTGCACCCGCGAGCCGAGGAACTGCCGCACGTTGGCCTCGTCGTTGACGCCGTGCCAGACGAGCTGGACGTGGTGCGGGAGATCGCTCTCGGCGACGAGGGCCGTGAGGTCGTACGAGCGGCCCCGCACCGTGCGCGGCGTCGGCACGCGGCGTGACTCCGACAGCGTCTGCGCGTGCAGGAACAGGATCTCCTTGCTCGTGTCGGCGTCGGCCAGCGCGGCGATGACGGCGGGCTCGTT